>NZ_FUYC01000001.1:0-300000 GCF_900167125.1 Paucidesulfovibrio gracilis DSM 16080
TCTAAGCCTCCTGCTTGATCCAGGACTTGAGCAGACGCACGGCCTGGTCGGTGTTTTCATCAAAGAGCTGGAAGGCCATGTTCTTGGCATTTTCCAGCCGCATGGAGGTGTCCAGGGCTTCCTCGTCCACCTCGGCCTCGTCCAGGGCCAAACGCTGATCCGCGCCGGGCAGCCCGGCGACCTCGTCCATTTCCTGCTCGTTGACCCGCGGACGAATCAGGGCCATGACCACTGGCCGCACCACGAGGATGAGGAACAGGAAGATGAGCAGGCCGTTGAGGAAAGGCTTCCCGAACCGCTGCGCGTATTCCAGCATGGTGCGCATCAGGGAATCGCTGTCAATGCCCTCGGGTACGCCAAAGGAGATGTTGGAAACCTCCACACTGTCGGCACGCTCCGGATCAAAGCCAATGGCGCTCTTTACCAGACGTTCATACTCGGCCATTTCCTCGGCGGTGCGCGGTGCGTAGACAGGGTCCGCCCCTTCCTCCGGGGTAGTATAGGTGCCGTCCACCAGGACCGCAACCGTCAGTCGCTTCAGTTCGCCCACCGGAGTGATAATACTTTGCTCTTCACGGTTGATTTCAAAATTCGAAGTACGGGTTTCCCGCGTGGAGTCCTGTGTGGACTGGGTTCCGGTGAATCCGTCACCCCGGAAGTTGGCCTCGGGTACGCCGCCGTCCAGATTGGCGCGCCCCTGGGTGGTTTCCTCGCTGCGGGTCTCGGAGCGCAACACCGTGGCGTCCGGGTCGAACAACTCCCGATGGATTGTGCGCTGGGAAAAATCCAGCTCCGCATTCACGCGGGCAATGATTTTACCCGGTCCCACCGCCGGAGTGAGCAGCTCCTGAATTCGCCGCTCCAGCTTGCGTTCCATCTCATTTTTATAATCCAACTGCGAGCTGGACAAGCCAACCGTGGCACCGTCTTCTTCGGGTTCATACAAAGGCTGTCCCTGCATGTCCGTCACGGTGATACGGCTTTTTTCCAGCCCCTCCACGGACATGGACACCAGGTTGACGATGCCGGTGATCTCCTTTTTGCCCAATTCGGCCCGGTCCTTGAGCTTGAGCACTACGGACGCGGACGGCGGAGCCTGTTCCTCAATAAACAAACTCTTGTGCGGAAGCACCAAATGCACTCTGGCGCGCTCCACCTGGGGAAACTCCGAAATGGTCCGGGCAAGTTCTCCCTGCAGGGCGCGCTGGTAGTTGATGTGCTGCACAAAATCGGTCTGGCCGATCTTGATATTGTCAAAAATTTCAAAGCCAATGCCTTGGCCGTGCAGGGTGCCTTCCCCGGCAATTTTCAGGCGCAGATCGTAAACACGGTCCGCGGGAACCATGATGGTCTGGCCACCGTCCTGCAGCTTGTACGGTTCTTTGGCGGCCTGCAGCATGGAGACCACCTTGGAGGCGTCCTCGGGATACAGCTTGGTATACAGCACCCGGTAGTCCGGCATGTTCAGCCAATAGATCATGAACACAAAGGCCAGGGTCACGATGACGCTGAGTCCGCCGATGAGCACACGCTGGGAAACAGTGCGGCGCTGCCAAAAATTTGCAAAGCGTTGCCAGGTTTCGGTCAGGAACGGGGGCATGGGCTTTCTCCTCAAAAAGTAGTGCTACGGTGATCCGGCCCTAGAAGGGCATGCGCATGATTTCCTGATATGCGGAGATGATCTTGCCGCGAACCGCACTGGTCATCTGCATGGCCACGCCGGCTTTTTGCATGGAGATCATCAATTCATGCACATTCTGGGTCTTTCCGGAGGCGAACTCCTCGATCATACGGGACTTCTCGCCCTGCATCTCGTTGACCTTGGACAACGAATCGGTGAGCGTCTCGCCGAACCCTTCCACCGGCTTTTTTCGCTGAGTGGTGGAGCGTACCTGCTGGGACAGTTCCTGCGCGTCCTGCATGGCATTTTTGTAGGCCTGCATGGCGACACTTTTAATCATGATTCCTTCCCCGGTGTTTTAGTTCCACAGGATGCGTCCATTTTGGCTATCGGCCGATGCGAAGCGCCTTGGTGAACATCTTCTTCACCGAGTCAATGGACTGGGTGTTGGCTTCATAGCTACGCATGGTGTTGATCATGTTGGTCATTTCTTCCACAACATTGATGTCCGGATACGCCACATAGCCCTCTTCGTTGGCATCGGGGTGTCCCGGCTCATACACCATCTTAAAAGGCCGGTCGTCTTTGACCATGCCCCGCACGGTCACACCGTGCAGATCTCGGTTGAGCTGGTCCTTCATGGCCTCATCAAAAGGCGTATAGACCGGCGAAGATTCCAGCGACAGCGCCTTCCGCTGGTATGGTCCCCCCTCCACGGTGCGCGTGGTCCGGGCATTGGCCATGTTCATAGAAATGACGTTCAGGTAGGCCCGCTGCGCGCGCAGGCCGGACGCGCCGATATCAAGTGCGGTCATGAAATCCATTTATTTGCTCCCATCCTGAATGACTTTTTGCAGTCCTTGGAAATTCTTGGTGATTACTTCCGCCAAGGCGTTGTAGAGCATGGCGTTTTTTCCCATCAGCGCCATTTCCTTATCCAGGTCTACACGGTCCTCGCCGAACACCTGGCGCGGCTCGAACTCCTTGATGCCCCGCCCTTCAAATCCATCCGCCGAAAAAGTGGACGGTAGATGCATGGAACTGGTGCGCGTAACCTTACCGCGTTGATCCAAGGCCAGAGCGTCTTGCAACCGATCTTCGAATTCCAGGCGACGGGCCTTGTATCCCGGAGTATCCACGTTGGCGAGGTTTCCGGCGACGAGGTTTTGACGCTCCAACCGAAGATCCAGAACCTTGGCGGTTACGTCGATATGCGATGAAAATAGTCCCTTCATGCCTTGCCTCTCTTCTGCTGGTCATTTTTTTCCGAGTGTCCCGCTTTGGGGTAACCCGACACGCAACCAACAAAGCAACAACCGTTCCATTTGAGTAACACCCTAACATAAAACCACTTTAATATTTTATGGTGTCCTGGGGGCTGTCGAAGAACCGTCGGCAGGCTTTGCCGGAAGCCAAATGAACACGCCATGCTTCGCCGAGCATCCCAGATTATAAACCCAGGATCCCAACTTGAAAGCCGAGGGCTATTCCTCGTTTACAGTTTGGAATAGTGAACTTTTTTACGGAATGAAACGCGACATGCCCAATTTCTCCACCACTGGAGTTTCTTTCATGGCACAAGCATTGCATTGCTTTTGCTGCCCACCTGGGCAGACATTTCAAAGCGCACGGTCTTGATCGACCGGCAGGAATTTGGAGGGGATGTCATGAGTACACACCTGGATTACGAGATCAACAAGGAACTCGGAGAATGCTATCTCTTTATGGGAGAGCTGGAAAAGGCCGAGGAATACTACAACAAGGCTGCCAAATCCAACGGCATTCATCCTGATCCGTATCTCGGTCTGGCGACCATCGCGGTGCAACGCGGCTCTCTTGAGGAAGCCATGGAGCAATATCGCAAGGCGCACACCATCGAACCTACGGACAAGAGTCACGCCGGCATCGGTCTGATTCTCATGGAAGCTGGTGAAGCAGGTGTTGCGTTCGAGCACTTTAGTGAAGCGCTGGCCATCAACCCGGAAAACATGGTCGCCCTGTTCAGCCTGGTACGGCTCGGACACGAAACGTCCAATCTGGAACTGGTGGTTCCGCACCTGGAGAATTACCTCTCCATCGATCCGGGCAAGCACGAAGTCCGCTACGCCTTGGCTGGTTGTCTGGTCTGCATGGACCGCAAGGACGACGCCATTTTGCATCTGGAACGCATCCTGGAAACCGACCCGTCCAATGAGTCTGCCCAGGAATTGCTGAATCAGATCAGCGTGTAGCTGACGCACGATTTTTTGTCCCCTCCGGGCCGCGTTGTCCACTCCTCGTCGGGTGGACAGCGCGCCTGCCGAATTTGGGGTCTACCCGGGTCTGAACTTGCGCACGCCCGGATTATCTGGCACTTCCTCACAAAACAAATGTGAGGTGTGTCATGGATTTTTTGCCTATCCGACGCGCTCTGCTGAGCGTCACCGATAAGTCGCTTCTTGTCGAATTCGCGACCTTTCTCGCCCAAAATCAAGTGGAACTGGTTTCCACAGGCGGCACTCGCCGCATGCTTGCCGAAGCCGAACTGCCCGTGACCCCGGTCAGCGACGTGACCGGCTTTCCTGAAATTCTGGGTGGCCGCGTCAAAACCCTGCATCCCAACGTGCATGGCGGCGTGCTTGCGGATAAAGATAATCCCGAACATCTGGAGACGCTCCAACAGCACGAGATCAAGCCGTTCGATCTGATTTGCGTCAATCTTTACAACTTTGCCGACGCCGCGAAAAAAGAACTGGATCTCAAGCAGGCCGTTGAGGAAATCGACATCGGCGGCCCGACCATGCTGCGCGCCGCCGCCAAAAACTTTCATTCCATCCTCGTGGTGCCGGGCGTATCCCACTATACCGCCATCATGGATGAAATGCGCGCCAACAAAGGCAAGGTAGGGCTTGATCTGCGCCGCCGCCTCGCTGCCGAGACCTTCGGCATGGTCTCCGAGTACGACCGCATGATCAGCGCCTACCTGACGGACCATACAGCCTGAACCGGTCCCCATCCCCAGCCTGCAAACCAAGGAGCAATCCCATAGCGCAACGCGTACAGGGCAACACCCAAGGGCTTAAGCCCAGTGAATTGAAACGGCTGAACCGACTGTATCAACGTCGCTACCCTTTGCGGGAAGTGGTCAGCGTTGAACAGGCCCGGGAGTTGGCAGGCCTTTCCCACGACATTGGCCGGCAAGTGGCTGTGTTGGTCAACCGCCAAGGTCGCGCCGACATGGTCCTTGTCGGTGACCCGGAAGCCATTTTCATTCCCGAGTTGCCCCGCTCCCGTCAGGGGGCTGGACGGCTTCGGGGCTTGCGGCTGGTACATACGCACTTCGGTTCCGAAAAACTCTCCCAGGAAGACCTGATGGACATGGTTTTCCTGCGCTTCGACAGTGTAGCTGCCCTGAGCGTCGATGCCGAGGGCTGGCCGGATCGGATTCAGGTCGCGCACCTGCTCCCGCCCAACCCTTCCCATCGCACCCATGAGCTGCTGTCCCCGGAGCGGTATGACCATCAGACCGTGGACCTGCATGCTCTGACCGAGGCGCTGGAAGAGGAATTCAGCCGCTCCCAACCCGGCCCCGAGTTGGAACATGGGGACCGGGCATTATTGGTCAGCGTATCCACGGCCTCAAGACAAATCCAGGAACGCTCTCTTGACGAACTTTCGGCGCTGGCTCGCACGGCCGGGCTTGTTCCGGCGGACATGCTGGTCCAACGTGTACGCAAGGCCGACCCGCGCACCATTATGGGCAAGGGCAAGCTCGCGGAACTGGAAGTTCGCGCCCTGCAATGCGGCGCTCGTCTCATCCTCTTTGACCAGGATCTTTCTCCCGCACAAATGCGGAATCTTGCGGAACTTACGGAACGTCGCGTCATCGACCGCACCCAGCTGATCCTGGATATTTTTGCCCAACGCGCCACCAGCAAGGCCGGGAAACTCCAGGTGGAAATGGCCCAGCTCAAATATATGCTACCGCGGCTTACGGGCGCGGGCAAAGCCATGTCCCGACTCATGGGAGGCATCGGCGGGCGTGGCCCGGGTGAAACAAAGCTCGAGGTAGACCGCCGCAGGGCGCGAGACCGTCTGACAAGGCTCAAAAAGGAGCTGGAGGCGGTGCGCCGTCACCGCGCGCAAACCCGCGAACGCCGATCCAAATCCGGCGTACCCGTTATCTCGCTGGTGGGCTACACCAACGCGGGAAAATCCACGCTGCTGAACACGCTGACCAACGCCGATGTGTTGGCAGAAGACAAACTGTTCGCAACACTGGATCCCACGACACGGCGCATTCGCTTTCCGCGTGATCGTGAAGTGATCCTCACGGACACGGTGGGCTTTATCCGACGGCTGCCGCCCGATCTACGCGAAGCCTTTCGCGCCACACTGGAAGAACTCGAATTTGCCGACGTTCTGCTGCTTGTGGCTGATGCAGCCCACCCGGAAGTGGAAGAGCATGTCCACGCCGTGGAAAACATTCTGGAAGAAATGGACCTGCAAAAGCCGGAACGGATTGTAGCCCTGAACAAATGGGACAAGCTGGATGCGGATGACCGTGAGCGGCTCGGCAACATCTTCCCTACCGGCGTTCCCATCACTGCCCGGGAACGCTCGAGCCTGGGACCGTTGGTGGAACGTATTCTCGGAGCACTGCCCCACGGCGACAACAGCAGGACGTGATGGCACGCGCCACCCAGAACCCAAAAGGGACTTCATCTTCGAAGATGAAGTCCCTTTTCACTTTGGTCGAAATCAGGCAGCGTTATTGCATGGAGCGAATCCAGTCCTGAGCCGCGCTGACATCAAGCGTTCCGGTATAAATGGCCCGACCGGAGATGGCGCCTTCAAGTCCTTTTGCGCACAGGGGATACAACGCCTTGAGATCATCCAGTGTATGAACGCCTCCAGCGGCAATGACCGGTATCGTAGTCTTTTCGCATAGAGCTTCCAGCGCTTCCAGGTTCACGCCGGTCTGCATGCCGTCCCGGGCAATGTCGGTGTAGATGATGAACGCGGCTCCGGCCTTCTCCATTTGCGGAAGCACATCAAAGATATGTTGGCCTGCGTCTTCCACCCAGCCCTTGGTCTTGAGCATGCCGTCCACGGCATCAAGCGATACGCCCACTTGTCCGGGGAAAGCGGAACAAAGCTCTGCAAAGCGTTCGGGCTGCTCCAAAGCCAAGGTGCCGATAATCAGCCGCTGCACTCCCGCGTCCAGATACGCCTTGGCAATCGTCAGATCACGTACACCGCCTCCCAGCTGAACGGGAATGTCGATGGCGGTGCATATCCGGCGGATCAATTCCGCATTGCGGGGCTGGCCGGAAAATGCGCCATCAAGATCGATGACATGCAGGTATTCGCACCCTCGGTCCGCCCATTGCTGCGCCATGGCCACCGGATCCGGTGAAAACACCGTGACCTGGTCCTCTTTTCCTTGACTAAGACGAACGCATTGTCCGTCCTTGATATCGACAGCAGGAAACAGAATCACAGACCAAGCTCCCGCAACATGCGGTCCAGACCGTACCGGGCCAGTTCATTGGCCGTCAGCCACTTACCGCCGCGCTCAAAATGCCGCCCGGCATTCCCCAAATCCGCAGACAAGGGCCGCTGGGTTTCGTCATAATGACGCCGGGCCAGCAAGCGACCGCTATTCACGTCGATGATGTAAACATCCATGACCACGCCCGCAGGCCGGTCCACTCCCCAATCGCTCCCTTCGCGTTCCTGCCAGTAGAGCAATTGCGGCACGACAAGATAGTCCGCCTTGGCGCACTCTCCCACCTGGACCCAATATTTTAGGGCACTGATGCGCGAGCCGCTGGTATTTTCGAAGGTTACGATTTCCTGGCACTGGCGGGTATTGGCAGGAGGCGTGACGCCGTTGACACCGTGCTCGGCCAAAAGCTCCACAACAGTGGCGTCCAACGCCGTAAGCACGTCACGGGAAACACCTTTTCCCTCCATCGGCAAATACCCGGCCAGCAACTGCCAATCATACCGTGGGCTGGTCACCCCGGCCACGGCATAAACGCCCTCGGGGCGCTCGATAGGCGGAATGCGTCGTTCAGCGCAGCCTGCAAGCATAGCGACGGTCAGCAGGATGAACAGCAGTGGTGCGAAACGTTTCATCAGTCCAGACTCCCTTTGGTGCTGGCCACGCCCTGCCGGGTACGATTCACGGCACGCTTCAGGGCCATGCCCGTGGCTTTGAAGGCCGCCTCCAGCAGATGGTGGCCATTGAGGCCATATTCATAGCGCAAATGGAGATTCATACCGGCGCGGAAGGCCAACGATTTGAAAAATTCGCGCCAGAGATCCTTTTCCTCCCCCGCGATCACGGCAGGCAACAAGGCATCGTCATAAACCAAATAGGCCCGCCCCGAAAGATCCACTACGGATTCTGCCAGGGCTTCGTCCATAGGCACCTTGGCCCAGCCGATGCGTTCAATGCCCGCTTTATCACCCAAAGCCTCGGCCAGAGCCTGCCCAAGGCAAAGCCCGACATCTTCCAGGCTGTGATGGGCGTCGATCTCCAGATCGCCCTTGCAGGCCAGTTCCAGGTCAAATCCGGCCCAGAACGTCATCAACGTGAGCATGTGATCCGCAAAAGCGAATCCAGTGGACACTTCGGCCCGCCCCTGTCCGTCCAAGACAAGGCGCAGACGGATGTCCGTCTCCTTAGTGGTGCGCTCCAGCGCGGCTTCACGTGTCTGCATGGGCATACCCTTTCGTAGTATAGGAGAACCGGAAAAAAGGGAACCTCCCGATTTCCAGGTTTTTCTTCCTCCGAGAAAAACAGGAGCAGGCATCTCCCGCTCCTATTTCCCCGAAGAGGCCAAGCTACGCGCTTTCCTGTTTCTCGGTCTTTTCTTCGGCTGCATCCTCGGTGGCTACCTCGGGTGCCTCCTGGTCCTCGGCATCCTTTTTCTTGCGCTTGCCGAACACAAACGCGACCCACACGCCCACTTCATACAAAATGACCAGCGGACCAGCCATGAGCGATTGGGTAAAAGGATCCGGCGGCGTAAGCACGGCGGCCAGTACAAAGGCGATCAAAATCGCATACTTTTGGTTGCGGCGCAGTCCCTTGTGCGTCACCAGACCGATGCGCGCCAGGAAGAAAATGAAGATGGGCAGCTCAAAAACCAACCCGAATGCGATCAGGAGTCGTAGCGAGAAGCCAAGATATTCCGAGAGCTTCGGCGTAAAGGAAATCATATCCGAAGCGTAGCTGGCAAAGAATTCATACCCGAACGGAAACACGACGAAATAGCCGAACAAGCCGCCCGCCACAAAGAATATGGCGGAAATCATCGCAACCGGAACGATCCAGCGCCGTTCATGGGAATACAGCCCTGGAGCCACAAAACCCCAAATCTGATAAAACAGGAACGGACTCATGAGGAAGAATCCGGCTACCAACCCCACCTTCACATGGGCAAAAAATGCCTCCGGCGGATAGGTGTAGATGAACTGCCCCTGATGCATGACCACCTTGACCATGGACTGCTGCAACGAATCAAAAAACGTTGGAAGCTGATCCATGTAGGGGAAGTCCGTTCCTTGGAGTCCCTGAGTGACAGCCTGCTGAAACTTTTCAAAAAAGTCCTGTGGCAGGACGGACTTGTGCTCCGTGACCTTGGTCAACGCCTTGGTCATGGGGTCCATCAAGATGCGGAACATCTGTTCGGCGAAAGGATAGCAAATGAGGAAACCGACCCCAATACCAATGAAGCATCGCACCACTCGCTTACGTAGCTCCAGCAGATGCTGCATCAGTGTCATGCGGCCGTCATTTTCTTCCTCCTCCGCAGCCTCGTCCAAGCCGGGATCCTCCAGGTTAGGATCCCCAGCCGGAGCGGCATCCTCTTGCGCGGTCACAGGCAATTCTTCAGGCTTGCCGTTCTCCGTGGTCATGCCGCGCCTCCTCCCTTGGCCGTCTCACCATCCACCGAGGCGGACGTGGCCGGAGAAGCGTCGGATTCGTTCTTGGAAGCCATGGAACCGTCTTCCTTTGCGGCGTCTTCGGTTTCGGACTTGCCGCCGTTTTCGAGCACGGCTTCCGCCTTTTCCCGAGCCGCGCTTTTCGCCGCTTCCTTTACTTCCTGTTCCTGTTTTTTAATCTCATCCTCGGCCTGTTTGACCTCGTTATCCAGTGTCTCCTTGACATCCTGGCCAACGCGTTTGAATTCCGCGAGCCCCTTTCCCAGGGTTCGCATCATTTCAGGCAGTTTTTGCGGTCCAATGACGACGAGCGCCACAACGATGATGATTACCAGTTCCGTCGAGCCGATGCCGAACATGCCGTTTCCCGTCCTGTCCCGTTAGTCGTGCCGCCGTGCCGCCTACTCCCACTCAATGGTGCTCGGCGGCTTGGAGGAAATGTCCAGGACCACCCTGTTCACTCCCTTGACTTCATTAATTATGCGATTGGAAATACGCGCCAGAAGCTCAGAAGGCAAGCGCGACCAATCCGCGGTCATGGCATCCACGCTATCCACGATGCGTAGCGCGATGACGTGTTCATAGGTGCGGTCGTCACCCATAACCCCCACGGTCTTGAGCGGCAACAGCACGGCAAAGCCTTGCCATACCTTGCGATACCAGTCAGAGGCAAGCAACTCGTTCTGCACGATGCGGTCGGCAAGGCGCAAGATTTCCAGCCGCTCCCGGGTAATGGCTCCAACTACGCGAATGGACAGCCCAGGGCCGGGGAAGGGATGCCGCCAGATGATATGTTCCGGCATGCCCAATTCATACGCGGCGCGGCGCACCTCGTCCTTGAACAGCTCACGCAGGGGTTCCACCAGCTTGAGGTTCATTTTTTCCGGCAGCCCCCCCACGTTGTGATGGCTTTTGATCACCGCCGACGGTCCCTTAAAGGATTCGGACTCGATCACGTCCGGGTAGAGCGTACCCTGTCCCAGGAACTTCACACCATCAATGGCCTTGGCCTCGCGGTCAAAGACTTCAATGAAGGTATGCCCGATGATCTTTCGCTTTTTCTCTGGATCGGTGACCCCGTCGAGCTTGTCCAGGAACTCATCGGCCGCATCCACACACTTTACGTTCAGTTCAAAGTGCTCCTCCAGAAAGCCGATGACCTCCTGCCGCTCACCCATGCGCAGCAATCCGTTATCCACGAAAATGCAATGCAGGTTGTGGCCGATGGCCTTGTGCAGGAGCACCGCGGCCACAGTGGAGTCGATGCCGCCGGA
This sequence comes from Paucidesulfovibrio gracilis DSM 16080, assembly GCF_900167125.1. Taxonomy (NCBI): domain Bacteria; kingdom Pseudomonadati; phylum Thermodesulfobacteriota; class Desulfovibrionia; order Desulfovibrionales; family Desulfovibrionaceae; genus Paucidesulfovibrio; species Paucidesulfovibrio gracilis. The sequence continues at coordinate 10,834 of NZ_FUYC01000001.1, forward strand.
GAGACCAAGCACCACTTTGGCATCACCGATCGTGTCAGCTAATTCCTTGATCGTATTCTCCACAAAAGAGGCCATGGACCACGTGGGGTTGAGTCCGGCCACCTTGAAGAGAAAGTTCTGCAAGACCAAGGCGCCGTCCTGCGTATGCGCCACCTCGGGGTGGAACTGTAATGCATAGATGCGCTTGCCCGGGTGTCCCATGGCAGCAAATGGAATGGATTCGGTCCGGCCCATGATCTCGAAGTCCGGCGGGATGGCTTCCACCCGATCCCCGTGGGACATCCATACGGTCATGGAATCCGACTCCTCAACGCCCTCAAACAGCGGACAATCGTTCATGGCCTGAAATTCAGCGCGGCCGTATTCCCGTTCGGACGAGGCCACGACCTTGCCGCCCAGATTGTGGGACAACAGCTGCATGCCGTAGCAAATCCCAAGGATGGGAATCCCCCATTCCAGATAGGCAGAATCCAGAGCCGGGGAAGCCGGATCCAGCACGCTGGACGGCCCGCCCGAGAGGATCAGCGCCTGCGGATTCAACGCCTTGACCTTTTCCGGGTCCGCAGTGCAGGGGTGGATCTCGGAATACACGCCCGCCTCCCGAACACGCCGGGCAATGAGCTGGGTAAACTGGGATCCGAAGTCAAGGATGACGACCTTATCCATACAATTCTCCTGAAGAGCGGTTCGCGACCCCGGGGCCACCGTCACCGCCTGTGCCGAAGCACCTTGTTGTCCCGGCCTCGACGAGATCAAGGCCGGGGTTGTTGTCTTGCTGTCTTTCGTACCGCCGGACCTAGTTGGAATCCACCCGATAGTTGGGGGCTTCCTTGGTGATGGTCACGTCATGCACGTGGGACTCCCGCAGTCCGGCCATGGAAATCTGTACGAACTGCGCATCTTTCTGGAGCGCCTTGATGGTGGCGCAACCGGTGTAGCCCATGCCCGAACGCAGCCCGCCGATGAGCTGGTGGACGGAGTCGGCCACACGGCCCCGATAGGGAACCTTGCCCACAATGCCTTCCGGCACGAGCTTCTTGGACTTTTCCTGGAAATAACGGTCCGAGCTGCCCCGTTTCATGGCGTCAATGGACCCCATGCCACGATACGTCTTATAGGTCCGTCCCTGGTAGAGCACGGTTTCGCCCGGCGACTCTTCGGTCCCGGCCAGAAGCGACCCCATCATCACGGAGTCCGCGCCCGAAGCAATGGCCTTGACCACGTCGCCGGAAAATTTTACGCCGCCGTCCGCAATCATGCATTTATCTTCTTCGTGGGCCGCCCGGGAGCACTCCATCACGGCCGTGACCTGGGGAACCCCCACGCCCGCCACAATACGCGTGGTGCAGATGGAACCGGGACCAATGCCGACCTTGACCGTATCCACGCCCGCTTCGATCAACGCCTTGGTACCGTCGTAGGTGGCCACGTTGCCGCCCACAATCTGCGCCTTGGGGAAGGCGCTGCGCAGGGCGCGCACGGAATCGAGAATATTCTTGGAATGGCCGTGGGCCGAATCCAGAACCAGGAAGTCGGCACCGGCTCGCAGCAGTGCCTCGGCCCGCTCCAGTCCGCTCTCCCCAACGCCGATGGCCGCGCCCACCCGTAGACGGCCCAGGTCGTCCTTGCAGGCGTTGGGATATTTTTTGACCTTTTCAATGTCCTTGATGGTGATCAATCCCTTGAGCGTATTTTCGTCATCCACCACCAGCAATTTTTCAATGCGATGCTGGTGCAGATACCGTTTGGCCTCTTCCGGGGCAATACCCACGGGAACGGTAACGAGGTTGCGGCTGGTCATCAGCTCGGATACCCGCGTCTCCCGATCTTTCACGAACCGGATGTCCCGGTTGGTGATGATCCCCACCAAATGCTCACCCTTGACAACGGGCAAGCCGGAAATACGGTATTCGGTCATGATGTCCAGCACCTTGCCCAGGCTGTCGTCCGGATGCACGGTAATGGGGTCGATGATCATGCCGGATTCCGACTTTTTGACCTTGTCCACTTCCACGCACTGCTCACGCACGGAAAGATTCTTGTGAACAACGCCCACGCCGCCGTGTCTGGCCATGGAAATGGCCATGCGAGCTTCGGTGACCGTATCCATGGCCGCCGAAAGGAGCGGAATGTTCAGCCGGATGTCCGGCGTCAGATAAGTGGAGACGTCCACGGCGTCCGGGGTGGTCTCGGAGTACCCCGGAAGCAGCAGCACGTCGTCAAACGTCAGGGCTTTGATCACAGTCTTTTCCATTGAAAACCTCGCTAGCGCGATATTGGTTGTTATTCCTATGTTCAAAGGCCGAGATAGGCCTTTTTCACACTATCGTCCGCAAGGAGGGTTGCACAGTCGTCTTCCATGGTGATGACCCCGTTTTCCATCACATATCCGCGATGTCCGATTTTCAGGGCCAGGTTGGCGTTCTGCTCCACCAAAAAGATGGTGGTACCCTCCTCCTTGTTGATCTGCACGATGATATCAAAAATCTGCCGAACCACCAATGGGGCGAGTCCCATGGACGGTTCATCCAGCAGCAGCAGCTTGGGGCGGGCCATGAGCGCTCGGCCGATGGCCAGCATCTGCTGCTCTCCGCCGGAAAGCGTGCCGCCCGCCTGCCGACGACGCTCGGCAAGAATGGGGAACAGTTCGAAAACCCGCTCCATATCCTGACGGATGCCGTTTCTGTCGTTGCGCAGGAATGCACCCATGTCCAGATTTTCCGTGACAGTCAAGCCCGGAAAGATCAGGCGACCCTCCGGCACCTGACAAATGCCCTGGGCAACAATGGCCTCGGCCGAAGTACGGGTGATGTCCCGCCCCTGGAAAAACACCTGCCCTTTCCGTGGCGGCGTGACCCCGCAAATGGACATGAGCGTGGTGCTCTTCCCCGCGCCGTTGGCCCCGATCAGGGTGATGATCTCCCCTTCATTGATGGAGATATCCACTCCATAAAGCGCCTGGATTTTGCCGTAATATGTGTCGATGGACCGCAATTCGAGTATGGGGCTAGTCATCGGCGTCCTCCCCAAGGTAGGCTTTGATCACTTCCGGATTCTTACTCACTTCCTCGGGGGATCCCGCAGCGATACGCTGTCCGTAATCCATGACATAGATCCGGTCGGAAACGCTCATGACCATTTTCATATCATGCTCAATGAGCAATACGGCAATGTGGTACGTTTCGCGGATGTGGTCGATCAGATCCTTAAGCCGCCGGGTTTCCTGCGGGTTCATTCCCGCTGCCGGTTCGTCCAGGAGCAGCAGGAACGGCTCCGTAGCCATGGCCCGGGCAATCTCCAGCCGCCTCTGCGCACCGTAGGGCAGGTTGGTAGCCAACTCATTGGCCCAGCGTTCCAACCCCACGAGTTCAAGCATTTCGTAACTGCGACTGATGACCTCATCCTCCTGACGTCGCGTATGTCCGTCACGCAATACAGCGCCGAGGATGGAGGAACGGTTGCGGCAATGCCGCCCGATCATAACATTTTCAAGCACGGTCATGGACGGGAACAAACGGATGTTCTGGAACGTCCTGGCCATGCCCAATTCTGTAACGTGGTTGGGTTTGCGTCCGTTGATCCGCACCCGGTTCTCCCCATCGGGCAGAACGTGAATATCCCCCTCCGTGGGGGCATAAATGCCGGTAATGCAGTTAAAGAACGTGGTTTTGCCCGCACCGTTGGGACCGATCAGCGCTGCGATCTCTCCCTGGCGCACTTCCAGATCAACCTTATTCAAAGCGCGCAGCCCGCCGAAGTCCATGCACAGGCCGCGCACGTCAAGGGCCGGTTTATTCATGGGCGCTCACCGCCTTTGCTTTGTCGTATTGATAAACCTTGCGTCGCGCACTCACCAACCCCTGCGGACGGAAGACCATGACCATGACCATGAACGCGCCGAACGCGAGCATGCGGTACTCTTCCACGCCACGCAGCCATTCCGGCACCAGGATGAGCACCAGCGCCCCCGTGATGACGCCCGGGATGGATCCCATGCCACCCACCACGACGATGGAAAGAATGATGATGGATTCCATGAGAGTGAAGCTCATGGGGTTGATGAAGGTGGTCTTGGCCGCAAAGACGACACCCACAAGACCGGCCCAGGTCGCGCCCAGGGCAAAAGCCGCGAGCTTGGTCTTGGTCTTGTCGATTCCCATGGCCTGACAAGCTATCTCATCTTCTTTGAGAGCGAGCCAAGCCCGGCCGATGCGTGAATTTTTCAACCGCGTGACCACAAAAATGGTCAGCAGCAATAGCCCGAGCATGATGTAATACATATACTCGGTGGCCTGCATGATGCTGAGATCCGTGACAAACGGCGGGCGGTCGATGTTGGAGATGCCCGATGGACCGTGTGTAAAACTGGACCAGTTTTCCAGCACCAGACGGATGATTTCCCCGAATCCCAACGTCACGATGGCCAGATAGTCCCCGCGCAGACGAAGCACGGGATAGCCCAGCAACAGACCGCAGACCGCTCCCAGGACCATGCCGATGGGCAACACATACCAAAAACTCAGACCGAAATGGTGGTTCAGCAAGGCATAGGCATAGGCACCCACTGCGTAAAAGGCCACGAACCCGAGATCCAGCAATCCGGCCAGGCCGATCACGATGTTCAGCCCCAGCCCCAGCACGATCCAAATCATGAAGTTGACCATGATGTTGGTCTGATAAAATTCCACCATTTGGGGATAACACGCGGCCAGGATCAGAATCAGCAAATAAAGCGGTCGCATGGCCTTCTGGTTTTCCAGCATGACCTGCATCAGGCTTGGCTGCTCCACACCGGGAATGGAAACCTTTTCTCCCCCCTTGCGGAACAGGGCAAAATATCCGCGCACCAGCAGGGACGGCGGAAACAAAATCATACAGGGCCAATCATGCCATTGGGGTTCGCGCTTCGCAGGACTGCGCAAATAATCCACCAACCAGAGCGGGGCCACCAGAAGCATGAGCACACGGTCCGCAGGATGCAGCGGCTTTTGTGTATTGCGGGTGGCAACCCATGCCAGCCAAAGCACGGGCAGGCAGACGAGTACGATCCAGGCGATCGTGTCCCGTTCCCGATCTTCCTTGCGCAACGTGCGCAGATGCCTCCAGGCATGCCAAATCCCCTGGAGCAGAAGCACCCCCAGACCGATGTACAGGGAGTTCATCCAGCGCCAGACGATGATATCGTTGATGGTGTCCACCTTGATCACAAGGATCGGAAAGGTCAGGAACACGAACCAGAGGCTGACAAGCAGCGCTCGAATGACTTCACGCATATCCGCCTCCTAGACCTTTTGGGTGGAATCCTTGCCCAGGATGCCCTCGGGCCGGAAAATGAGAATGAGCACCAGCAGAGCAAAGGCGAACACGTCCTCGTAGTCTGATGATACATAGCCAGTGGCGAACGCTTCAGTCCAGCCGAGGATGAGACCGCCGAGCATGGCACCGGGAACCGATCCGATACCGCCGAGCACGGCAGCGGTAAACGCCTTCACCCCGGCGATAAAGCCGAAGTAAAAGTTGATCTGCCCGATATGGGAAGCGATAAGCACACCACCCACCGCGGCCAGGGCCGAGCCGATGACAAACGTGGCGGAGATGACCTTGTCCACCTTGATGCCCACTAGCATGGCCATCTTCCGGTTCTGGGCCGTGGCGCGCATGGCCTTGCCCATACGGGTGTACTTGATGAAAAGCGTCAGCCCGACACAGACCAGGGCCGTGGACCCGATAATAAAGAGTTCCGAGGTGCTCACAAACGATTTAAGCGGACCCATGAACGCCAAATCCGGGGTGAGCTGGGGGAACGGCAAAAAGTCAGACGTCTGCGCCAGCAGCACATAGTTCTGCAAAAAGATGGACATACCGATGGCAGAGATCAGCGGCGAAAGGCGCGGCGCATTACGCAGCGGTTTGTAGGCGATTTTTTCCACGGTGTAGCCGTAGGCGGCGGACCAGATAACCGCACAGGCCAAGGCTACAAACAGAATCCCGAGCATGGGGAATCCAAGGGTTCCCAGCACCCCGGCCACGATCAGGCCGGTAAAGGCGCCGATCATGTAGATTTCTCCGTGGGCGAAGTTGATCAGCTCAATGATGCCGTAGACCATGGTATAGCCTAAGGCGATGAGCGCGTAGATGCTGCCCCGGGTCAATCCCCCGAAAAAGAGTTCCAAGAAGTAATCCATTGTACCAACCCGCTTGAAATAACAATACCAGGGAACAGGCCGCCGCCTGCCCCCTGGGACCAATCAGGGCGGCCTAAGCCGCCCCGTTCCTTGTCCTACTGCAATTCGACGTACTCTCCGTCCTGAACCTGATACATGGAGAAGCCGACCCCTTCGGCGTCGCCCTTGGCGTCGAACTTGATCTTGCCCACCGGCGTATCAACGTACTCGGTACGTAACGCGTTGACCACGGCGTCATAATCCGTGGAACCGGCCTTTTCGATGGCATTGAGCAATGCCAGGGCCGCGGAATAGGCTTCGTAGAAGAAAGCACCCGGCTCGGTGCCGTACTTGGCCTTATGCGCGTCCAACGCCACCTGATACAGGGGGTTGCCGGAAATGTCGCGCGGGCCGGAGGCGTACACGCCCTCAGCATACTCGCCAGCCACCTTGATGAAGGTATCGTCTTTCACGCCGTCATCAGAGATGAACGGAAGATCCAGATCCTTTTTGCGCATCTGGGACACGATCTTGGAAGCTTCGGGATGGTAGCCACCAAAAATGACGCCATCTGCACCGGAATTCTTGATCTTCTGAACAACTGCGGAATAGTCCACCGCGCCGGGGGTCACGCCCTCAAAAAGCACGACGTTCATGTCCGGATCGGCTTCGACGAAATCGCGGGCAAAGGAGGCAAAGCCCTTGCCGTAGTCGCCCTTGTCATGAATCACGGCAATGGTGGTCAGGCCGATCTTTTTGGCAAAATCCACGCCAAGCTGCGCCTGAGCATCATCCGAGGCGATGGTACGGAAAAAGTTCGGGTAATCCCCGCTCTGGGTCAGAGGCGGGTTGGTGGCGGAAGGCGACATGCACACGATGCGGGTTTCGGTATAAATCGGCAAAGCCGCCTTGGTTGCACCGGAGCAGATGTGTCCAAGCACCACATGCACGCCCTCGGAGAGCAGCTTGGTGGCGGCGTTAGTGGCCTTTTCCGGCTTGCATTCGTCATCCTGAGCCACGACCTTGACCATGCGTCCAAGCACACCGCCCTCGGCGTTGATCTTTTCGGCCACCAGCTCGGCAGCGTTCACCGTGGGCAGGCCATAGGAGGCCAAGTCACCAGAATGCGCACCAGGCACGCCAAGGACAATCTCCCCGGCCGGTTCCGCAACGGTCTCTTCGGAAGCCGCTTCCTCGGTTCCCTGACCAGCGGCGGTCTCTTCTTTTTTCTGTTCACCGCAACCAACAGCCAGCGCAGCCACAATGAGCACGGCCAGCATGTTCAGCAACCACTTCATCTTCATAGAATTGTCCCTCCTGACGCTCTTCAGGCGCTAAAGGTGTACGAAACACGGACCTCAATCTATTGTCGGATACCTCCAGGAAACTTCGGCGGACGCAACCCGCCGACTTCTTGGGAAGTGGGCTAATCTAGGTATATTCCCTACGACTTGTCAACAACGAGAACCCCGCAGCTCCGGGGCTTTAGTCTTCCTCCAGAGCTTTTTTCGCCTGCGCACGCAAGTCGTCGAAACCGTGTTCACCTTCGGCCACCCGGCGCAGATGTCGCTCCCCTTTCTCAGGCTCATCCAATCGGAATTTGTATAGAACACCCAAATTGTAATGGGCGAACACTTCCTCCGGCTCGTTGACCAAAATTTGTTCCAGAGTCTGGGCCGCCTTGTCGTACCGGTCCAGCTCAAACCACCGGCTCGCAAGATCCATCAAGGCCATCTTGTCCGCGGCGGCAGCCTGTTGCGCCCGATCCAGATACTGGGCCGCGCCTTCACGATCGCCACGCAGGATGCGGATATTGGCCAGCTGCATAAGCACCTCAAGGTCTTCAGGATTCTCCTCAAGTCGCTGTTCCAGACCTTCGATCATGGCGCGCACGCCTTCCATATCCATTCCGGCCATGCCCTCGGACATACCGCCCTGCGCGCCGGGAGCGCCCGGGGCGGAGGCCGACGGTTGCCGCATGGTCTTCTTCAGACTGGGATTATCCCAACGGTAGAGCATGGACGAAACAAAAATCGCCAGAATGCCGAGCACGGCGGCCAAAATAACAATCCTGCGACCCACCGCAGGAGGGGTCGACTGTGCGTTAGTCATTGCGCAACAACTCCAATTGCTTTGCCCGACGGTTCAAACGCCCATTCCGGGTCATGAGAAAAACGCCGTATGCGGCCAATCCGCCCCATACCGCGACATTGGCCAACGTAATATACAGGCTGGAACTCATCTGCCCTCCCCGTCTTCCATCAACCGCTCAGCCATTTCCGCATCCAAACGCTTTTCACGCGTACGTTGCGCCCGGCGAGCCAGCAGAAACACGAGCCAAAGCACCCCGAACGCGGCCAGACCCACAAATACGGTATGCCACATGGAGCCGGTCATTCCCGAAGCCTTGCGCGCGGTATCCGCAGGGTGCACTCCACCCCAGAGCCGCGTGGCGAAAAAAACCAGCGGAACGTCCAAAAAGGCCACCACGCCCAAAACCGCGGCCACGATCTGCCGTCTTTCGCCCCCCAGGGGAGAAGCCCGGAGCACCAAATAGCCCGCATACACGTACCACATGATCAGGGCTGTCGTGAGCTTCGGATCCCACAACCACCAGTGGCCCCACTCGGCCCGCGCCCAAATGGATCCGCTGACCAGGGCAAGCCCGGAAAAAAGCACCCCCACTTCGGCCGCGGCTCCAGCCAGGTCGTCCCACACCTCGGAACGCTTCCACAAAAAAAGAATACTGGCCGCGAACACGGTAAAAAAGCTCACCAAAGCCCACCAGGCCAACGGAAGATGGAGATAGAATATCTTTTGCACCGGGCCGGACTGAGCCACGGGAGCATATTGCCAGATAAACCACTGATGCACGGCCAGAGCCGCCAGCGCCAGCGGAGTCAATATCCTGTTCAGGTTCATGGGGTCTCCTTTGGTCCAAACAATTGCCGAAACAATCCGAAATCGAGGCCGGTTTTCCGTCCGCGTCTTCCGGCCCGGCAATGCCGCGTATCCGGACCGCTACTCCTCGCCGCCGTATACAAACGGAAACAGCAGCAGGGCCGCACCAGCGTACAGGGCGTCGAACGCGCCAAGCAGTCCTAGCCAGGCATCCGCCCCGGCCGCGTCCATACCGGACAGCACCATGGCGAACAACGTGATCCCCGCCAGCAGAGCGGGAATCAGCAGGGGAAAAACGATGACGGACAGCAGAGACTCCCGGGCAGCCTGCCCCTGAGCCAACGCCCCCAGCAACGCCCCCAGGACCACCAGCCCGACGTCGGCACCCAGCCAGGCCGCGCCCAGCAGCCACAGCGGACCACGCACATCCTGCCCCAAGAACACCACGATGCCCGGAAAAAAGATCAACTGCGAAAGAAGCAGCAAGGCAAATCCGGCCACAGCCTTGCCCAGCCAGACCGAATGCCGGGGCGCAGGCGAGGAAAGCAGGCCCAGCCTGGCCCCCTCGGCCTCCTCCAGGCTGAACAATCCGTTAAACACGAGCACCAGCCCAAACGCCGAGGCCAGCCAGAACACGGCCGCAGCCGCCTGAGGCGGAATGGCCTGCCCTTCGGGATAGGCCAGACTGAACAAGAAAATGAGCAGCAACCCCAACAGGACGGCCTGCACCACGCCCTGGCCGCCGGAAAAGGAAAGCCGCCAGTCTTTGGATGCCACGGCCACAGCACGTTTCAGCATACGGCCTCCGGTTCATACTCGGCCGCAGGCCCGCAATACCGCATTCGCGCGCCGGAGAGCGCCAAGACCGTATGGGCCAATTCCCGGTCTTCACGAACCTGATGACTGATCCAGACGATGGATGTCCCAGCCTCGGCAAGACGCCCTATTTCACGTCGCAACAGCGCCAGGGACGTCACGTCCAGGCCAGTACCCGGCTCATCCAAAAACAAGAGAGCGGGATCGACCAGAAAGACCCGGGCCAAATTCAGCCGCTGGGACATGCCCCGGGAGAATGACCCGGCCCGTTCCTCGGCCACTCTGACAAGCCCCACCCGCTCCAGCATTTCCATAAGCTGTTTTCGACTGCGGCGCAGGCCGTACATACGCGCCCAAAAGCCCAGGTTCTGCAAGGCGGTGAGTCCGGGATACAAAAAGGTGGCATGTCCGAGATAGGCGGTCCGTTCCGGTGGAACATCCAATCGCACGGTTCCTGCAGAGGGCCGAGACAATCCGGCCATAACCTTCAGAAGCGTGGTCTTGCCCGCGCCGTTTGGGCCGGCAACCAGCATGACCTGCCCCGGCTCCACAGCACAGGTCACGTCACGGAAAACCAGTTTGGCGCCATAAAACTTCGCGGCCTTTTCCAGCCGCAACAACGGGGACGTGCTCATGCCGGCTCCGGATTTCTCCGCAAAAGCACCAACGGAGCCAGACTCATCAACGTACCACCGATCCATAACCAGTTCACAAGCGGGTTCACGCTCGCACTGATGGTCACGCTGCCGTCCTTTCCGTCATACCCCAAAAGCGTGGCGTAGATTTCATCCCCAAGGCCTGGAATAACGGACACTTCCGCGAAAGAATTCCGGGAGTTTGGATACCAGCGCCGTTCCGGACGGACCGTGCCGATCTCCTCCCCGTCACGCACCACCACCAACTCAGCCCGATAGGACAGGACGGCCCGGGAACGTTCCTGGCTCAGTTGTTGATGCGTTAACAGATAATGCCCAACCTGCATGCTTTCCCCGGGATGGAGCGTGGCCTGTGTCTCTTCTTTGTACGGTCCGGAAAACGCCACGGCCAAGGCCATGAGCGCCAGCCCGAGATGGACCAGATGTGGTCCCCAGGAGAAGCGGGTCCGGCGCGTGGCCGGGATCAGCACCATCAGCAGAACAATGGACGCCATGGCCGCCACAGCGCCCGAGGCGGCAATGAGCGCCAGCGGAATATGAATTCCGGCCAGCCAGAACATGACGAGAGAACCGCCAAACACACCGGCGGTCCCGGCGGCTCCGCGCGAATCGCGAATCCCTTCCTTCCAGCCGAACCAGGGACAGATGCAGAAGACCAAAACCAGCAAGGTAAACAGGGGCAGACATACACGGTTGTAAAACGCGGGATCCAAGCCCACGGCCGTGGGACTCCACAACTTGCTGATCACGGGCCACATGGTGCCGAGTGCCACCACAACGCCCAGCGCCAGAAAGACCCAGGCGGAGATAACCAGCATGCCCTGCCGACTGGTGAAGCCGGAAAGTGCACGGTACACGGGCTTTTCACCAAACAGCACGGTAATCAGGCTCACGGCCAGCCCGCCGAGCATAAACACGGTCAATGGTGTGGCCACCACCCCGGAACCGAAAGTGTGCAGACTCTGCACGTCCACACCGCTCCGGACAAGGTACGTACCAAACACGCAGAGCAGGAAGGTTCCGGCCATGAGAAAGACATTCGTCCGTTGCAATGCCCCCCGTCGATTTTCAATAATGGCGGTATGCAACAGGGCCGTACCCGAGAACCAGGGAATCAGCGAGGCGTTTTCCACGGGATCCCAAGCCCAGTAGCCGCCCCATCCCAATTCCATATAAGACCACCAGCCGCCAAGGATGATGCCCGCCGTCAAGAAGGCCCAGGCCGTCAGTATCCAATTTCGACAGACGCGCAGCCAGGAACGAGGCTCCCCGGCGAGCATGCAGGCCAAGGCACAACAGGCCGGCAGTGCAAAAAATCCATACCCCAGGAAAAGCAACGGGGGATGAAAGGCCATCCCAGGATTCTGCAACAACGGGTTCAGGCCCAATCCGTCGCCCGGGGCGGGAGTGGCCTCAATGAAGGGGTTGCTGTGACAGGCCAGCAGCAGAAGGAAAAAGGCCTGCACCACATAAAACAAAAGCCAGTAGAGCATGCGGGTCTGATCCGACAGGCTCTTATACCCCCGGGTGAACAGAAACACGGCCCCGGCAACCGCCATAATCAGATGCCAGAACAGCAATGAACCCGCCCGACCGGCCCAAAATGCCGTTATGCGATAGAGCAGGGACAACGTGTTGTCCACGTTCTCGAAAACGTACAAAAAGGAGTAGTCGCGCCCGACCAGGGCAATGAGCAGAAGATAGCTGGAAAAAACTACCAACACGGCGTTGAGCAGTTGGCCCCGTTCCAGAAAGGGCAGGGTTCCCTCGCGGTTCTGCCAGGAGGCGTAGGCCGCGAGTCCGGCGAGGAAGAGCGAGGCGAGCAAGGCGAACAGCAGCCCCACATAGGCGGCAAAATGCATAGGTGCTCCTTGAATGTCAGCGCGAAGGTCGCGCGGGTGTCGCCGTTGAAGTGGGAACGATTCCCATAGTCCGTGATGCGCCGAAAAACAAGGGGAACAGGGCTGTTTTTTTGATCCCGACTACCCTTCCTCTCGTTTTTCTTCATATTTTGAGGGACACTTCGTGGTCAGCTGGGTGGCGCGAAACACTTCGGCCTGCTCGTCCCAATCCCCCTTGATGATCACTTCGGATCCGGCCGCGAAGGTGTCCGGCACTGAGCCTCGATATTCCACACGCATGGAAACCGAAGCCCCGGTGTTGTCAGCCACATGGAAGGCCACGCCGAGATTGTCCGAACGCTGTTCAATGTCTTCAGGCAGTACCGTGCCGAAAAGCCGCACGTGCCGTAACTCCTCCACGTCCATGGACGCGGCCTGGGCCACGCTGAGCGTGGGTGTTGCCCCCTGGCTCAGGCCCGTGACGATGAGATATCCCAGTCCGCCGAGCAGCAACGCGAACGCGGCGATGTATACTCCCTTGGAATTTTGTGCACTCATGAAGGGTGCTCCTCATATTGTGTTGATTTTGCGCCTTGCAGCGCATGACGTTCAGGAATTCGGCCGCTGGTTCAGGACCGGCCCTTGTCTTTGGCACGGCGTGAGGCCACGGCGTCCCGGCGTTTGCGGGCCAGTTCGCGCATGTCCACCACCTGATCGGTCTCGTCCACGATTTCACTTCCGAGAATTTCTTCCAGCACATCTTCCAGGGTCACCACCCCGGCGATGCCGCCATACTCGTCCAACACCACAAACAGATGCATCCGGCTTTCCAGAAACCGCACCAACACCTTGTCCAGCGTCATGCTTTCCGGCACGAAACGCACCGGCCGCATCAGGTCGGCAAGGCGCTTGTCGTCCTTGTCGTCGGCCAGCGCCTCGAAAACCTGCCGCCGGTAAACCACGCCCACGACATCTTCGGGATCATCCCCCTCATACACGGGGAACCGACTATGCGGCCAATTGGAACGCGACTCCCTGGCCTGGGCCACGGTCATACTTTCCGGTAGGGAAAACACCACGGTCCGCGGCGTCATGATCTGGTCCACAGTCTTATCGTCCAGGGACAAAATATTGTGGATGGACCGGGCTTCATACGGTTTGATGGTTCCCGCCCGCCGAGTCAGGCTCACCAGGGCCAGCAAATCTTCCTCGCTGGCATCGGGCGCATCCCGGTTTCGGCGGATGATCCGCCCCATGAACGTCGCCATCCGCGCCACAGGCTTGAAAAACACCACCATCCACAGCATGGGCCGGGCCAGTGCCGGCGCCAGGGACTTGGAATACACCACCCCTACTGTTTTCGGCAGAATCTCGGAAAAAAGCAGAATGACTATGGTGAAGGCCAGGGCGAACATGCCCAGGCTGTCTTCCCCGTAGACAGAAGCCCATGCCGCACCGGCCAGGGCCGCGCCCACAGTGTGGGCCACGGTATTCAGCGTCAAAATGGCCGTAATCGGCTCTTCCACGTTTTTACGCAACGCCTCCAGCATTTCACCGGTGCGTAATCCGTCCTTCTTCAACGACTCCACGAGACTCCATGGAAACGAATACAGAACGGCTTCGGCAACCGAGCAAAAGGCCGAAACGAACGTGGCCAGTCCCACGGCGAGTATCAATTCTATCATTATTTTTTTCCGGTCCCTTAGAGGAGCCAGCGCGTTTGTATCAAAGCGCACCGCATCACGCAACATCCCGGCCTTGACTTGGCCGCCTGCTTGGGGAAGTGTGTTGGTCCGCAGGAACTTCAAAGGATATACGACGTGACATCACCCCGCGCAAGCCAAACCTGTGTCGCCTTCCGTCTCGGAGCCTTGGGCGACGTGGTGCTCACCACCGGAGTTCTGGACTGGTGGCACCGTCAATACGGATATTCCTTCATTTTCATCACCCGACCCGGACCTGCCTCAATTCTTCGCGGGCATCCCGCCATTGAACGCGTGGTTCCGATTCCCGAAGAGCGTCTGCACGGCACGAGCTGGCTGCAAACAGCGCTGCAACTGAGCCGTGAATACGCGGGCAAACCCCTGCTGGACCTGCATGGCACACTGCGGTCGCGCCTGCTCTCCACCCTCTGGCGCGGTCCTGTGGAACGCTATCCAAAATTCGGATTGCAACGACGGCTCTACCACCGTCTTCGGCTGGAACCGTTTCGCCGTTTTCTGGAACGCACCAACGTGCCACAACGGTATTCCCTTGCCCTGGAAAACATTCCTCCCGAGCCGGAGGAACTTTTACCGCAAATCCGCACGGATCACCGGGATCAGGCCCGGGCCAACGTCCTGCTCCAGGGCTGCTCGCGTCCCCTGGTGGCCCTGCATCCCTACGCCACCCACCCGGACAAGGCCTGGCCCAGGGAACATTGGCGCGTGCTCGCCCGCCTGCTCACAGACGCCGGACTGGACTGGTTCGTCATGGGCCACAACGGCAGTCCGCTGTTTCCGGACCGCACGCCGGAATCCTCCGGTGACGCTCCGGGCCGCGACCTGACCAACACCACAAGCCTCAGTGAAGCCTGCGCCCTGCTTTCCCGGTCCGATGTCCTCGTAACCAACGACTCCGGTCCTATGCATCTGGCGGCCGGCGTACGCACCCCCGTAGCGGCTCTGTTCGGCCCCACGTCCCGAGCCTGGGGCTTTTATCCGGCCGGCCCGCACGACGTCATCCTTGAGCGTCCCATGACGTGCCGCCCGTGCTCCCTGCACGGCAAAAACCATTGTTCCAACCATCGGGAATGCTTGCGCGGCATCACTCCGCAAAGCGTACTCCAGGCCGTACAGACTATCCTTGCATCCGCCGCAGCATCCCAACCGCCGAGGTGAACATGCGTCCATTGTATTTCGACCACAACGCCACCACCCCTCTGGCCCCGCAAGTCCGCGCTGCCATGGCTCCATTGCTGGACAAGGTTTTCGGCAACCCGTCCAGTGGCCATGCCTGGGGACTGGACGCCAAGGAAGCGCTGGAAGCCGCCCGGGGGCAGGTTGCGGCATTGATCAACGCGAATCCGGATGAAATCTGTTTTACTTCCTGCGCCACGGAAGCCAACAATACCATTATCCAGGGATTGCTTCGACCTGACGCGGAAAATCCCGATCCCGGCATGATCACCACCCAGGTGGAACACCCCTCGGTGCTGGAACCGGCCAGAGAAATGGCCCGACGAGGCGCAACCCTTGCGGCGTTGCCTGTGGACAACCAGGGTCGAATGCACCCCTCGGACCTGCACAATGCCCTGCGCCCGAACACCCGCCTAGTCTCCGTCATGCTGGCCAACAACGAGACCGGTGTGATCCAGCCCGTGTGGGAACTTTCCGGACCATGCCGGGAACACGGCGTTCTGCTGCATACAGATGCCTCGCAGGCAGTCGGTAAAATTCCCGTGGACGTCCGCGCATTGGGCGTGGATCTCTTGACCATTGCAGGTCATAAGCTCAACGCCCCCAAAGGCATCGGCGCTTTGTTCATCCGACGCGGCGTGTCCTTACCTGCGCTGCTCTTTGGCGGCGGTCAGGAACGCGGTCTGCGACCCGGCACGGAAAACACATTGCTCAGCGTGGGGCTTGGCGCGGCATGCGCCCTGGCCGGACGCGATCTGCCGGAGGAAATGGCCCGACGCCGCATGCTCGGGGAAGTGCTTAGGGACGGATTATCCCGCCTGGGAGCGGACTTTATGATCTTTGGAGAAAACGCAGCCCGGCTGCCCAATACGCTTTTGGTGGGATTCCGGGGATGGGACGCGGGCCGAATCGTGGAGGAACTGGCCTTGCGCGATGTGGCCGTCTCTGCCGGAGCCGCCTGCCATGCCCCGGAACACGAAGCCAACGACCCGCACAAGGCATCCATCTCCCATGTGCTGCGCGCCATGGATGCTCCAGTGGAATATGCTGCCGGATCCATCCGCTTTTCCTGGGGATGGGGAACGAGCCGTGAAGACGTGCTGGACTTGATTGAACGGCTGGCCCGAGTGCTGCGTCCTGCCCGCTGAACGCCAAACGGAAACGTCCCCGGTTCCGAGATCACCGGGGGGCAAACGCTGAGTCAGCAAGGCGGACGCCGGGGTCACTGAAAACTGAGCACCGTATACCTGTCCACCCCGGCCAGTACAAAAGCATCGAAGACCACGGCCGCAACCGCCAGCACCGTCCAAAACCAACGACGCCGGACAGCGGTCCAATCCGCCACCCGCTCGCGCAGAAGCAAAAACGCATTGGCCGCCACATAACACTCCAAGGCAAAGACAGGAAAACCAAGAAAACCGGGAACCGGCATCTCAAATATCTTCCAGTCACCCACAAATGGAATGTCGTACATCCATTTGGCTCCGGCCTGGGCGTTCCACAACTCCCACAAGCCGCCACAGATCAGTCCGGCAGTGAGCAAAAGCAGCAATCTGCGCGCATCTCCCCGCTCCCAATCAGCCAATAGGGACCGTCCGCCGTTGCCGTGCACCCACGGCTCCAACAAAAAGACCAACGCGCCCCAAACCAAGGGGAAAAAGAAACGCGGCAACGCCATGGGCAGGATCAAAAACGCCGCCCCGGTAAAGGCCAGCGGCAAGTGCAGCATTCGGGCGTCTTTGAGAGGAGGGACGGACGCGTCCCGGAACAGGCCGAACACATCCAGCAACCGGGCCGTGGCGAACAATGCGGGCAACACCGTGGCGTAGGACAGGCAATACCCTATCCAGCGCAAGGCCGCATCGGGAGGAAGTCCCACATACCGCCAATTGCCCAGACGAAAGTTGAGCAGCTCAAAAAACAGCCAAAGCGTCACGGACAAGGGCAGGAGCAGCAGCCAGTCCCGGGGGGTGTCATACAGGTCGGATTCACCGCCTCGCATGGCTGGCAGCGACTCCACCGCAAAAATATACGGCCACCAGACAAAACAATAATACCACGTGGAAAACGGCTCCCATCCTCGGGAAGCCGCGATCCCGGCAAACAAAAAGACAACGACGGAGGCGACAAAAACAATGGTGGCCAATCCCTTTCGGGTCATTCTTCCCCCGCGGCGGTTTGTGGACGGCCCCAGGCCTGGACAAACTCGGAGCCGTCTTCCTGGAGGGCGCGCTGCACCGCCGGAGGCACCAACAGGGAAAGGTCACGTCCTTGCAGCCAACGCTCCCGGATATCCCGGGCCTTGATTTCCAAACGGGGAACGGAAAGACATAGCAATCTGGCTCCAGAGGAGAACCGCCAGGACGGTTCCCGGCCCGAGGCAAGCTGCGTTGCATCGGGCCAGCGTTCTTCCACCAGGCGGGTCACAGGTTCAAAGCCGCTGCACCTGTCCCCCCCGCGATTCACGCACACGAGGTTGGCCAGCGCAGGAATTTCCAATCCGTGCCGCCAAGTGGGAATTTCCAGCAGGGTGCCGGCTCCAAGGATAAAAAAACGCTCCTGCGGTGGTGTGGGATAGCACTCCAGCGTGTCGCACGTATACGAAGGCCCGCTCCGCTCTCCTTCAATGGGGTTGGCCCGCAGGCCGTGAATGCCTTCCACGGCCAACTCGCACAGCCCCAACCGGATATCAAAAGGCAGCAATCCCTTCATCGGCTTATGGGGCGGAATGGAAGCGGGGACGAGATCCACCCGTTCCAATCGCAGCCGCTCCAGCACCTCCAGCGCCATGCGCACATGGCCCGTGTGTACCGGGTTGAAACTCCCGCCGAGTATTCCCACACCTTGTCGAGGCTCCATCGGACTTCCTCCTGTATCATCAATCCCCGTCCAATGAAGACTATACGCCGGGCTTCGTCCCGATTCAACCATAGAACACGGGCTTTTCCCTCTCCTGAAGCAGGACCGGCTCAGGCGTCCACACGGGTCAGGTCGTCCATGTCCACGTCACCCTGTTCCAAACGTTTTTCAAGATGCGCCTGCCGGACCTTTTTCACCAATGTTTCCGTGGGACACGGTTTGATCAAATAGTCAAAAACACCGTGAGACATCATCTCCATGGCATCATTCACCGAGGCATGGCCCGAAAGCACGACCACCTGCGCGTCCACGCCCAACGCCTCCATGCCCTCAAAGACGGCCCGCCCGTCCATTTCCGGCATCTTCATATCCAGCAGCACCACGTCGAACTCTGCTTCAGCCAGCAGATCCAACGCCCCGGCACCGTCGTGCACTCCCTGAGCCTCCATTCCCTGCCGGTTCAACAGGCGGACCATATTTTCGCAAAACCGTTCCTCGTCATCCACAACCAACACACGGATTTTCGTCTCCATGATCAATCCTCCCGTTGCGTGAGTGACGGCAGGCGCACGATGAACTCCGCACCCCTGCCCCGTTCGCTTTCCACGGCCAGGGTTCCGCCCAACTCGTTGACAATGCGAAGGCAGATGGACAATCCCAGTCCGGTTCCCTTGCCCGGTTCCTTGGTGGTGAAAAACGGGTTAAAAATTTTCTCCAGGTGTTCCCGGGCAATTCCCGGTCCGGTGTCCCGAATCCTCATCTCCACCCCGTCACCATCGAGATGCCGAGTCGCAATGGTGATGCGCCCGTCCCCGCCCATGGCCTGGGCAGCATTGTTCAACAAGTTGAGCACCACCTGCCGTACCAGAGGCGGGTCTGTGCAAACGTTCGGCGGCGGCTCCGCGTACTCTCGCTCGATAAAAATTTCCTTGTTACGAATCTCCAACTCCACCAGCCGAACCATGTCGTCTATGAGCTGGTTCATATCCGTCTGCTGAATCACGGCCTCCCGTTTGCGGGCAAAATCAAGCATTCCCCGCGTAATGTGGCAGCAGCGGTCCACCTGTCGTGTGATTTCTCCCAGACAGTCCACCACGTCATCCCGATCTTCCATCCGTTCAAATGTGGCACGGGGTAAAAGCATTTCCATCAGCTCCACTTCCTGAGCGATCACGGCAAGGGGATTGTTGATCTCATGGGCCACCCCGGCGGACAATTCGCCCAGGGCGGAAAGCTTTTGCGACTGTATCAACTGCTCGTTGAGCACGCGGATTTCGCGACGACTGCCCGCGAGATCCCACCACAGACGAAAGCCCAGCAGCGCCAGGGCCACGGCACACCCCACAGCGATGAGCAGTCCGCAACGCCCCCCAACCTCCAGGGCGGCCAGGGCCACCAAGAAGACCACGGCAGGAGCCACATACCGCTCCACAATCAGCAGCGAGTGCAACCAACCGGGCTGTCCGGTCCGGACCACGGACGCGGTCATGGCTGCCGCCCACGGTTCAACCTGGAACGCTCGTACGCCTTGAGAATTCGACCCAACAAATCCTCGATTTTGAACGGCTTGAGCACGTAATCATAAGCCCCCAGACTGATGCCCTGGATGCCGGATTTCACGGACCCATGGCCCGTAAGCATGATCACTTCCACATGCGGGTGCCGCTTTTTGATCTCCTGAAGGGTTTCCAGGCCGTCCATACCCGGCATCTTCACGTCCAGCACCACCACGTCAATATCGTTGGACCGCAGGTATTCCAGCGCCTCCTGGCCGCTGTTCACCCCCCGCACATCCAGGTTGCGCATCAGGAAACGCTTGACGAAAAGCTTCACGAAGTCTTGCTCGTCGTCCACAACCAACACCTTGACCTTGCTCATGCTACCCGCCTTGTTTCCATCGTGTTCGTGCTCCGGCCTAGGCAGGCAGATGCACCGTGAACGTGGCGCCCCGCCCAGGCTCGCTCTCCGCGTTGATCCGGCCTCCCAACCGCTCCACAATGCCGTAGGTGATGGAAAGCCCCAGTCCCGTCCCCTCCCCCACTTTTTTGGTGGAGAAAAACGGATCAAAAATCTTGTGTATCAATTGGGGATCGATTCCCGGTCCCGTATCGCTCACGCTGAAGCTCACTTCCCCGCTGCCGGTTCCGGTTCGCACCTGGATGGAACCGTCGCGCCCCACAGCGTCAATGGCGTTTTCAAGCAGATTGAGCACGACCTGCTGCACCTGGGTGGCGTCCGTGTTGATCAGGGGCAGATCCGGGGCGTATTCTCGTTGAATGATGATATTGCGGTGCATGGCTTCGTTGGCCAAAAAAGAAATGGTCCCTTCCACCAATGCGCCCACATCCACATTCTCCTGCACAGGCTCCATACGCCGGGCAAAACCGAGCATGCGGTGGGTCACTGTTTTGGCCCGCTCCACATGCCGATCAATATCCCGTGCCGCTTCTTCGATTTCCTCAAAATGCTTCAGGCATTCCGGATCCTCATCCGTCAGCAAATCCGTGATCCAGCCCGCGGCCTCACGGATCAACGTCAGAGGATTGTTGACCTCATGGGCTACCCCGGCGGCCATCTTGCCCAGGGCCGCGAGCTTGCTGGACTGCATTAGATTCACATCCGCCGCCGCCTTTTCACGGTCCGCCCGTTCCACTTTGGCGACAATGCTCCGAGTGGTTAAAAACGCGCCCGCAAAGATCACCACCACCCCGCCCAGCACCAAAAACAGAGCAATGGAACGAACGGTCAGCAAGGGGGACATCTCCTCGCTGGGGTCTTCGGAAATGACCAATTTCCAGTCCATGGTCCGCAAGGGAACAATTCCTGCCAACTCCCGTCGCTCATGGCTCGGCAGATCCAAAATCGTCAGCTCGTTGATGCCCTCTACGGGCAGGAAGCAGCGCTCCAACGCGGGCGGACCGAACCGGGACGGAGTTTGCAGCACTCCCTCCCCATTCACGAGATAGGCATCGCCGCGTCTGCCGAGCTGCACACTCTGCACCAGCCTGTTGAACACTTCGGAATCAATGGTCGCCCGCAAAATCCAGCTCTGATCTCCATCCCGGCGCAGCACAGCGATGATGAAATGGGGATAATTGCGAAAGCCCATAAACACGTCGGAGACATACACCCCCTTCAGCGTGACCTGATGGAACCAGTCCTCATCCGCGTAGTTGGCGCCAACCAGATCATACGGTCCGGCGTAGGCCACGTGGCGGCCATCGCTGCCAATGACACCCAGATCAATGAACGAAGCCGATCCCGTGCGGATGGTGCCGAAAAGTTCCGACAAAAACGTCTGGTCGCCCATTTCCGACAAGGTATGCGTATACGCGAGGTTGCGGACCTGGGCGATGCGCTCCTGCAGAAACATGTCCACGGCGTACCGCTTGTTTTCAATCATAATCCGCAGGTTGGACGTAACTTTTTCCTCATAGGTACGGCTGAACCGGGAATTGATGAATGAGCCGAGCGCCACTACCGGGATGAGTGAAAAGCAGACGATCACTCCGATGAACTTCCACCGCAAAATGCCGTATCCTCTGGCGTCCATGGCTCATTCTCCCTGCGTTGCCTCATGGTCGTTGCCGTTGCGGAACGATTCCGCAATGGTTTGCAAATCCCGCCGTATCCGCTCCGCCACCCGGGCGACCCCGGCGGAATCTCCCATGACCATGTCCAGCTGCCGCGTGTGGATCACCAGATATCCCACCATGCGAAGCAATTCGGCCATCTGCGTCGCTTCGGCCACTTCCAGACGCGCATACAGAGCGTCGTCCTTCAGCTCCACCAAAAACGAATGTTCCTCCAGCACCTCCCCAACCAAGCGCGCCCGGGCCACACGGCGCTCCCGATCCGCGCCCCCGCCCTTGAACTGGAAAATCACGTAATTTTCCTCGGGGTCATCACCCAGAACAGCTTCCACTGTGCTGAAATGGTAGCCAAAACGGGATTGCAGGGAACAATACTCCCGAGTGATCAAGAAATAATTTCGCACCGCGTAGGGACATGCGGCCCCTTCCGCCAATCCGGGATCCGAGGCGGACCGCACCATAATGGAGACCAGTCCCCCGGCATCCACAGCAGGCGGTCCTTCCCAGGATATGGCCCGCATGCCCTCCCAAAGAGCCAGCATGGGACGGGATCGCACCAGGGAAAAATCCACGGTTTTTTGCCGCCCATCCGGGGAGGACGGGTCAGCCGTCGCAAGTCCGTTCTCCAGATCCACGACCCAATATTGTAACGGCACCCCATCCACCAGACGACGGCTCACGCCGCGTTCCAGCGCTGTTCGCGGCTCCGCGCCAAACATCTCCCGAACACCCATTTCGTGGCAGTAGCGCAACACGTCGTGCAGGGTTCGACAATTATTCGGCGCAAAGGATCGCGCATCAGGGTTATCCAAGTGCAACGGCGTTAAATGCTCCAAAACGGTTTCCAAACATTGATGGACCGCACTGCCAAACAAAACGCCCTGTGCGGGGCCGCGCCTGGTTACGATCTCCACCTGTCCAGAAAACACGGCTCCATGGTCCGCATCCACCGTGACAACTCGTTCCTGTTCCTGCATGGGAGAAAGCACTGTCAGGGCATCCGGCACGGAAAACAGGGCCGGGATACCGTATTCCCGGGCCACACAAGCCAAATGCCCGGCCGAAGAGCCGTGCTCCGTAATAACGGCGCAGGCGCGGGACAAGAGCGGCGCCCAGCGGGGCCGCGCACTCCGCGCCACCATCACCGCACCGGGAGGAAACTGAAGCGCGTCCGCATCGCTCCGCACAATGACCACAGGACCGGAAGCCGCACCCGAAGACGCGGGAACGCCACCGCACAGCAACGGATCCGGCAAGTCCACCGCTGCGGGCACACCCTCGTCCTCCTCTTCTCCATCGTCGGCCTGCGATTGCGCGAAATGCATGTCCCGGCATTGCAAAAGCACCACCGCACCATCCTCACGAATGGTCCACTCCACATCCTGGGGCGCGTCAAAAATCTTTTCCAAGCGCATTCCCAAACCGGCCAATGCAGCGGCCTGTTCATCCGTAATACTTGGTTGTCCCTGCTCCGAGGGCGGCAACTCCGACGCAACCGTCCCTTCCCCGTCATGGCAATCGGTCCGCTGCTCCTTGTGCCCTATCTCACGGCAAACCATTCGACGGCCTTTTCGGGTCACGGAAAACCGGTCACAGGCGGCCGCACCGTCCACAATGGCCTGCGGTAATCCAGGCACTGCGCTGATGACCACGGTATCCGCATCGGGTTCCAAGGGGTCGCGAGTATAGACCACCCCCCCGGCACGCGCCCGGACCATTTCCATGCAACCCACAGACATATCAACGTCGCAATCGCGAATCCCGCGATGCAGCCGGTAAGCCATGGCTGATGGACCATATTTGCTCGCCACCACAGCCTTGAAGGCCTCGGCCACGTTTTCCGGCCGCACGTTCAGCTCCGTATGAAACTGTCCGGCAAAGGATGCTCCCGGCACATCCTCTCCCAAGGCGGAGGAGCGCACGGCCAAGCGTAGCGGCTCGGGCGACAACGCCTGCATCCGCGCCAGTTCTTCATTCATATCCCGCAACAAACCGGCCGGGATCGTGGCCCCCTGCACCATGCCACGCAATTGGGAACTGAGGGCGTACAACGCTTCCAAATTTCCGAGATCCGCCATCTGCAAAAGCCGGTCGATCTCACCGGGAAGGTCGTTGCGTTCCAGGAACCGACGACACGCCGAAGCCGTGATAACGAATCCCTCGGGGATACGGACTCCCAAGCGCTGCCGCGCCTCGCCCAACCGGGCCAATTTCCCTCCGGTTTCATTCGCGTCCACCCGGGTCAACCGCTCCACGGCCAAAACATTATTGGACCGATTGACCGGCTCGGGCCTGCGCAAAACCGAATCCACGGCCATCCGAATCTGCTTCAACGATACAAACAAGTCTTCATAGGGACCGGGAACCATGCGGTTCAACTGGCGCACCATCTGAAATCCGGCCATCAGCGCACGGACGGACAGCGCCCGGATTCTGGCCATGCCGAACGGGGACTCCGCCCGGCGCAGTTCCTCCAACTCCGCCAGAGCGGACAAGGCTTCATGATTGGCCTTGACCAGCAGACGGAAACTCCGGCAACGCACCCGGTACTCCTCACGCAATTCCGCCAGCTGCCTTGCCCCGCGTTCACGGGTGCCGCGTCCGAGAAACCGGCGTATGGCCAAGAGTGCCGTCCCCATGTTCTCCTCCCGTCAGTTCCGAGTGGAACAACGTGCAGCGTCGCGTATTTTGGCGAACAATTCGTCAAACGCCACAGGCTTGATCATGTAATCAAACGCTCCCAATTCCATTCCCGTAAACGCGGAAGCCGTATCCGCATGGCCGGTGAGCAAAATAACGGCCAAATCCGGAAACCGCTCCTTAAGGCGACGCAAGGTCTCAATGCCGTCCATGCCGGGCATTCGGACATCCAACACCACGGCATCGAATGTCCCGTGTTCCAGTAAATCCAGAGCCTGCCGTCCGGACTCCGCCGTGGTCACCAACACACCGCGTCGGGCCATTCGCCGGGTCACCAGGGTCAGAAATTCCGACTCATCATCCACCAACAACAACCGCATCTCTTGCACGGCCAACACTCCTTCGCCGGTCGTTAACCGGCCAAGCCGCCCTGCAGGTCCATAAGCACGGGCAGAGCCGACCACATCAGCAGCAGGAACAAAATGACGGTCAACACAACGGCAAACACGGACTGCCAGGGCCGCAGGCCACAGGCCTTGGTCAGCCCAACGCAGACCAGCAGTGCGCGAATCGGTTCGGTGAACACCTGCAACGCCGGAATCCAGGAAACGGGCATGACCGTACCCGAGGCAAAGGCCACAATGGTGAACACACGCTTAAAGGTGGTTCCCGCTCCCAGAAACATGTTCATGACCAAAAGGCACAAGAAAGCCAGCAACGCGGGCAGAGCCATGGCATTGATCATCAGAATCCCGGCCATGGCCAACTTGTGGTTGAAAAAATAGGTGACGCTGACCATGGTATGGAACAATGCGGCAAGCGCCAGATATCGCCAGGCATTGCGATAATTTTGCGGCGTATCCTCCAATCCGGCAAAGAAAATCCGTGGGGCGCGTACAATTTCCGTCATGGTGGTGAAAAACCGTCTGGTATCCAAGGGCGAGGTATCGGCTTCCACGCGGCGTTCGCTTTCCGTCCCCGGATCGGCTTTAAGAGCAAGGCCTTGCCGGGTCATGACCCACCTCCGAACACGCCCACTCCTTCCACCACGCCGAGCACCAACATGGCCACCGTGAGCAGAAAAAAGAACATCCGTTCCGTGCGCCTGGTGAAATAGATCCGGCCGTTTTCATACCGAAACAACGGCTGCTTTTCGCCGGTTCCTTCCATGGGAGCCGCATCGCTGGTTTTGTCCTGACGCTGCATGGTATTCCCCCTTGTTTTTCGTGGGTTGTTTTCCAGGCCCGGCGGCCCATAACGGACCGCCGGGGGATTTTTTATTCAACGGGGTCAGAAGCCCGGCAGATCGCCGAACCCCCTTAAGCTCCAGTACACAGCGGTAAGCAGAATCAGTACGATGTTGGCCACAAACCATGCGGGTACGCCCACACGGAGGTAGTCCTTTGGCTCCAGGTAGCCCGAAGCGTACACGATGGCGTTGGGCGGCGTACCGATGATCAGGCAGTAGGCAAAGGACGAGGCCACTGCCGTGGACATGGCCATGAAGGGCAGATACGTGGTACCCGGATGCACGATGCCGGCCATGTTCAACGTGATGGGACCGACCGCGGCTGCTGCGGGACCATCCGCCATGAGGTTGGTCAGCACAGCGGTGAGTCCGTTGGAAGTAAGCATCAGGGAGATGCCGCTGTCCATACCGAGCGGAGCCATGAAGTCCACCACGGACTGGGCCAGCCAATAGGCCGCGCCTGTCTTATCCAGGGTGCGACCGAAGATGATCGCGCCCGCGTACAGCCAGACAACGCCCCAGTCCACCTTCTCCTGATAGTCCCGCCAGTTGACCACGCCGGCCAGCAGGTAGGCCACCGCACCGGCCACGGCGATAACGCCGATGCCTAGACGCACGGGATAGATGCCCATGTTGTAGAAGATCTTTTCCGTGAACCAGCCGTACACCATGACCAGGAAGATGATCAGCGCCCAGACCTGGTGCTTGTTCCAGCCGCCCATCTTGCCAATCTCGCTCTGGAGGTGACGCATGGCCGGAGCCAGAGACGTGATTCTCGGCTTGAAGCGCCAGTTGACCAGCAGCCAGGTCAGGGGAATCATGATCAAGATGAAGGGGAAGCAGTAGGTGACCCACTGGAAGTACCCGATATCGAATCCGAACATATCGGTGAGGTAGGTCATCATGATCACGTTTCGTGCGCCGCCCGAAGGAGCGCCCGGCCCACCGATGTTGCAGGCCATGGCAATGGCGATCATGAGCATTTTCGCCAGCTCCGGATCCTCGGGAATCTCATCGGTGAGGCTGTTCTGATACAGCAACATACCGATGGGCAGGAACATGGCGGCCAGGGCGTGGTCCGAAATGAACGCGGCCAGCGGGGCGATGATGACAAAAAAGATCAGCGTAATCCAACGGGCGTTGGGCACGGCCAACTTTTTGAACATCATCAGACAAACGCGCTTATCCACGCCGGTTTTGACAAATGCCGCGGCAAACATGAGAGAACCCATGATGAACCAGCAGGCGTCCGACCAATACAGTCCGGCCACGTCGCGCCGGGAGACCACACCCGTGAAAACCAGGATCAGGCCGATGCAGAAGGCTACGCCGGGCAGGGGCATGCATTCGGTAACAAAGCAGAAGACCACGAAGACCACCAGGGCGATGGCTACCTTGATCTCCCAACTCCCCTTATCCGCCTTGACCTGATCCTTATCCGACAATTCGTCATAGTTGAGCCGGTGCATACGCAGATCAAACGCGCCTTTCAGCAACGCCTGGTACTGATCCGCGGTCACCTCGGTATCCACGTATTCCAGCGCCCGCTTAAGGTTGGCACCGTCAACGGGGATCTTATATTTTTTGCACCACTTGGCGTCACGCTTCAAAAAACGGTCTCTGGACATGGCGCCCATGCGCATGTTCTGTTCCATCATCTGACAGGTGACGAGCTGCCACTGCGCCAGGTTGGACGATTTCTCCTGGAACAGCTCCTGCGCCAGATACCCGACAACCGCCTTGGGTCCCACCTGATACTGCATGCCCACTTTCTGCATGCTTTGCGGCGTGGGCAACAGCACGATGACCGCGAACAGGATGACCGGTATGATCAGCAGCTTCCAGTTTACGTACTTATCGTATCCTGTGGCTTTCTTCTTGGTGGATTCAGCCATTTCACACCTCTTGTCTTGGTTTGAGCTTCCGTGCGGACCACAACGGGCGTCAGTTCGCCAAAATGCGGCCTATTTCGAAAAACAGCTCCTGCTCCCGAACCACGCCCACGATCTTTCCATTCTTGGCCACGGCCAAACGCCTGGCCCGCTGGAAATACATGGTCTCGGCAATCTCCATCAGGTTGGTGGACGCATCCACTACGGGCGGCGTATCGGACATGATGTCCGCCACCTTCATGTCGGCGATTTCCTTAATCCGGGATGTGAACAGCCCCTGCCAGAACATGGTGGAGTATTGCAGGCTGTCGGCCATTGACGGCTTGGGCGCGCTCAAATAAGGTGGCCGAGCGGCCGCTATCAGATCCATGGGACTGAGAATACCGGTGAGGTCGCCTCCCTTGTCGAAGACGAGAATGGAGCGATGCCCGGTATCCATGATACGTTCCGTGGTGACCAGCTGCGTGCTCAGACTGCGCAGTTTATCCACGGCAGAACGAACGGTCTCGTCCTCGGTAATGGTCGTATAGTTGGTAAGCGGAATCATCACCTCTTCTGCCAACCGCTCCTGGTAGGATTCCTGCTTTGCCGCTGCCACGGCATCGCGAATCTTCGCGGAGAGCAAATCCACGTCGCAGGGCTTGGTCAAATAGTCCTGCGCGCCGGAGTCCAGCGCCTCCTTGGCGCTGGGCAGCGCTCCGTGTCCCGTGAGCATGATCACCGGCACGTCCGCGTCGATCTCCCGGATTTTCCGCAAGGTCTCGTGTCCGTCCATGCCCTCCATTTTGATATCGAGAACCACCACATCGGGTTTCTCGACCATCATTTCCAAGGCCTGTTCGCCGCTGGCGGCCATGACGGTGTCGTACCCCTTGCGCTCCAAAATCTTGGCCGTGGTGGTGCGAAACCGCTCCTCATCATCAACCATCAACACTTTTATATTGATTGACATTTCTACCTCCTTTTGGGCGTCAATCTCCTCTGACGACATTCCGACTCCTGGCTAAGCAGATTTTCTCCTCGAGTTTCTTCCTCCTTTCAAACGCCTCTTCCGACTTGCCGAGCAGGCTCTTCATGCTCACCGGTTTGATCAGATAATCAGCAGCACCAAGCCGGATTCCTTCCACCGCGGCTTCCAGCGAGGCGTGCCCCGTGAGCATGATGACCTCGATCATGGGGTTGATCTTTTTGATCTCCTTCAAGACCTTCAGGCCATCCATACCCGGCATTTTGATATCCAAAAAAACGACATGAACCGTCTCGCTCTCCAAAAGACGCAACGCGTCTTCACCGCTGGATGCGGTGAGAACGTCGATCCCGATCTTGGAGAACAACTTCTTCGTTGTGTAGAGGAGGCGCTGTTCGTCATCGACAATCATGATTTTCATGGCGACTCTTCTTGCCCTTTCCTGTTCGTTGCGTTTACGGACGGCCCCCGCGGGCTTTCGTCCCGGGCCGTTTCGCAAATCCTCTGGCCCCTCCGACATTTCCTCTTCCAAAGCAATCCATGTGCCACAATATTCGGTCATTATTTAAACTAGTTAAATACAAAAATCGCGCATGCGCGATACGCCTTACCCCCCTTGCGCGATCAACGTGCAGCCCGCGGACTCCGTGCGGACACCAAAAAGCCCGCCTCCTTTCGGAAGCGGGCCAATTCAACGGGTCTCCCCCCTGCCGGGGTAAGAACCCTTCCTAGGTGATTTACGTTCACCCCTTTTGTGGCCGGGGCAGACGAACCGTAAACCGGGTTCCCCGTCCTGGCTGACTTCGTACATCCATATTGCCGCCCATGCGTCCCACAATACCGTGGCAAACGCTCAAGCCCAATCCTGTTCCTTTTCCCACTGGCTTTGTGGTGAAAAACGGCGCAAAGATCCGTTCCATATTTTCCGGGCTGATGCCGCACCCATTGTCCCGGACTTCTATGTCCACCATTCCTTTTTCTCCAGGACCGCAAAGCACAACGACCTTGCCGCCCCCGTCGGGATGATGCTCCTCCACCGCATGCAGGGCGTTATTCAGCAGGTTGAGCACCACTTGCTGCAATTGTCCGGGATCGGCCCGTACAAACACGGGATGGGGAGGCGTTTCCAGTTCCAATGCAATGCCGCGCACGGCCGCCTTTTCCTCTACCATGCCCAGCACCTCGGGCAGATACGCCCGCAGTTCCACATCCTGAACCACGGAGTCGCCCTGCCGCCCGAATTGCAAAATGGATTGCGTGATTTTTGCGCAACGGCTAATCTGCAACCGCAGCTGCTCCATGGACGTTCGCACTTCCGCGCAATCCTCTCCTTCCTGCAGCGTCCCTTTTTCCACCATGTCGGTCATGACCATTTCCATATAGGAAAGGTCGCTTTTCATGACTTGCAGCGGATTGTTGATCTCGTGAGCGATGCCCGTGGTCATTTCCCCTATTTCCGCCAGACGGGCCGCCCTGTAGAGATGATCGCGCAGCCCTTCTTTTTCATGAAATACCCTGGTGAGCGCCAGCTCCAGGCGACCACTGATGGTGAAGGCCAACACCGAGATGATCAGGCCGCCCAGCAAAAAAATAGCAGCGATCCAACTGGCGGCCTCCTGCAAGTGCGCAAAAGCATCATTTTTTTCCTGCCGGGCCACGAGCAGCCACTTCCCGTTGTTAATCCAGGCCGCACAATACAAATAGTCCGTGCCGTCTTCTCCCGCAGCCTCCAGCACATGAATCCCCCGGCCGGGATGCAACGCCTGCTCCGGCACCCGCGCCTGGCTGAGCAGGGCCGCACCACTGCGCGGTTCTGTTTGGTAACGCCCATGGGCATCCAGAATCCACGCTTCACCAGTGGATCCCATGCGAATACGCTCCACCATTCCGGAGAATTCATGTGGATCCATGGTGGCGCGCAATACGGCTGTCTGCTCCCCGACTTTTCGGGCCACGGCCACCACAAAGTGCGGCTCATTCCGGTATCCGAGAAATACGTCGCTGATGTGAACGCCCTTGGTGAGCGTGGCCTGAAACCACTCGGCCTGCGAGTAGTCCTTTCCTGCCAGGGAATGCGGCCCGGCATACGCCACCTGCCGCCCCTGCTCGTCAATATACCCCAAATCCACAAAGGCCCGGCAACTCCGCCGCAGCCACTGCAAGCGGTCGGTAAGCACATCGGTATCGGCAAGTTCTCCATGTGCCTCGAAATCCAGGAGCAGTTCCAAATCGGCACGGCGCTCCCGTAAATATGTTTCGATCATTCGCCCATGGTCCTCTACGATACGTCGCATGGTCTCCATGGATCCCGTGCGGACAGCATTTGTATACGCGGCATGTCCCACAACGAGGACAAACAAAAACGGCGTCAGCGTTGCCACCCCAAGTGCCACCAATAATTTGCGCCGCATCCCCTGAAACGGATTTGGTTCCAGACCAATGGCCGGATCTGCGGTATCCCGGCTTTTGCCCTTATTCCTACTCATCACTTCCCCCACATACCTATGGCACCGCCCTGCCTGCCCGTCCGCACTATGCAGCCGGAAACCAACTCATCCAACGCCCTGAACATGGCGAGATCCGCATTTTTTTTTCGCAAAATCTCTTCAAAGCGGTGCCGCTTTTGCATGATCATGCAGCAATGCCCATGCCATTGCGCTTTCTCATTGACGGACCGCTCACCTGGGGATAACGAAAAAAAGAAACATCTTTATTTATAGATAACTATGCTGACTTTTGGCGCGATTTACCAACACGCGTCCTTTTGGGGAGAAACTCATGACCGAGCATTCCGACGCTGCCGCAACGCGATCCTGGCGCTCTATTACGCAACTGTTTCATGCTCTGGGACTCAAGGCCAAACTGCTCATTACCATTCTTCCGTTTCTGGCCATCATTCTCGCGGGAACAGGGTACGCTATGTACAAGGTTTCCACGGAATACATGGATATCGCGCTGGAGCGCAACGTACGCATCCGCGATCTGGCCCTGGCCCATGCCGTGGAAGACCATCTGGATCAATGCCGGCGGGATCTCCTGCTGCTTTCCCGTCTTTCCCTGACGCCGGAAAGCATGCCCGCCGCCTTTGCCGCCCTGCAGGAATCCAGCTCCATCGACTATTGCGAGTTCGGCTACATCGCGCCCAATGCCGGGCAACACATTTTTTTCGTGACGCATGCCGGTGAACCGCATCCCGTTCCCGGAGCGGCCATTGCCGACATACGGCCCAGCCCGTTTCGCCATCTGGATGACCTGCCGCCCTTGCGCAACGGAGAGGTGCATCCCTCCCCTATTCTGGACGTGGAATATCCTCTGCCTCTGCCACAAAATACAGGCCACAGGGTGGGCGAACGCATCATTCGATTCACCACGCCGTTCACGGCAAAGGGTTCCACCAGTCCGGGACACCTTTGTCTGGGCATCCGCGCCAGGGATCTGCGCAATCTGCTCTCCCTCTACAATTCGCGGCGGTCCCCCATCTGGGGCTATCCCCGCTCCGATGAAGTGCGGTTCAGCTACCTGTTTGATCCCACAGGATGGATACTCTTTCAATCCGACCAGTTGGACAAACCAAACGCAGAGTTGGGCACTTTTCTGGCCCGGTCCGGGTACACGGGAACCCTGGGCAGACCCGGCCTGCCGTGCGCATTTCGCCCGGGTACGGCTCACGCCGATTATTGGAACATGGTCATGGATGCCGCCGAAGGGCGTGACGGCATTCTCCGCCTGCGTGACGACGGCCATACCTCCAAAGAAGTCAACAGCTATTACCTTTCCTGGGCACCCATCCGGTTCCGAATGTCGCCGAACAAACCGCCCATGGTCTACGCGGGTGCCACATTCGTGGACCGCAGCCGGCTCACGGTCACGGCAGGCTACGAATACATCGACGTCATGCTGCTCATCACCCTGGGCAGCACGCTGCTGCTTTCCCTGCTGGTCTACCTCATGAGCCGACTGTCCATGGGTCCAATTTACCGACTCACCAAGGCCGTGTCCGCCATGCAGACGTCCGGGCGTCTCCAACGCCTGACTCTGCCGGAATCCGGATATGAGACCGGCCGCCTCCAAGCCGCCATCAACGGGATGATCGACCGCGTCCGGGACCAGATGGAACAAATCCGCCAACGCGACGAAGCCATTGAACACGTCAACCTCAAGGAACCGGCCCGCCTGGAGGGGGACACGGCCCTGCTTGAAGAGGTTCTCCAGGGCGACATGCCCGACATCGTGGGCGTGGGACCGCGCATGGCCTTGTTCAAGTCCGACATTGCACGGGCCGCCCAGGTGGATGTGGACGTATTGGTCATGGGCGAAACAGGCACAGGCAAACAATTGGTGGCCGAAGCCGTCCACCGTCAAAGCCGACGGGCCGAGCGACCATTCATCTCCATCAACTGCGGGGCGCTGGATGAGAACCTGCTTCTGGACGCCCTGTTCGGCCACGTCAAAGGCGCATTCAGCGAAGCGCGATCCGACCGCAAGGGAGCATTCCAGGAAGCGGACGGCGGCACCTTGTTTCTGGATGAAATCCAGTCCGCATCCGCCAAGGTCCAACAAGCGCTGCTGCGCGCCATTGCCATGCGCAAAATCAAACCCCTGGGGCGCGACATGGAAGTGGATGTGGACGTACGGCTCATTTGCGCCACCAACGCGAACCTCGCCCAGATGATTCAGGACGGAGACTTCCGGGAAGACCTGTACTATCGCCTGAAGGTTCTCACCATTCAGACGCCCCCGCTGCGGGAACATCCGGAGAGCATCCCCCTGCTGGCCCTGCACTATCTTCGCCAGGCCGAACTGCTGGTAAACCGCTCGGGCATGAGCCTGAGCAAGGGGGCCGTGCGCAAAATGACGGGCTACCACTGGCCGGGCAACATTCGCGAACTCATCAACAGCATCACCCGGGCCGCGGTCATGGCGGAAACAGAGGTCATCCAGGCAGAAGAAATCAAGCTCGAAATCGAGGGTCTTCGGTACGTTTCCCCCTTGGATCAGGACGCCATCGGCGGCTGCGGCCCATGCGATGATCCCAGTGGTCAGGAAGCAACCCCGCTGGACGAAACCAATACCACGCCACCCGGCCAGGACGATTCGATTCCTGGTCCGGAATCATCCTCGGAAGCCCGGGTCCAATCCGGCGATGCATCCGTGGACTCCACAAAACAGCCGGATATCCCTCCGAAAGAACGGCATAAATCCGTCCCGACACGCTCCCGGTCGGATGCTCCCAAGCCCACGCCGCCCATCTCCGACGGACCGCCGGAACTCAATCGGCGGCAAAAGCGCGCCCTACCCGTTATCCGCAAGCGAGGAGTGGTCAGCCGAAACGACTATCAGAGCATTGTCGGCGGAAAACTGGCGTCGCGCACGGCCATTTACGATTTGCAGGACATGGTCAAAAAAGGATTACTTATCAAGGAGGGCCGGGGTCCGGCCACGCGTTATGTGGTCAACCCCAAGGCGCGCCGTCTCAACGATTGATTTCGAATCGGGTAATAAAAAACCCGCCGTCCCCGCATACAGTGAGGGCGGCGGGTTGTCGCGCCCTTCAGCGCGGGCGGAATCGATACTCCGTCATTGCCGGATGTGTCCTTCCCCGAGCAACACGAATTTGGTGGAGGTCAGCTCTTTGATGCCCATAGGGCCATACGCATGCAGCTTGGAAGTGGAAATGCCGATTTCCGCGCCCAACCCCAACTGCGCTCCGTCGTTGAAGCGTGTGGTGGCATTGACCACCACCAGGGAAGCGTCCACCTCACGCAGAAAACGCATGGCCTTGGCGTGGTCATTGGTCAAGATGGCCTCGGTATGGTTGGAGCCGTATTGAGCGATGTGCTCCACGGCCTCCTCCATATCGTCCACCACCTTCACGGCCATGGTCATTTCCAAATATTCCTTGCCCCAGTCTTCGTCCTTAGCGGGCTGCACATCCGCATCCCCCATCAATGGCAAGGAGCGTTCGCAGGCATGAAAAACCACAGCATCCCGTCCCAGTCGCTCGGCAACCCTGGGCAGCAGCCCGGCGGCCACCCGCTCATGCACCAATAGGCACTCCAAGGCGTTGCATCCACTGGGGTACTGGGTCTTGGCGTTATGGATAATTTCCACTGCCCGTTCCAGATCGCATGTCTCGTCAGCGTAAATATGGCACACACCCTTATAGTGCTTCAGCACGGGCATGGTGGCCTGCTCGGTGACAGCCCGAATCAGTCCCTCGCCGCCACGCGGGATGACCACGTCGATATAATCCGAAAGTTTGAGCATTTCCTTCACCGCGTCCCGATCCGTGGTGGGTACCACCTGCACGGCGTCCCGGGGCAGCCCGGCCTGCTCCAAGGCCTGATGCATTAACGAAGCCAGCGCCTGATTGGAGTGAAACGCCTCGGAGCCGCCTCGCAAGATAGTGGCATTGCCCGCCTTGAGGCAGAGAATCCCCGCGTCAATGGTGGCATTGGGCCGGGACTCGTAGATCATGGCCACGACGCCCATGGGAATGCGCATCCGGCCCACCAACATGCCGTTGGGCCGCTTCACCATAGATTCGATCTCTCCAACGGGATCGGCCATGGCCGCCACGTCACGGCAGCCCTGCACCATGGAAGCCAAGACCTTGTCGGAAATGGTCAAACGCTGGGTGCGGGCCGCGTCCAGTCCATTCTTCTCGGCCTGATCCAAATCACGGCCGTTTTCATCCATAATGAAACGACGCTCGCTTTCCAGCAAGTCGGCCAGAATATTCAACGCCTGCGCCCGGGCGGATCCCTCGGCCGAGGCCAAGGCCCGTGCAGCGGCAGCCGCTTTTTTTCCAATGGCACGCATTTCCTGCTTGACGCTCATATCTCCTCCGTGAATTATCGCCGTTGTTCCGGAGCATGTCGGATGCTCCACACTGTTCATGAGCTACCGCCGCCTGCCTTCGCTGTCAACGCGAGAGGAAAGATGTCGCTTTTCGTGGACAGTCAATTCCCTTTTTTGTAAATTGCCCTGCGGACGGTGAGAGGAAGATGGGTATCCTTCCTTTTTTTATGATCTGACACCGATCTTTTTTGACCTTTTTTACAATTTTGCTTACTACCGCATCCGCGACTTCCAACGACACAATTTTTATGGAGGCTGAAGGTACGCATGTCTGAGCACGCAACGAAAATGCCCGTCAACGAGGAAGCCCTGGCAGGCGAGGTCAACCAGGAGGCATCCCGCCTGCTGGATACCCTGCTGCGCTACAAAAACATCATCCTGGGCGGTGCGGCGGCCCTCATCGCCGTTGCTGCCGTCTATGCGGGCGTGACGCTGTGGAATGCGCACTCCGTGTCCACGGCCTCGGAAGAGCTGGGACAAATCCTGCTCACCACCGAAGGCGATGCCCGTGTGGACGCGTTGGCCGCGTTTGTCGAGGATGCCCCGGACGCCGTACGCAACGGCGCGCTCTTTGAACTGGCGGACGTGCAGATGCGGCAGGAACGCTATCAGGAAGCCGTCGGTACCTGGGAACGTTTGGAAGCAAGCCTGCAATCCCCGGAGCTGAGCATCCTTGCCAAGTTGGGCAAAGGACGCAGCCTGCTTCTGGATGGTCATGCCGCCCAAGCTCAGGAGATTGCCGCCCTGATGCAGTCCGAAGCTCCGGAAGCCTTTTTGATTCCTGTAAACCGCCTGCTGGCCGCGGCCGCGGAAGAGGCCGGGGATACGCAGACCGCTTTGGAAGCCTATCAGGCATTGCTCTCCGGCGGACAAGTGGCCGACGCATCCTATCTGCAATACAAGGTGCAGGAACTCCAGGCCAAATAGGCGATCACGCCCTACCGTTCAAGGTCTTGTGGTCTCAGATACGACCCTCCGCAACGCTTTCCTTCTCCCTGGGACACCGCCCCCCACCGGGACCGGAACACAGTGAAAAGGATGCCGCCACCACGGTACGCAGCGCGGAGGATCATTAATAAACGAAATCGGCTCAAACCGCTGAACACCAACCCTCTGGAGGGAACATGCCTCATCCCATCCTGGCCGCCAAGCCGGGCGAGACGCTTCTTCTTCTCGGCAACGAAGCCATCGTGCGCGGAGCCGTGGAAGCGGGCATCAATTTCGTCAGCTGCTACCCCGGCACGCCGTCTTCCGAAGTGCCCGACACGTTTTTCCGACTCGCCCCCGAAGGGGAATACACCTTTGAATATTCCGTAAATGAAAAAGTCGCCCTGGAAGTGGCCGGAGGGGCCACCCTGGGAGGCGCTCTCTGCCTCTGCACCATGAAGCACGTCGGCGTGAACGTTGCAGCCGACCCCTTCATGACGCTGGCATACACCGGAACCCCCGGAGGACTGGTACTGCTTTCCGCCGACGATCCGGGCTGCCATTCCAGCCAAAACGAGCAGGACAACCGTTACTATGCCCGACTCGCCGGGATGCCCGTTTTTGAGCCGTCCACGGCCCAGGAATGTAAAGACATGACCCGGGACGCACTCCTGCTTTCCCGCGAGACCGGCTCTCCGGTGCTGCTGCGCACCACCACCCGCGTGAACCACTTGCGCGGCCCGGTGGAATGCGGCCCTGTCTCGGCTCCCCAGGAAATCAAGGGTTTCTCCAAAAACCCGGCGCAATTCGTCCCGATTCCCGCCTTTGCCCGGTCCATGCACGACCGTTTGCTGGACCGCATCGAAGTGCTCAGAGGACACGCAGAACACTCCGTGTTCAATGCCGTTTCCGGGGAAGGCCGCATCGGTGTCGTGGCCACGGGCATCAGCCGCGCCTACCTGCACGACGCCCTGTTGGACTGTGGCCTGGAAGGCCAGATCCGTGTTCTGGAGCTGGGCTTTACCGCTCCGCTGCCCGAAGCCAAAGTCGTCGAGTTCCTGACGGGTCTGGACAAAGTACTCGTTGCCGAAGAATTGGAACCGATTCTGGAAAATGAAATCCGGGTGCTGGCCCAAAAGAACAATTTACCGCTTACCGTACTGGGCAAGGACATCCTGCCCCGTCAGGGTGAGTTCAATACGGGCGTGCTGGCGGAAGCCCTGCAACACCTGTCCGGACAAGGGGATTTTCAGTGTGTTTCCTGCGAGCCTGCCGAGGGGCTGCCCATGCGTCCCCCGAACCTGTGTGCGGGCTGTCCGCACCGCGCCGCGTACTACGCCGCACGCCAGGTCTTTGGTGACGACGCGATCTATTCCTCGGACATCGGCTGCTACACCCTGGGCATTGTTCCGCCCCTGGCCTGCGCCGACTTTCTGCTCTGCATGGGATCGAGTGTCAGCGCCGGATCCGGTCTGTCCAAGGCCACAAAGCAAACTGTGGTCGGCTTTATCGGAGACTCAACGTTTTTCCACTCCGGCGTCACCGGCCTGATCAACGCGGTACACAATAACCACGATCTTCTGCTGGTTGTGCTGGACAACCGGACCACGGCCATGACCGGGCATCAGCCCAACCCGGGCGTGGATCCCGAACCGCTCGGCGACGACGTGGCCCAGGTGGACATCGAGTCCATCTGCCGAGGTTGCGGTGTCGACGCCATCCGCAAGGTCAACCCGCTGAACGTGAGCAAGACCCTGGATGCCTACACGGAATTACGCGGGATGAAGGGTGTGCGCGTGCTCATCACTGAGGAGCCGTGTCCGCTTTTCGCTCGCCGCGTGTACCGCAAAAAGCCCAAGATGACCGCATACGTGGAAGACGGATACGACATGGCCGAAGGCGTGTTGGAAAAGCTGGCTTGCCCGGCCTTCCGCCTTTGCGACGGCAAAATGGAAATCGACGAACTGATGTGCAACGGCTGCATGGTCTGTGTGCAGCTTTCCGACAATATCAAGGCTCGCAAAAGGGGTGCATAGATGAGCAACGTCAAGCCGCTTCGCATCTTCATGACCGGCGTGGGCGGACAGGGCACCCTGACCGCCACGACGCTGTTGGCCAAGGCCGCGCTTTTGAGCGGTCTGCCCGTCACGTCCGGGGAAATCCACGGCATGGCTCAACGCGGCGGTGTGGTGGAATCCACGCTGCTCATCGGCCTCAAAAGCCCGAAAATCGGTCCGGGTGAAGCCGACATCCTGCTCGGATTCGAACCGCTGGAAACCCTGCGCGCTCTGCCGTACCTGCGGCGCAATGGTCTGGTCTTTTCCAGTTCCGAAGCCATCCCGCCCCTGTCCGTGTCCACAGGTCAGCACAGCTGTCCGGACTTGGAGTCCGTGCGGGAGCGCGTGGCCGATTGGACGGAAAACGCCTGGTACGTCCCCTGCCAGAGCCTGGGAATTCAGGCCGGTGCCGTGCAAAGCGGCAACCTTGCCCTGCTGGGCGCCGCAGCGGAACGCGGAGCCTTCCCCTTTGGTCCCGACGCAATCGCCGAAGCAATCAAGGCGAACATGAAGGCGAAAATCGCCGATATCAACCTTAACGCTCTGGAGCTGGGCCGCAAAGCCGTTGCCTGACCAGGGTCGAAAACATGGAACTCAAGGCTCCGGGACAACGAAAGCACGAATCGTTTCCATTGATTCGTCTTCACCGTCCCGAGCCTTGGATTTCCGGTAACCGTTGCTCCGCCCTTCCCGGCGGCTCTCCGGTCACCAAGGAGACAATCCGAGCATGCCTGACCATCAGTACCTACTCACCCTGAAGCACATCCTGGACGGCCTGGGCCGCAAGGGTGGGTTGGAGGACAACCTCAACGGTCTGCTCGCCACCATGGCCCGGGAGTTGGGCTATGTGCGCTGTTTTCTGGCCATCACCGATACGGAAGACGAGGATCTCAAGCTCTCCCTGAGCTACAGTCCCTCCAAAGCCGATTCCGTGAGCTACGCCCCGGGGCGCGGCGTGGTGGGGCAGGTGTTTGAAAACGG
Organism: Paucidesulfovibrio gracilis DSM 16080; assembly: GCF_900167125.1. NCBI lineage: Bacteria > Pseudomonadati > Thermodesulfobacteriota > Desulfovibrionia > Desulfovibrionales > Desulfovibrionaceae > Paucidesulfovibrio > Paucidesulfovibrio gracilis. The sequence continues at coordinate 50,135 of NZ_FUYC01000001.1, forward strand.
GGAAACCGTGGTGGTCCAGCGCATTTCCGACAATCCCAATTTTCTGAACCTGGCCTTTGGTCGCACCGAAGAGGAAATGGCGCGCCTTTCCTTCATCTGCACCCCGATCGTCAGCCATTCCAGGGGCAAACCCGAAGTGGTCGGCGTCCTCAGCGCGGATCTGGTCATGCTGCCCAAAGACGAGCTGGAAGGGCATCGCAGCTTTCTGGAAGCTGTGGCTTCGGCCATTGCCCACCAAGTCGCCATCCTCCAGGAAGAGCTGGCCGTTCAAAAGCATCTTTTGAATCAGGGAATGGCCGGACTCCCCGAAGCGCAGCCTCCCAAAAATTTCGTCGCCTCCTCAAAGGCCATGCGTCTCGTGCTCCGGCAGGCCCGCCAAGTGTCCCCGTCCCGGGCCACGGTTCTGCTGCGCGGGGAATCCGGCACTGGAAAGGAACTGTTGGCCGAGGCCATCCATGCCGGCAGCCCACGGGCCGAGCGCCCGCTGATCAAGCTCAACTGCGCGGCCCTGCCTGCGGAACTGGTGGAAAGCGAACTGTTTGGTCACCAAAAAGGCGCATTTACCGGTGCCTACCAAAACAAACGCGGCCTCTTTGAAGTGGCTCACCAGGGCACGCTGTTCCTTGATGAAATTGGCGAACTGTCGCTGGACGCCCAGGCCAAGGTGCTCCGCGCCATTCAGGAAAAGGAAATCACCAGGGTGGGCGGAGAAATGCCCATCGCCGTGGACGTGCGGCTCATCTGCGCCACACACCAACCTCTTGAGGACCGCATCGCCCAGGGAAAATTCCGCGAAGACCTCTACTATCGCATCAATGTCTTTCCGGTCTTCATCCCCTCCCTACGGGAACGGCGGGAAGACATCCTGCCCCTGGCCGAATTTTTCCTTGAGGAATTCTCCTCGGAGTATGACAAGCACATCCGGCGCATCTCCACTCCCGCCATTGAACTGCTTTCCATGTATCACTGGCCCGGCAATGTCCGTGAACTGCAAAACTGCGTGGAACGTGCTGTGCTGGTCTGTGAGGAAGAAGTCATCCGCACATACCATCTGCCGCCCACGTTGCAGACCGCGGAAAGCTCGTCCACGGAGATCAGTCTCTCTTTTGGCGAAGCCGTGGGGAAATTCGAGCAGGAACTGCTCGTGGACGCCCTGAAGAAAAGCCGTGGCAACATGCTCCAGGCCGCCCGGGATCTGCGCGTTTCCTACCGTATTGTGAACTACAAGGTGAAAAAATACGGCATTGACGTCAAACGTTTCGTTAACAGCAAAAGCCGCAAGCGCTAATCGTAAATATGATATCGTCCAAAACCCGCGGAGTTCTCGCAGCTCTGGCAGCCACTATTATCTGGTCTGGAAATTTCGTGGTGGCCCGGGGTCTGGCTGAAGTCATCCCTCCGGCGACTCTGGCTTTTTTCCGCTGGAGCGTGGCCTGCATCGCCTTGGCTCCGCTGGCTCTGCCGTCCCTTCGTCGGGAATGGCCCGCGCTTCGTCGCAATTTCCGCTATCTCGTGGTCACGGCCCTGCTCGGGGTCACGCTCTTCAACACGCTCATCTATCTGGCGGGACGCACAACGGACACACTGAACATGTCCCTGATTTCCACCTGCATCCCCGCATTCATTCTCCTGCTTTCGCGCATTTTCCTGGGGGAAGCGCTCACCAAGGCTCGATTGACCGGCCTGACCGCGGCCTTCTGCGGCGTGTTGCTGCTCGTAGGACGCGGGAATCCGGCAACACTCCTTGCGGTACGCCCCAATCCCGGCGATATTTGGATGCTTTTGGCGGCGCTCCTGTTTGCGGCCTATTCCATTCTGGTACGACGCAAACCCAAGGACATCGGTCCCACGGCATTACTCGGTGCCAGCTTCGGTCTGGGGCTGCTCATGCTTCTGCCATGGACGGCTTTGGAAGTCGCCTTTGGCCCGGTACCGCAATTTTCACCCACAGTATTCGGCTCCATCCTGTATATTGGACTTGGAGCGTCCCTGGCCGCCTATTGGCTTTGGTCGTGCGCCTTGGAGGACATCGGCCCGAGTCAGGCCGGACTGATCTACTACTCCCTTCCGCTGTTCAGCGGGCTGGAAGCGGCGTTGCTGCTGGGAGAACCCGTGGCCTGGTTCCACGGGGCCGCAGGTATCCTGATCTTAGGCGGCATTCGTCTGGCGACCCGCCCCAGCGTCAAGGCGGCCTAAACGTCAGCGCAATGGCTTCTTGCGCGGTTGTCGCGGAAAGCCTGGAACGAAATCACGTTGCATTCGACTGGGTAAAAGCTTTTTTGTCCGGCCCGACTTTTTTTCGCATCCTGAATTTTTGGATCGTTCAAGGCTCGGCTGACGCGTTTCGGTCCTTATATAATGACTGTTGGAGACCTGATCCGCGGAATGAAGAGACTTTGTTCCCGGGTCGGTCCCGCACACAGACCGCTACAGCACAATGCCGCGCTGCATCAGCCTTTAAAATAGCCCCTCCAACCCATCAATAAAGTCCTCCACAGCTTCGCGGCCCTGGTCCACGGCTCCGCCGACCGCGTCGGATCCCTCGGTCGCTCCCTGGTCCGCACCGTCCACCACACCATCCACAATACTCTCCACAGCGCCCTGCACGGATTGTGCGCCGCCTTCAATAACGTCCCCGACCTGGCCGCCACCGTCCAAAATGCCTCCCACGACCCCGGTCACCAATCCAACGGCGCCTCTGGCAATGCTGGCGGCATATTCTTCGGCACTGACCCAATACCTGGGATTATCCAATGTACCGCTTACGCGGAGCGGCATGGGGACGCCGTAAAATTCATCGCACCCGGCACCGCCCTGGCCCGAAGCATCCTGCACTGCCATGGCCCGGACCAAATATTCGATACGGTTGTCCGGCAAGTTGACGAACCCTTCTCCTCCGGCCCGAAGTCCCGGTGCCTTGACGCAAAGATCATCACAATGAATCCGCCCCTGATCGGCCACCAGGGTTCCGGTAATCTCGCCGAATTTGGTGCTCTCGTCTTCCTCCCCTTCCAGCACGGCCTTGGTCAGGGAATCCACCACCGCCAGCATGGCGAACAGGTCCAGGCCGGGATATTCACCATCGCGAACCCCGAACCCAAGCGAACCGGACAGCGTCCGTTTCAACGGCTCCACGTCCAGGCCTTCCCAAGTCAGCGGTTCAATGGTCCGTACGGAAAGCGTTCCGCCCGCCTGATCAATACCTGCGTACCGCTTAAGCAACCGCCCCAATCGAACGCCCTTGATCGTGGGAATACATTGATGTTGAACCTGACCTGCCGCGTCCATCTCCCAAATCATATCCACATGCCCCTGCTCCACGTCCAACGCAAAAGGCTCCAGCCGGACAACGCCCCCTTGCACGCCCAGCCCTGTATGGATATCAGAAAGAGTCAAACCGTCGTATTGCAGCGCCTCCGCCTCAAGCCGCACATCCGCCCGCATCCGCCGCAAACGCTCCAGCAATTCCTTCCTGGCATTTGAAGACTCACGGCCAACGTCGCCTGTCTGCCCTGCCTTGGTCACCGCGGTTCCGGTATCGTCAGGTTTCCGGTCCATTACGGATTCCGGAGCTGTTTCCCCGGCATGGTTCGATTGCTTTGCGGGCAAATAGCGATCCAGATCCAGCTTGCCCAGCCGCAACTGCGCATCATACCGTTCCTGCTCCCAGTCAACATCCGCCCGCCCCAATACCGTGGTGTCGTCCAACAGAAGGTCCATATCCTCCAGGCGGATCCCTGCGGGCGAATACCCAAGCGTCAATGCGCCGTGCCAATCCGTCAACACCTCCTGGTCGCTGGTCTCCGGCAGGGAGACCGGCATTAAATCGCCGGCCAGTTCCGCCAACGTCCGCAGGTTGAGATGCTCCAAGGCAAGATCCGCATTGATCTCCGGCTGCGTGGTCAGGTTTGTGGCCCGCACGGAACCGGAAATCCCTCCTCCCGGAGTATGCAATGCAATGGAATCCCAACGAGCCCGCATGGCGTGCATATCCGCAAATCCTTTGCCCAGCTGCAGGGTGAAGAGATCGTTGTCATGCTCTATGCGCACATCCAAGGGTTCCACGGCCACCACGCCATGATGTCCGCGGGCCGTCAGATCCAGACCGCGTAATCGAATGTTCCTGGCTCGCAGATCATCCAAGGCCACATGGAGATCCAGAGACAATCCTCGAGCCAGTTGCACCCACTCCGGCTCCGCGCTCTCTTCGGAAGCGGCATCTTCGGCGGTAACCGAATCCTTTCCGGTTCCGGCTGGCTCAGTGGATAAAGACGGTTCCCGGCCTTCTTGCGCCGGTTCCAGCGGCGGAAGATACGGCGTCAGATCCAGTGCTGGACAGGAGAGGGCAAGGGCATACTCTGGTTTGTTGAGCTGCGCGCTCACACGTCCTTCCAGGATTGTCCCATCCACCGCCAAACGTATAAAAGGGACACGCAGATGGTGTGGGGCGTAATCGAACCGCACGGTGGCACTCACATCCGTCATCGCATCCGGTGCGGACGTGACCGGAGGCTGGACTCCCAAGGCGTGTAAAACGGCTTTTGCATCGCAGGGCTGTAATTCGACGACTCCGCTTGCCGAGGGGCCGCTGACAATATCCCGCGCAGAAAACGATCCGCTTACCCGGGCCTTGTACCCCTGCAGCAAAAATGCCGAAGCGCTGGCCCGTTCCCGTTCCAGGTCGAGCCGCAATTGTTCCAACGCTAGACTGACCTGGGCCTCCCCACCGGGAATCGAAGCACCTTGCGCTCGAAGCGCCAGGGTCAGGCGCGGTGAGGCAAATTGGTTGGCGGCCAAGTCAAATGCAAGCCGCCCCGCCAGCTTGAACCGGCCACGCATTGCCGGTTCCGCAAGAGCAAAGGCGAATTCCGTCTCCAGATCCAAAGGAGCGCCCTGGCGGACCGCTCCAACAGCGAGCTGTCCATCCTCAAAAACATATTTCGTGCCGGCGGCACGATCTTCCCAAACCACATGCACATCGGAAGCCTGTAGTCCCTCCAGGGAAAACTGAAACGGCTCACTCCCAGCTGTATCCGTGTTTTTCCGATCTGTAGCCCGCACCCGCCGGGCTTCGGTCGCAGGCTCCGCTGAAGACGATGCCGCGTCCCCCCCGCGGGAAACCAGGAGGTCATCCCAGTTGCTCCGGCCCTCTGCATCACGATTCAACCGCAGATCCAACCCCGCCAAATTCACGGTGCCCACTTCAATTTCCCCAAAGAGCAAAGGCAGAATGCGCAACTCGGCAGAAACCGAACGCACGGACACCATGGGCTGGTTGCCGAATCCGGACGCATTGCCCAGGCTCACGTTCCCAGCCTCCACAGCCAGCCATGGGAACCAGGACAATTCCAACGGACCGGCCAGAATCAATTCCCGCCCGGTATGTTCCCGGACCAGCGCCGAGACGCGGTCACGATAATCGTTGGGATCAAACAGAAGCACAAACACGACCAGTGCGGTCAGCGCCAACGCAACCAACACCAGAAAAAATTTGACAAAAAACGACAACAGTTTCACGGCGCGCTCTCCATGGGAACGAAGCGTATTGTGGGCTAGAATCACACCGGCCGCCCAGTGCGATCCTGAAAAAATTATTTTTCGGAAGAGGACTGGTCCTGGTCCGCGTTCAACGACATGTCAGAGCGATCCAGCAGGCGCAGCAGACTTCGCAATTCATCGGCCACTTCCTGCAAAAGCCCGTCCCGAGCCGTCCAATTCCCCACGGTCGGTCCGCCACCGTGTACGGAAGCCTCCGGTTCCTGGACGCCTTCTCCCTCGTCCAGCCGTTTACGCGCTCCTTCAATGGTCAAGCCCTCGTCATACAGCAGGCTTTTGATGCGACGCAGCAACGCGATGTGCTCCAGAGAATACAGACGCTGGCCGGATGGGGTGCGCACGGGTCGCAACTGTTGGAACTCCCCCTCCCAAAAGCGCAGCACCGAGGTTTTCACGCCCAATTCCTGAGCGGCCTCACCTATTCGATACTGTTGCGTCTTTTCAGGATCGTTCATAAACGTTGCATATCAGAGGACCGCCCCATCGGAAAGGCCCGGTCCTGGGTTCCCGGCGCAAAAAAAGAGGCCCACGCCGGATGACGCGGACCTCTTCAAAAGCAAACGGACAAGCTTAAACCGTGACCGGCAGCTTTGCGGTAAGCTGCTTGACCAAACGGGTATGGACTTTTTCCACTTCCTTGTCCTTCAACGTCTTTGTGGCATGGCGGTAGACCATGCGGAAGGAGAGGTTGCGGGTATCGCTCGCCTCATCGGGAACGTACACCGCCACCAGGGAAACGGATTCCAGCAGCTTGGGTCGGTCCGCTTCCACGGCATCGAGGATCGACCCGACACTGAGGGTATGCGGTGCCTGCAAGGTCACGTCGCGGCACACGGACGGCAGATTCGGCAGGTTTTCAAAGAGCACCTGATTGCCGCCCAACAGAACCGCCAGACGGTCCGCATCCAGTTCCGCGAGCCATACGTCCTTCAGGGCGTGACAGCGGTCCGCCACCTCGGGCAACACCTTGCCGATCACGCCGAGTGACTCGTCGCCCAAGCGAACGTCCACACAGGGTTCCAGGAAGGAATGGTCCGAAACCAGCTCAAAGGAGGCTTCTCCCAACTTGAAGTGGTCCAGAAGATGTTCCACAATTCCCTTGATATCCAGGTAGTCGGCATCTTCCTGGCTCCACGGCCAGTCCTCGGCAAACCGGGAACCGTATACCAGGATGCCGAGACGCCCCTGCTCTCTGGTCTCGGTGTCGGACTCCGGATCCGTGGTAAAAATCTTGGCCAGTTCAAACAACCGCAGACGAGTATTCTTTTGGGCCAGATTGTTCCGCAGACTGTTGAGCAACCCCGGTGCCAGGGCCGTACGCAGCACATTCTGCTCTTCGGACAACGGGTTGGCCACCTGCACACGTCCCTCGACGGGCAGCCCTAACGCATCCAGATCGGCCTGCCCCACAAAACTGTAGTTGATGGCCTCGCGCAATCCCACGCCACGCGCCCAATTCTTGATCAAACGATTCACACCATAGACTGTTTCCCGCGTAATGCGGGATTCAGCCGTCTTGGAGATGCGGGGAAGCCGTTCCGGAACCCGGTCCATGCCGTACACGCGGACAACTTCCTCAAACAAATCCGCCTCGCGCTCCAAATCCGGGCGATGTGAAGGGCTGGTTACATCCCAACGGTCATCCTCAGTCTTGGTTACGTCGCAGCCCATGCCTTCCAAAACCTGAGCGCAAAACGAAGGCTCAAAGTCGATTCCGATCAGGGAATTGAGCCTGGAGCGACGGAAAATCTGGTGCCGCTGCTTCCAGGGGATCGGTTCGGACGTGGACACATGCGGCAATACCTGCGCCCCGGAAAGCTCGGCCATCAGTTGTGCGGCACGGGCCGTGGCATACGGGGTGTTTACCTGGTCCACTCCGCGTTCAAAACGGTAGGACGCCTCGGAATGCAGCGCCAGACGGCGAGCTGTTTTCCGAATGGTTCCTGGACGGAACACCGCGCCTTCCAGAAGCACGTTACCGGATTGGTCGCTGATTTCCGTATCCAGGCCACCCATGACGCCGGCCAGGGCCACGGGCCGCTCCCCGTCCCAAATGAGCAGGTCCGACGCCAGCAGCGTGCGTTCCTGTCCGTCCAGGGTCGTCAGCGTCATGCCGTCCTGAGCCGGGGCAATGCGCACCTGGTCGCCACGCATGAGATCCCAATCAAAAGCGTGCAGGGGCTGACCAAGCTCCATCAATATATAGTTGGTCACATCCACCAGGTTACTGATGGGACGCACTCCCACGGCATGTAGCCGGTAGCGCAGCCAGGCCGGGGAAGGCCCGATCTTTGCGCCGCGCAGATAGCGTGCCGAATACATGGGGCAAAGTTCGGGATCGTCGATGATGATGTCCGCATACGGACGGTGCGGCTCCCCCCCTTCTTGCAGCCGAAGTTCGGGCAGGGTCAGGGGGAGGTTGAAGGCCAGAGCGGTTTCCCGGGCAATGCCCAGGTGCGACAGGCAATCCGACCGGTTGGGCGTGATGTCGATATCCAGCACATCCCGGTCCAGATCGAACACGTCGAGAAACGCATCCCCTGGGCGGCAATGGTCGGGCAAAACCAAAATGCCTTCGTGGTCGTCGGAAAGCTCCATTTCCCGCTCGGAAAGGATCATACCATGGGAAGGCTGCCCGCGAAGCTTGGCCTTTTTCAGCTTCAATCCGCCGGGCAGTGTGGTGCCGACCTTGGCGACGGCAACCTTTTGCCCCTGGGCCACATTGGGCGCGCCGCAGACGATGTCCAGCACCTCTTCGCCCACATCCACTTTGCAGACGGACAGCTTGTCCGCTTCGGGATGCTTCCCGCACTCGGCCACATACCCGACAACAATGTCGGCCAGGGGCGCGAACGGGTCGTAAATCTCCTCCAGCTCAAGACCGAGCATGGTCAGACGGTCGCCCAGCTCCTGGACGCCGCCTTCATAGGGCGTGAATTCACGCAGCCATTTCAAACTGACAAGCATATGCGCCTCAACAATGCGAATTTAGCAGAACTGCTCCAGGAAGCGGATATCGTTCTCAAAGAACATCCGCAGGTCGCCGATGCCGTACTTGAGCATGGCCACGCGTTCGACGCCGAGGCCGAAGGCGAATCCCTGAATTTCCTCGGGATCATATCCCACGGATTTGAATACGTTGGGATCGATCATACCGCAGCCCAGGATTTCCACCCAGCCCGTACCTTTGCAGACACGGCAGGTGGCGCCGTCCTTTTCTCCCTTGCCGCCGCAGTTGAAGCAGGAGATATCCACTTCGGCACTCGGCTCGGTAAAAGGGAAGAAACTGGGACGAAAGCGCACACTCACATCCGAACCAAACAGCTGGCGCACAAACGTGGCCAGGGTGCCGCGCAGGTCCGCCATGCTTACGTTCTTGTCCGCGAGAAATCCTTCAATCTGGTGGAACATGGGTGTATGCGTGAGATCCGAATCCCGACGGTAGACCCGACCGGGCGCCACGGCTGCCACGGGGGGCTTGCGGTCGCCCATGGTGCGCACCTGCAGGCCGGAGGTATGGGTGCGAAGCAGAATACGCTCGGAAATGTAGAGTGTGTCCTGCATGTCGCGCGCGGGATGGTCCGGCGGCATGTTCAGCGCTTCGAAGTTGTGCCAGTCGTTTTCCACTTCGGGACCGGAAACGACTTCGAATCCCAGTCCGGTGAAAACATCGCAGATTTCATCCATGACCAGGGTAACAGGGTGAAGAGAACCGGCCCAGGGCTTGCGTCCGGGCAGGGTGGGGTCGAAGCGGGAAAGTCCCTCGCTGGTCTGGGCGCGTTCCAGTTCGACCTGGCGGGCGTCCAGCAACTGCGTGAGAAGACTTTTAACTTCGTTGGCCTTTTTTCCGGCTACGGGCTTGTCTTCGTTGGAAAGGGCGCGCAGGTTCGTCATACCGGCGGCCAGACGGCCTTTGCGTCCGAGGAACTCAATGCGCAGTTCCTCCAGTTCCTTCAAAGAACGAGCCTGACCCGCTCTGGGTTGACAGTCGCGGGCCAGGCTCTCAAGTCCTTCAATAAAGGACTGTAGTTCTTGGGGCATTTTACTTCAGCTGTGCTTTGGCCTGCTCGGCGATCTTGGCGAACACGTCCTTGTCGCGCACGGCCATGTCGGCCAGCACCTTGCGGTTCAGATCGATATTCGCTTTTTTCAGGCCGTTGATGAACTTGCTGTAGGAAAGGCCGTGCTGACGGGCGGCGGCGTTGATGCGCACGATCCACAGCTTGCGGAATTCGCGCTTACGCTCTTTGCGGCCCCGGTAGGCATGGGCAAGGGCTTTTTCAACCCGCTCCCGGGCGGTGCGGTACAGGCGGCTTCCGGCACCCCGGTAGCCCTTGGCCATCTTCAAATATTTCTTGTGGCGGCGACGCGCGGCCACGCCTCTTTTCACTCTCATTCAAGCCTCCATCGCTTCATACCCGCCTGTCCCCGTAGTGTTGGGGGTGGCCAGGTGGTGGTGTTACAGGTTGTTGAAACCGTGCGCCCAGGGGCTACACGTAGGGCAGCAGTCGGCGCACGGCGGACTCGTTGGTCCGATCGACCAACGTGGCCTTGCCGAGACGACGCTTCCGCTTGGCGTTCTTCTTGGTCAGGATGTGACGCAGGTTCTTCCTGCGGCGGCGGAATTTGCCGCTCCCGGTCTTTTCGAAACGCTTTGCGGCGCTGCGGTTTGTCTTCATTTTAGGCATAGCTTCCTCCTAGATACCGGGCATAGCCCGGATCGTTGCATCGGTACGGGTCTCCATGGCCCGTTCGGACTCCGCGAAGCAGTAGGGCTACTTTTTCACGGGGGAGAGCAGCATGGTCATGGTCCGCCCTTCCGCGGACGGCGTCTGCTCCACCTTGGAGATTTCCTTTGTGTCCTCGATGACCCGCTCAAGGACCATGAGTCCACGGTCCTTATGCACGATCTCGCGTCCCCGGAAGAACACGGTCACCTTACAGCGGTCGCCCTTCTCGAGAAATTTCACGATGTTTCGAAGCTTGGTCTGGTAGTCGTGTTCATCGGTCTTGGGCCGGAACTTGACTTCCTTGATCTGAATGACCGTCTGCTTCTTTTTCGCTTCCTGCTGCCGCTTCTGCTGCTGATACTTGAACCGGCCGTAATCCATGATCCTGCAAACGGGCGGATCGGCGCTCGCGGCGACCTCCACCAGGTCAAGACCGCGTTCGCGGGCCAAACTCAAAGCCTCATGCGTGGGCAGAATGCCCAGCTGGTTCCCATCCTCGTCAACCACGCGGACCTTGGGTATCCTGATCCGCTCGTTGCGGCGGACGCCATCATCCTTACGCGGGAATCGGCGATCCTGACGTCGAAAAGCTATAGCTCATCCCTCCTCGTTCAAACGGCTCACGGGCCGCGGCCAAAATCAATTCCGCAGCATCCTCAAGCGTCAACAGGCCGGGATCGTCTCCGTCGCGCCAGCGAACGTTGACACACCCGGCTTCCTTTTCCTTGTCACCGCATACCAGCATGTACGGGATCTTCTCAAGTTGAGCTTCCCGTACCTTGTACCCGAGTTTTTCGTTACGGGTGTCCGCTTCAACCCGGATGCCCTTTTGGGCCAGGGCAGCGCGAACCTCTTCCGCATACTCGTTTTGGGCGTCCGTCACGGTGAGCACTCGGGCCTGTACCGGAGCAAGCCACACGGGGAAAGCCCCGGCGTAGTGCTCAATGAGCACTCCCAAAAAGCGCTCAATGGATCCGAGAATCACCCGGTGCAACATGACGGGACGATGACGTGCTCCGTCCTCGCCCACATATACCAAGTCGAAACGCTCTGGCAAGGTAAAATCACACTGAATCGTGGCACATTGCCAACGGCGGTCCAAAGCGTCTTTGATGATGATGTCGATTTTCGGCCCGTAAAATGCGCCGTCACCTTCATTAATATCGTATTCCCAGCCCATGGCTTCCAGGGCGCTGCGCAGGGCGTCGGTAGCCCGCTCCCAATCTTCGTCCGAACCGATGGACCCTTCCGGGCGGGTGGAAACTTCGGCTTCGAATTCAAAATCGAAGAGTCCCATCACGTCCTTGACGAATTTGGCCACCCCGATGATCTCATCCTGCAACTGGTCGGGACGGCACAGCAGGTGCGAATCGTCCTGGGTAAAGGAGCGCACGCGAAGCAGCCCGTGCAGCACACCGGATTTCTCGTGCCGATGCACCACACCATGCTCAAAGTAACGGATGGGCAGGTCGCGGTAGCTCCGAATCCGGGATTTATAAATCAGCATATGCGACAGGCAGTTCATGGGCTTAATGCCGTAGGACTGCTCGTCAATTTCCGTGAAGTACATATTTTCACGGTAATGGTCATAATGGCCGGACTTTTCCCACAGCTCCCGCTTGAGGATCAACGGTCCCTGCACGAAATCATAACCGCGCTTGAGATGTTCCTTGCGCTCGAAGTCCTCAAGGATAGCACGCACCAGGGCACCTTTGGGGTGCCACAGAATCATTCCGCCGCCCACTTCCTCGTGGATGGAGAACAGGTCCAGCTGGGTTCCCAATTTGCGATGGTCGCGCTTTTTGGCCTCTTCCAGATGATGGAGATGCTGCTTGAGCTGTTTGGGCGTGGCCCAGGCCGTTCCGTAGATGCGTTGCAGTTGCTTGTTGTTCTCGTCACCGCGCCAGTAGGCACCGGCCACGGAAAGCAGTTTAAAGGCCTTGAGCAGACCGGTCCGGGGGACATGCGGGCCACGGCACAGGTCCGTAAAATCGCCGTGTTCATATATTGAAACGACGTCCGCTCCCAAATCATCGATGATCTCGCCTTTGTAGGACTCCCCTTGGGCCTCGAAAAAGGCCTTGGCCTCCGCCGCACTCATCTCGCGGCGGGAGAACGGTTTGTCCGCGCCCACAGAGCGGTTCATTTCCTCTTCGATCTTTTCCAGATCTTCGGGCGTAAAGGCACGTTCGAAATCAAAGTCGTAATAAAACCCGTTTTCAACCGCAGGACCGATGGTAACCTTGGCTTCGGGAAACAGCTTTTTCACGGCTTCGGCCATGAGGTGGGCCGTGGAGTGTCGGACGACGTCCAGCCCATCCTCGCTCTCCGCGAAGACAGGCTCGATGGTAGTGCAGGTCTCGGGCAAGGGGGAAGTAAGATCAAGCAGGGTCTCGCCGCAACGGCAGACAACCGTATTCTTGAACTGTTTCTTGGACAGGCTCTGCTGAAGCGCTTCCCCGCAGGAGGCGCCGGCCTGGACTTCCACCGTCTGGCCATTCACTTCGATCTGCACTGTGTTTTTCTCCGGTATTGGATTCTTTCTGGGCGACTTCACGTCCCGCCCGTGCGAAGCGTATCCGCCGCCTCTAAAGACGAAGGTAGTTAAACCCAAGAACCCCACCTGTCAAGCTCCACAGGCTTCGGGCTTTCCTCCTATTATGGTGGTTGTATTGCACGAAATACGCTTCTCACGTATCATGAAACCTCCTTAATGGCTCGACAATACCCAAGTGACGCGGCGTGTGAAACCGAGCACGCCGTTCCAACCGCTCTTTTGAAGCTCTCGGGGGGAGGTTTTCATTATGAAGGTCGGCACAAAAATCACCATGTCGGGAACCGGGCTTGTCCTAATGGTCACGGCCTGCGTTCTCACCATCATGTTGGTTCGACAATCCATTCTTTCTGAACGTATCACGGCGCTTGTGCAGGAAGAAATTCTAGGTGAAGTGGCCCTGGCGGATAAGGATATGAGCAACCTCCTGCAAACGCAGCATGAAACCCTGACCAACAACCTGGAAGGGCAGTTGAACGTAGCCCGCCGACTTCTTCTGCGCAACGGTCCTCCAAGCCTTTCCGAGGAAGGTGTGGATTGGAATGCCGTAAACCAAAACACGGGCCAAGGCACGGGCATCACCCTGCCCAAATTACTGCTAGGTGGCGAATGGATCGGCAAAACCGCCAAGGCGAGCGACTTTTCCCCGGTTGTGGATGAACTGACCGAACTCACCGGCGTCACCTGCACCATTTTTCAACGCATGAACGAACGTGGCGACATGCTTCGCGTTTCCACGAGCGTTTTAAAGAACAATGGCCAGCGTGCCGTGGGGACGTACATTCCATCCACAAGTCCTGTGGTCCGCACCCTGCTTTCCGGACGCACCTACCGGGGACGGGCCTTTGTGGTCAACGACTGGTACCTGACCGTGTACGAACCCATCAAGGATGCAGAAGGCCACGTCATCGGCGCACTCTATGTCGGCATCCTTCAGACCGGTGTCAAATCGCTTATGACCGCGCTCACCGATCGAACCGTGGGAAAAAGCGGGCATGTTTTCATTCTCGGGGCCGATGGGCAGAACAGAGGCAATGTTTTGATCCATCCCGACCCGTCCCTTTTGGACGAAAACGTGTCGGAACATCGCTCTGCCAACGGCCGGAGGATTTATGACGAGATGATTCAGCAGGCCGTGGACGCCGAGGGGGACGTGGTCACTTTCACGTTTGAAGAAGATACCGGCAACGGTCAGACCCGTACACGCATTGCCGCGGCCTCGCTCTTCGCCCCCTGGGGCTGGATCGTGGTTGCCTCTGCCCCGTTGTCCGACTATTCGGCCACCCTGGACCACATTTCCCAAGAACTAAAGAACATGCAATTCTGGGTTCTCCTTCTTTCCGGTGGCATCGCGCTGCTGGCGCTGGTGGGCAGCACGCTGTTCGCCCGAACCTTGAGCCGCCCGGTCCAAGCCATTGTGACACAGTTGCAGGCCATGGCCGAAGGCGACACGCGCCAGGACTTAAACGAGACATTGCGCAAGCGCAAAGATGAAATCGGCCGTTTGGCCCGCAGCGCCCAGACTTTGGCCGAGGCCTTACGAAACAAGACGGATGTGGCAAGAACCATTGCCAAAGGGCGACTCGACACGGACGTTGTTCCGGCCTCGGACCACGACGAACTGGGTCTGGCTCTTCGGGACATGCTTACGGCCCTACGGAGGCTCGTAGGGGAAATCCAGCAAACGGCTTCCGACATTGCCGCCAGTTCAGCCCAGGTTTCCTCGGCAACACAAGCACTTTCCCAGGGGGCCACGGAACAGGCCGCATCCCTGGAACAAATCACCAGCACGCTTACGCAGATCGGCGCCCAAACCCAATCCAACGCCGAACACGCGGCCACGGCCAACCGGCACACCGGGGAAGCCAGTGACAACGCGGAAATGGGCAATCAGGAGATGCAACGACTCCTGCAAGCCATGGCCCAAATAAATGAAACCAGCGGACAAATCGGCCGAATCATCAAGGTCGTGGATGAGATCGCATTTCAAACGAACCTGCTGGCGCTGAACGCGGCCGTGGAGGCTGCCCGCGCCGGTCACCATGGCAAAGGGTTTGCCGTGGTCGCGGAAGAAGTTCGCAATCTGGCCGGACGCAGCGCCGAGGCCGCCAAGGAAACCGCGCAATTGATCGAAGGCTCTGTTTCACAAATCCAGCAGGGTTCCAAACTCTCGGACAGCACGGCGGAACAGCTGGAAGCCATTTCGGCGGCGGTTCTGCAGGCGGCTGAAATAACCAAAGACATCTCCGAGGCCAGCTCACAGCAGGCCAGCGGCATCGCCGAAGTGAATACGGGGCTGTCCCAAATCGAGAGCGTGACGCATCAAAACACATCCAGTGCAGAGCAAACCGCAGCAGCGGCTACGGAACTGGATAGTCAGGTACGCCGACTGCGCGCCGCGGTTTCGGAATTCCAATTGAACGAGACACAGCAGAAACCGGAACAGAGGGAAAACAGGCCGAGTCTGAACGCCCTTCCCGCGGGGAAAGCCCCCCGTGCCGGTGAAGTCTTCAGCCATGACGACACGCCTCGGATCGACCTTGGAGACGATGACGGGTACGCGGCCTGGTAAAAACACACGCCCCGCAGAGCCAATGACAAAGGCTTTGACGGGGCGTGTTTTCGATAACAGCGTACCTGTTTTTGTACCTACGCAAAGAAAAAAGGCTCACGGTTGTAGCCGTAAGCCTTTGTTTTTTCTGGTAGGCGCGGAGGGATTTGAACCCCCGACCCTCTGCACGTCAAGCAGATGCTCTCCCCCTGAGCTACGCGCCTGTCTTCCCCTCAACGGGGAAGCACTATTTAGCCGTGCGCCCTTTGCTTGTCAACAGATTTACCACCATTTTTCCATTTTTTTTCTGCATGGACATGAAAAGCCGCTGTGGTATGATGCCATGCGTGATGCATACACCCAAAGCATTTCGTCGGCTGCCCCTGCCCTATAAACTGACCATCGCCGCCCTGGTGCTTCTCGGCCCGGCCCTGGTCCTCGGCGTATTCATGGAACTGGGCGCCCGCTACGACCTGCTCATCGGGCAGACCGAACTATCCGGCATACGCTATCTGCGCCCGGCCTTTTCCCTGCTCGACGCCATAGGCGACCACCAGTCCTACCATCTGCAACATCCGGATGCTCCTTCCAACGACCTTTCGCCGCCGTCCCAGAACGTCATCCAAAGCATACAGGCTGTGGAAACAGCGGTGCAGGCCGAAACAGCGACGCTCCGCGACTCGCCGTCCTTTCTCGCCGAAGACGCGCACCGCATGGACCCGATTCACCTCTGGAAGGCTTGGGAGGAGGTTGAAAACGCCCCGACTCCACAACATTACGATGCCTTCATGAGCACGCTGCTTGAGGCCATTTCCGCGGTCAGCGACTGCGCCAACCTCGCCCTGGACCCCGCCCTGGACAGCCACGCCCTGGCAACGGCCACGGCACTGACGTTGCCCCGTGTGAGCCGGGAACTTTCCCTCCTGGAACAAGCCGCTCTGGAATATCCGGGCGTCGGCCGATCCCCGGCCTTCCGGCAGTCGGCCCGAGACCGCATTATGCAGCGTCTGGGGTTGCTCCGCATGGGGCTGTTGGAAGAAGTGGGGACGCACTCCCAGCGTGCAATTATGGAAGACTCCAACTTTTACGACCACACGCCGGGACTGCATCGCAACTATGCCCCGGCGTTAAAACGCTTTCTGGCAGCTGCGGACATAACGGATGAAACCATGCTGCTCCTTTGCCACGGTCAACAACGCCCTGAAGAAGCGGCCCGGAGCGTAACGGCCACCCGTGACGCGCTGACCGCTCTGGCACTCACGGGACTGACCGAGCTGGATACCATGGTACGCCACCGCATCCGCTCCTACCATTCCTGGCGGCTTGCCGGACTCGGCAGCGGCGCGCTCGCGCTCCTTCTTGCTCTCGTGGTCATGGCCGCCATCTCCCATGACATGACACGCTCGGTCCGACTCGGTCTCAACTACGTCCGCCGTGTGGCTGGCGGGGACTATTCCGCCGAGGTGGATGACCGGGATCTCAGCCGCGACCTGGCCCAGTATACGCAGGGCGTCCGGCAGATGGTCACGGTCCTCAAGCAACAATTCGGATTCATGGACGGCGTGCTGCGCAACATGACCGTCCCCTGCCTCATCGTGGACAAGGACGAACGGCTCGCCTTTGTAAACAAGCCCTATCTTGACCTTTTTGAGATGGACTCTCCAGAGTCACAATATCTCGGACAATCATTCAACGACTTTTTTTATGACGGCAAGGCCAGCAACACCATTCTTGGGGAGGTTATGCGCCGAAAAAAGGAACGGCATAACCTGCTCATGTCCCTGCTTTCCGTACATGGCCGCCCGCTTACGATCCGCTATGACGCCAGCCCCCTCTATGATCTTGACGGAAACATCATCGGCGGCTTTGCCCTGTTCCTGGACTTTACGGAAATTCATGAACAACAAATTGAGATCGAACGACTTGCCGCGTTCCCCCGGGAAAATCCCAACCCGCTGTTTTCCATGGACGCAGCAGGCAAGGCGCTCTATCAAAACCCCGCGGCCAAAACAGCTCTTGAAGAACTGCACATCGAACGCGAGGAGCTGCTCCCGCCGAACCACGTGGATATCGTCCACACTGTGCTGAATACTCGCTCCTCCCGCCTGGACGTGGAATCCCGCCCCGGAGACCGCATCTACAGCTGGGCCTACCATCCTGTCCCAGACCAGGAGCAGGTCTATGTCTACGGCATGGACATCACACTGCGCCGCCGCATGGAGGAGCAGCTCACCCATGACGCCCTGCACGACGGGCTTACCGGGCTGCCGAACCGCTCCCTGCTCCAGGATCGAATGGAACAAGCTCTGGGCCGGGCCGGGCGGACCGCGAGTCAATCCCTGGCCCTGCTGTTCCTTGACCTGGACCGATTCAAAAACATCAATGACTCGCTGGGCCACGCCGCGGGGGACGATCTGCTCCTGCATTTCACAGACCGGCTGCGTGGAGTGCTCCCCGGTGACGCCACCCTGGCGCGGTTGGGCGGTGACGAATTCACCATTCTGCTGGAAGGTGTTGCCGGACCCGAACAAGCCTTGGCCTTTGCCGAAAATATCCACCGGGCCATGGCGGCTCCATTCCGCGTCAAAGGTCACGACCTTTTCGTCACGGTCAGCATCGGCATCGTTATGGAGTCCGAATCCCTTTCCGACGCCCAGGAGCTGCTACGCAACGCGGACACGGCCATGTACCGGGCAAAATCGGCAGGTCGCGCCCGCTCTGAATTATATGATGAAGCAATGCACAATGAAGCGAGGGAACGGCTAAGTCTGGAAATGGACATGCAGCACGGCCTGGACCGCGACGAATTCGAACCATATTATCAGCCTCTTGTGGATATTGAGACAGGTCGGCTCCACGGCTTTGAAGCGTTGGCCCGCTGGAACCATCCCACTCGCGGCTTGGTCTCTCCGGGCGTGTTCATCCCCATTGCCGAGGAATCCGGACTCATTGCCGCGCTGGGGCAGCAAATGCTCTTCCGCTCCCTCCGGCAACTGGCCCAGTGGCTTGCACTTTCCGACAACACCGCACCACTTAGCATGAGCGTGAATCTTTCTCCGGAACAGATTTCCCGGCCCGGCATTCTGCAGGAATTGGAACAGGCACTGCATGAAACCGGAGTCAACCCGGAACTGATCAAAATTGAGATCACGGAAAGCGGCGTCATCAACAACCCCCAATGCGCCCTGCGAATGCTCAAGGACATCAGCAAGCTGGGGGTGCGTCTGGCCGTGGACGACTTCGGCACCGGGTATTCGTCCCTTTCACACTTGAGCCGTTTCCCCTTTGACTGCATCAAAATCGACCAAAGCTTTGTCCGGGGTATGCTCAACAATACCAGAGATATGGAAATTGTCCGCTCCATCGTGGCCCTGGCCCATGGACTGGACAAACGCATCATTGCCGAAGGCATCGAAGAGATAAGCCAATTGCGCGAGCTGCAGCGTCTTGGTTGTCACCTGGGACAGGGCTTTTTGTTCTCCCCTCCGGTCCCGGCAAACAAGGCGCGGGATTTCGTGCAGAATAATCCAACCTGGTATTGACCTTGGTGGGCTTTCTTGCCACTACAGTAATGATGGTTCTTCCCATTATGTGGGGCAAGATCTAGGATAGCCAATGAAAAAAAGTTCTTTGGGCAAACGAAAAACAGAACGATTCGATCTGGAACTCCCGGCCTCGGTTTCCGTGGCCAAGTCTGGAGATGCCCAGGATCTCGTACAATTGCTTACGCGGGACATCTGCTCCCAAGGTGCGTTTCTCAATACCCGTGCGCCACTGCCGGAGGGAACGCAGGTCAACCTGAGGCTCATGGTTCCCCTGGACCACATCCCGGAACTCAAAGGCCGCCAATCGCAAATCCAGGCATCCGGCACCGTTGTACGAAGCCATGACAACGGCATGGCCATCCAGTTCGACCTTGGATACCAACTGCTACCCATTCGGCCGCACTTTTTTATCCATGTCACCGGAAAAAACAAACTGCTTAACGAGTTACTGACCCGGCACGTCACCGCGGAACTGGGAATGCGGGCAGATCACGGTCCCATGGAAAAGCTCGCCAAGCGGGCCGAGGAAGAAAACAGCACCACGTATCTCGCGCTGGTGGACTACCTGGACATTCGCGCCGGGTTGCCCCTTTCGGAACTGGAGGAGGCCATCGGGGTCAAGGGTGCGCAATGCGTGGTGGCCCTGTTCAATGCCCAGCGGGATCAGGTCATCGCAGACAGCGCTCTGCGGCATGGGGCCAGAGGCATCTTTTTTGCGGATGATTCGCTGGATCACGTGGCCCGGGGGCTGGAAGCCATCTCCAAAGGCGAACTCTGGTACGCCCGGGAAGTGCTCACGCGGGGGTTACAACGGGAAATCGACCCCGAATCCTCTCCGGCCATTCCAGACCCCCTCACACGCAAGGAAAAGGAAATCCTTGGGGCCGTGGCCGCTGGATCCACGAACAAGGAGATCGCCGAACAGCTCTTCATCAGCGTCCACACGGTCAAGACGCACCTTTACAACGTTTATCGTAAGATCAACGCCTCAAACAGACTTCAGGCCACACTCTGGGCCACCAAGAATCTGCAGCTCTAATCCCCGACTCTCACCACTCGCACGCGGCCCCCATGTGCCTTGAGCCGACAAAAAAGCGGCCCTTCCGAAAAAGAGCCGCTCTCGCGGGACATGCGTCCCCTTGATTCAAATAAATATCAATCTTGTTCGGCTGTTAAATGTTCCAAGGCTTCCTGGGCCAATCGGCCCACGCTCACAGACTGTACGGCGCCATTACGATACATCCGCAATTCCGCGTCATCGTCCAAAAGCGCTTGCAGCGGTTCGCGTGCGCTCTGCGCGCCCACCAGCCCCAAAGCCCATGCTGCCAGCCCCCTGTTCCAGGAGTCGGGTTCGTCCAACGCGGCCACAAGAAAACGTTCGGCATGGGCCACCTTGTCCGGTCGCACCTGCGCCAGACGGGCCAGCCCCCAAAACACGCCCCGCCGCAACTCCGGGTGGTCCAGAAAATTGCCGTCGCAATCCTCTTCGCAATAAATATAGGAAGCAAGGATAGTGTGGTATTCCTCCGCCAGCCGGGCGTTACCAGCCATTGCCTCGCCCATGGCCTCGGGAATACCCCAGCCCAGATTGCCGGACTCTTCATTCAGATACCACATCAACGTGCGCATGAGCACCCGGGCCGACTCCATGGCATCCTCGGCCAGACGAGCCACGACCCTGCCCAGAGCCACGGCCGCCCGCCAGCGGACCAATTCCTCCCGGTCCAACCGCAAGGCAAGAAGCGGTCCGGTGATGCGTCGTTCCGGCAAATGTGCAAAACCGTCAAGGCGTTGCTCCCAGTCCTCGGCCATCAACGCGGTGCGCATTTCCTGCTTCAGCTTTCGGAACGTTGCCATGCCGCCTCCCCGACCGGATTTCGGCCAACGGTTTGTCGGTGACCCTTCCCATCAGAACCCCGGGACCGCACTCCGTGAATCCGGTCCCGGGAATATCGTCCGCTACTTCAAATTCGTTTCGATTTCCTTAAGGAAATCTTCGGGAACGTCGTAGCCGCTCTCCTGAGCCTTGCCCACACATTCCTTGGCCTTGGCCCATTCGCCCTGCTCGGCATGCACCAACGCCAGATTGTTCCAGGCCGGGCCGAACTTGGGTTCCAGCTTCACGGCTTCCTCAAGCGATTTGACCGCTTCTTCCAGGTCGCCCAGACTGAAGTAGGCGCTACCCAGCGTGGCCAAAGCCTGCACGAACTTGTTGTCGTATTTGATGGCCCGCTTTAGGGATTGAACGGCTTTTTCCGTTTCGCCCATCTGGAGCTGGCAGAATCCGATGTTGCCCCAGGGTACGGCAAAAAAGGGACGCTGCTGCGTGGCCTGCACATTATAGGTCAGACAGGTCTTCATGTCCCCGCGCTGCATGGCAATGCCGCCGAGCTGCACATAGGCTTCGGCCAGCTTGGGCGAGTTGGCCACGGCCTCACGGAAGTAGCGCTCCGCCTCCATGAACTCACGCTTGGAAAGATAGGCCACGCCGAGATTGTACAGCGTGTTGCCGCATTCGCGGTTTTTGGCCAGTTTGGCCTTCAAGTCCGCGATATACTCGTCGGTGTTCTCGAACTGCTGCATTGTCTGCATCCTCATTGGGGTTACAATTTGAGCCCCCGCTCCTCCAGGAGCTTGGCGTACCATTGGCAAAACTCGAACAGTGGCCGCACCCGATCCGGGATGGTCACCAGCGTGACGTTCAATTCGGAAATGGCGTCCACATAGTCCTGTTCGGGTTCCCGGTTCAGGGACCGAAGAAACATATTGGTCAGCTCATGCGCCGTATGTCCGGTCACATCGCGCCGGATGTCGATGGGGTCAAACGGCTTGGCAAACGGATCCCACTGCTCGTAGCCGATCCGGTCCACGAACTTGCGGCGCCGGGGCGACATTTTGTCATAAATCGCCCTTTTTTGGGCTTCAAAGTCGTCTCGGATCGCTGCACACATGCCGCTTACTCCTCGTCGTCGGAGCCGCCAAGCACCACACTGAAGGACTTGTCCTTGCAGGTCGCGCAGGCGGATTCGTCCTTGTCGCAGCCATTGCAGGCGTCAGAGACCTTGTCCATGGAGGGGATCGGCGTTTCAGCCGTCTGCTCCTGGGCTGGCTGCTTTTCAGCTTCACCAGCGGACGGCACACCCAAGTACGACTCATCGTAGTCCGTCAGCAGGGCCATGGAAGGCGGGACCAGCATGGCGCCCAATTCGCTGTAGCGGGACTTGATGGCCAGAGCCAGATCGTGGCTCAGGTTCATGAGCGAGTCCTGCAATTTTTCCACATGCACGGTGGGGTAGGCCTTTCCGGGTTCAAAACCGGAACGCCCGCAGCTGTGGGGTTCGCCGTTGATATTCAGGGGCACGCCGTAAAGACGACATGTCAGGGGACGGTTTTCGTAGAGCACGCAGAGGTCGTCCTTGCCCAGCAAGGGACAGCGTACCCGGGCCTTGCCCATTTCCACCAGGATGTCTGCGGTGGAGCGCCCGTCCTGACTGGCACGGTAGGCGCGCCGTTTCAACCGGTGGATTTCGCGGTCCGCCTCATCCGCCCGGTCCAACACTTCGCTGCGCTCCATGCCGGTAAACCGTTCATTGAAATGATGGTTCAAATACAGCGCTTCCACGAGGCTGAGATCGAACAAGGCGTAACAACAGTCGCTGCACCCGCGGCCGCACCGGACCTGTTCGGGATACTGCTCCTGCACTTGAGCGAAGACGGCATCCACCTGGCGGATGATGTTTTCGTAGCGTTCAAAAAAAGGGCTGAGGTCCAATGCCATGCGATTCTCCTTCAACAATCGGGCCTTGATGATAGCTTGGGCTTTGGGGCGAATTCCTGCCCCGGCAGGATGTATCTAATGCTTTTCGCCGCTTCGTCAACCTGCCACGCCCAATGGGGCCGCGCCCATGGCAAAACCGCCGTGTTCTGGCATGAACGCGGAGCGTTCTGCCGTACCCGGCGGCAAAAAAAAGCAAAAGGCGGGAGCGATGGCGAACCACCACTCCCGCCTCCGTCATGACAAGGAAACGACTAGTCTTCCTCGATGGTGATGGCGTCCTGCTCGCAGACTTCCACGCAGGACTCACAGCCCAGACATTCTTCCATGTTCACGGGAACAGCCTTACCGTCCTGAAGCTCGTAAACCTCAACCGGGCAGACATCCACACATTCGCCGTCGCCGACACACTTGTCGTTATCGACCGTAACAGTGTAACCCATCTCAATTCCTCCGAGATCAGTTTTTTAGGGCGGCTATGCGCCCGTTCAACCAAATGTTTTCACCATCCGGTAACGGGCCCAATCGTCCCGGTCAAGTCCGGGGCTGACTCCGTTGCGGACTACGAATTTGCAGATATATGCCCGTCACCATCCTGTCAAGAAGAGAACCACATTCTCAACGATAAAAGCGGCAAATCGCGGTACGGATCCAGATCATTGACTTCCCGGCCAAGGTGCCTATTCTTCGAGGGTATTCTCGCGCCTTCGGAGTCCGTCCGGCCGCGCGCAAACCGCAACCGTCACAAGGACCGTCATGTTTACCAAGCAAGAGCTGCAAAAATACGCCCGCACCCTCTGGTGGGGTCTGTCCACGGCCCGCACCGGGGAATACAAGCCCGGCGACTTCGTGCTGCTGCGTTACGACCTGGATGCCCTGCCCCTGGCCGAGGCAATGTATGACCTGCTCATCGAACAAGGCATTGTTCCCGTGCCTCGCGCCGGATTGACGCCGAACATGGAACTCAGCTTTTACGGCAAGGGGTCCGAAGAACAAATCACGGCCATTCCCGCAGGCGACAAGGAATTTATGGCCAACGTTTCCGGAGTCATCTCCCTCATTGCTCCGGCCTCTCTGACGCACCTCAAGGAAGTGGACCCTTCCTATATCGGAAAAGCGGCCGTGGCCCGCAAGTTCATGCGTGACATCATGGAACAGCGCGAGATCAGCGGTGAACTGGGCTGGACCCTCTGCGCCTGGCCCACCAAGGCCATGGCCGACGCCGCAGGTTTGACACTGGACGAATACGCCCAACAGATTAAGAACGCCTGCTTTCTCGAGGACGACGACCCCGCCGCCACCTGGAGGAACGTCTTTGACGAAGCCCAGCAGGTCAAAGCCTGGCTCAACAGCCTGGATGTGGAAACCCTGCACGTGGAATCCGAGCACACGGATCTCATTGTGAATCCTGGCCACGACCGCCAATGGCTCGGCGTATCCGGCCACAACATCCCCAGCTTTGAGATTTTCCTCTCCCCGGATTGGCGGGACACGCGCGGCGTTTATTTCGCGGACCAGCCCTCGTTCCGCTCCGGTAACCTGGTGCGCGGCGTACGCCTGGAATTTGAAAAGGGCCGGGTCGTTCGCTCCGATGCCGAAGAAGGCGCGGACTTCGTGACCAAACAATTGAACATGGACAAGGGCGCCTCCCAACTCGGTGAATTTTCCCTCACGGACCGCCGTTTCTCCCGCATCAGTGCGTTCATGGCCAACACCCTGTTTGATGAAAACTTCGGCGGCGAACACGGTAACTGCCACGTGGCCGTGGGAGCTTCCTACGCGGACACCTACGCCGGGGACCAGCGTCAATTGGATGCGACCCGGAAGAAAGAATTGGGTTTCAACGAATCCGCCCTGCATTGGGATCTCGTAAACACGGAAAACAAGACCGTCACGGCCAAGCTCAAAGACGGTTCCTCCGTGGTGATCTACGAAAACGGCGAATTCCAATACTAATCGCCACAATGCCCTGGAATTGCGTCATGCGGCAGCCCACCTTCAGAAGCTCATCCCCCCGCATCAGCAGCCGCGTCTTTGCGGCGCTGTTTCTGGTTGGGATGTTTTTCCTTGCCTGGCCGCTTCCCGGTTCAGCCCAGGACGATCCATCGGTGGAACAGTTGGCCGAGTTCCTGAACACCACGATCTATCAGGAGCTTATTCTCTCCCAGTGGCAGCGGCAGAGCATGGTCCTATGCGGGGAACCATCCCAGCCAGGCCCGCTCCGCCATGCCGGACTTTCCGTGTACGAACGGGTGGACTTTGACAACGGCCGTCCCCACAACGGAATCTGGGCCGACCGGTATCGCGGCAGGGCATGCGGCCGAGAACGGCAATTCAACTTTCTGTTCACGGCTCAAAATGGCCAGATGGTGGTTCGGCACATGCTCCCGGGTCGCACCGAGGCACCGCCGCGCCTGCAACTCGACACCATGAAGGCGGCGCTGCCCCGGCTCATGGACCGGCATCCCGAATGCCAGAGCTTTATTCCCGTCAACAGCGAATTGGAACGGGCGCCCCGGCACGTCAATGACGCTTGGTCCGAGCTTTGGACCTTTGACGCGTGCGGCCAGCTCAGCGTGGTACGTGTTGAATTCACTCCGGACCGTCAGGGCGGCACGTATTACAAGGTTCATTAACCGTTTTTCACACGACCTCGCCTCCCTGACACGAAAAAAGGCCGGAATTCCCTGCGGAATCCCGGCCTTTGTTTTCCTGTCTTGTACAGGCGATCAACGGCCATCAGGAGGTGGTCACGTTATCCACCTTGTCGGCACGCTCCCAGTCCTCCACCTGCGACTCGTCCTCCACTTCCTCCCAGCCCGTAAACATGGCCTGGATATGCGCCGTGACCGAATGTCCGGTGGTGGTCATATACACATGCACCACATAGAACATCAGGATCAGGAAGGCTCCGACAACATGGAGGTTGGCCACCAGCCCCAGGTCGTTCAGCGCCAATTCGTTGTAGTAGTAGTAGACAAGGCCGGTAGCCAGCATGATGGGAATAAGCACGGACGCCAACCCCAGATACGTAAGACGCTGGAGCGGATTGTGCTTGGCCTCTCGCTTCTTCTGCACGGGATGCGGCTCGCCCCGGAAAATCCCGAAGGCGTAATAGCGCATCACCACCAGCAGCCGCTTTGTGGTGGGAATATACTGCTTCCACTCACCGGTGGTCAGCAGCCAGAAGGCGATGAAGACATAAAGAATCACCCAGGAGATCCCGGCAGTGGCATGGATGTCCACGGCCTGTTCAAACCCGAACAGGGTGTACACACCATGCACCTCAAAACCGGTTACAAGCAGCAGGGTGATGAGCACGGCCTGGACCCAATGCCAGAAGCGCTCAAACTTGGAATACAGATAAATCCGCTTCATATTCAATTGTGACATGGTTATCCCTCCCTGCGATTTCGTGCAAAGAGCCGCAGCAGCCCGTGGATGAGCACGGCCAGAAGCGACCCGACCACACCGGCCCACCCGAGGTAATCAATGGCCTTCACGCTGTCGCGGCCGGGCATGTAAAAGCCGGAAAGATCCGCGAGGCGTCCCTGCTTGGCGTGGCATTCCACGCAGGGAACCACGTTGTCCTTGGGTGCCACCATGTGGGTGGTCGGATAGGCAAACGCGGTTTCCACGAAACCGAACTCACCGGAAAACGGCACGTCCGCGTATTCCATGCCCTGGGCCAAGGCCTTATGCCAGTCAAAGTTTTTCCAATACGCGGTCTTGTCGTCCTTGCCCGAAGGGAACAGATGCGGAATGGCCATGGTGTTGTTCACGGAGTCATACGGGGTCTTGCCGCGATGCACCTTGAAAGGCATGATCCGGGCGTTGGGATCGCTCCGGTCGCCCATGGGCCATTGCAGCCGGACCTCTTCCGAAGGATCGATGCGGTCTTCGGCCGTGGTGGTGGTCATGGCGCCGTTGAACCAATGGTACTCTGGAACCACGTCCTTGGCCCACACGAACTCACCCTTCTTCTTCACGTAGTCGGGCTTGCCGTATTCATCCATAACGGCCTTGCGTTCCTTGTCCCCGGCCTTGGACCAATCCCACCACATCTTGGTGGGCTTGACCCGCGCGAAGGTGGGAATGTGACAACTCTGGCAGGCCACACGGTCGGTGTGGTCGTTCATTTTCTGATCCCCATGCGGATCCGCGGTGTGGCAGGACTCGCACATGATCTTGGGTTGCAGGTCATGTTCCACCAGACTCTTGCGTTCCATGACCGCGGGGTTGGAATAAATGCGTCCCGCAATGTCGTGGGCCTTGGTGGTATGGCACCGGATACAGGCGAACTCCTGCCCGCCGGAATCCTTGGTGCCCATATGCACATCCAGGTGCTTATCGGGATGGGAAAGACTTGAATCCAGGTCACCATGCTTCACAGCATCCCCGCCACCACCGTAAAAGTGGCAGGTTCCGCAGTTGGTCCGATCCGGGCGGCCCACGCTCTGCGCCACTTCGGCCCAATTGGGTGCGTAAAACACCTTTCCACTGCTGAACGTTTTGCCCTTTTGTTCGCCGGGGTTCTCAGGATCCGCGATCCAGGGCGCGGGATACCCCGCCATGGTCGGAAACTTCTGATACTCCCCGGTCTGATCGTGGCAGACCAGACAGTCCACGGTCTCGGGGTTTGCAAAATCAAAATCCTTGCTTTCCCATCCATAGCCCGCATGGCAGGACGTACAACGCGGCTCATTGGACGGTACGGCCACACAAAAATTGTTCACCGTCAATCCGCCCTTACCGATTTTACGTTCCGGATCGGAAATAGGATCCCTCCAGGTCCAGTGAATGGTCTGGTGGAACTGAATGGCCGCCTTGTTGTGACAGCCCAGACAAGCCCGCGTCACCTCCGGTCCCTTGAATGACCGCTGTTTCACGGGATCGAACTGCAATTCCTGAAACTTGGAATGATCCGCGGTAATAGGTGCATGAGAAGTCATGGTCGCCTGACGCGCCATGAGCCTCCCCGGGGCATTTTCATCGGCCCGGACCGTTCCGGCCGACACGATGAGAAAAAGCATCGCGCCAACGGTCAAGCCCACAATACTCCACTGCTGCCTCATGATCCGTTTACCTCCCTCTACACATTCGGACTTCGGTTCTCCCTCTTGCATATGTTCCTTCGGCCCTACGGCCTGTGTTCCGATTCAATGCCTCCCGGCAACGGCATACGCCCGTCGCCCCATCAGCCGCGCCCATACCGCGGCCAATCCCAAAAGCAGCACCAGGCCCAGATGGGTCCAATCCACGAGCATGACCGTAAATGGCTCCAAAGACACGCCCGGCTGATTTTTATACATGCGCAGCGCCCCGGTCCCGACAATGCCGAGCAACAGGACCACACGCACCAGCCCTGTCCGCGTGAGGCGCATGGAACCGGACCACTCCCGCAACCAACGGGCGGACACGTAGCCCAGCAACGCCAGGAGCAAAGCCGCGCCCACGTAATGCACCATGTGCGTGAAGTAGTAGTCGCTGAGCCATCCCAATCCTGGGATATCCGCGATATAATATCTTTTGAAGATGGGCATCTGCGCCAGGCCCGTGACCGTAAGCGCAGCCACCAGCAGGACAAACAACCGGCTCAGAGAGCGCGGCAACGGCGATCTAGTCATGACGGCCCTCCTGATCCCCGGTCCGGTTCTCCACACCGTTGGTTCCGGCCGTAGCATCCGGCCGATGGGACGACGACGGTTTGCCGAACATGGCCCTGCCCGCGGCCAGCACCCCGGCAGCAACGCCCGCAAACGGCGCGATCAACGCGGCCTCGGCCAGATTTTCTTCATACCCCATCATGTCGGGGAACGGCTCCAGTCCTGGCCGCCCTTTGGCGGAATCCACCTGCCCGCCCCGCTCCAGGGCGGCATGCAGTTTGTCAAAGGGAACCGGCGAAACATACAAAGTATTGGTTCCGCCATTTTCATGCTCCCCATACACAAACCCGCCGATCTCCTCGGCCAAGGCGTGAGCCTGCTCCACGATCCGCTCCCGCGGACCAATGGTCTGCACGTCATACGGACAGGCGCTCACGCAAGCCGGAGTCTCCCCTTGCGCTACCAACTGAAAACAGCGATCGCACTTATACATGACCCCATTGCCCGCCAGGGACGGCATAAGATCAAGATACAGCCCTACTCCTGTCTGACGCTGGGGAATATGCCAGGGACACACGGAGCGGCACTTGGAACCGCCCAGGCAAACTTTGTCGTTGATGCGCACGATGCCGTTGGTCTCCCGGCCCGCAGCGCCCCAGGGGCAAAGATTCGCGCAGGGCGGATTTTGGCAATGCATGCAACGCCGGGGGATATTCACTTCATGGATCTGCCCTTGGTGCTCCACCTCGGCATATTGCAAAAACAACCAGTTGTACGGGGTCAAACGGTCGTCCACATCACGCTTTTCCGACCAATCCGCCACCTTGACCCGATCGGGATACATGCGTGGAAACGGCTTTTCCGGCTCCGGGAATTTGCCGGCATTGGACTCCCGACAGGCATCCACGCAAGCGCCGCAGCCCACGCATTTGGTCAGATCATGCAACGTGGCCAGCTCCTGGCCCGGAGAGCTTTGCACCCGTTCCTGCGCGGCGCGGCCACCCGCCGGAACCAGCGCGCCCCCGGCCACGGCAACGCCCCCGACTCCCAAGGCACGCAAAAAACCCCGGCGGGTCATTCCCCCTGACGTATTGTTTGACATGTCGTTTTCCTCAACTTCCATTATTTTCATACGTTTTTCGTTCCAATCATAGCAGGAAACATGCCGTTTGTGCAAAAAAAACCATAACAGCGTTCAACGCTGACCGCATGGGGATCCGCCGCTTTTTGCGATCCCGGACTTGTGTTCGGTGCCGCACCTGCGTATACGCTTGCATATACACCTGTTCAAAATTTAACAGCTGGAGCCGTTATGACGGAACAGGAGATCAATCTCTATCTACGGGAAATTTTGAACACCATGCAGGACGGGCTGTTTCTGACACGGCCCGACGGAACCATCATGATGGTCAACGACGCGCTGGTGCGAATGACGGGCTATAGTCGCGAAGAACTGCTCAACGCTCCCTGCTGCGTGTTGGACTGCGACGTTTGCCACCGCTCCCGAGCCGAAGGGCAAAAGCACTGGTGTCGGCTTTTCAAGGTCCGCCGGGAAAATATGAAAAGCTGCCACATCCGGCGCAAGGACGGGGAATACATTCATGTGGTCAAAAACGCCTCCCTGCTCGAAGACGGCGACGGGATCGTGCTCGGTGCCGTGGAAACCCTCACGGACATCACGGAACTGGATGCGCGGGACCGCAAAATCAAGGAGCTTTCCCGGCTGCTGGACGGGGAACACCGCTTTTACGGCATGGTGGGACACAGCACGGTCATGCGCAACGTCTTTGCGCTGCTGGAGCGCGCCGCGCAGTCCGACGCCCCTGTGATCATTCACGGCGAATCCGGAACGGGCAAGGAACTGGCCGCCGCCGCTATTCACGCCCTGGGTCCGCGACGCGACGGACCGTTCGTGCAAATCAATTGCGCCGCGTTGAACGAATCCCTGCTGGAAAGTGAAATATTCGGGCACGTCAAGGGGGCGTTCACCGGCGCATACCGCCACCGCAAGGGAAGATTTGAGGAGGCCCGGGGCGGAGACGTCTTTTTGGATGAAATCGGAGACATTCCGCCTGCCGTGCAGGTCAAGCTGTTGCGGGTCTTGGAAACCCGCAGCTTTGAACGGGTCGGGGACAATCGCCCCCTGCGGCTCGATGCCCGGCTGATTTCCGCCACCAACCAGGATCTGCGGTCGCTCGTGGACCAGGGCCGCTTTCGCAAAGACTTTTTTTACCGCATCAACGTTATCCCCATCCATCTGCCGCCATTGCGCGAACGGCGGGAGGACATCCCGCTCCTGGCCGAACACTTTTTAAAACAACACGGCCGGGCTGTTGACCAGGACTCCACAAACTCCCCGGAAACGCATCGGATTCCTTCTGCCAATTCCATCGGCACCCAGGCCATGGAACGGCTCATGGAGTATTCCTGGCCCGGCAACGTGCGGGAACTGAAAAGCGCCTTGGAATACGCCGGAGTGGTCTGTCGAGAGGAGGTTATCGGCCCGGAACATTTGCCGCCACAACTCACGGCGCCCCGGACCAGCGTTGGACGAACGAATCTTTCACCCGCCTCTGTTGCGGGAACGCGGGATGAGCGCCAAAAACAGGAATTGGTTCACGCGCTGCGCGAGACCAACGGCAACAAGTCCGCAACGGCACGCCTTCTGGGAATCAGCCGGGTAACGGTGTTGAACAGGATGCGAAAATACGGAATCGACCTGCAAAAAAAGCTCATCTCATGACCAGCGATAACGTTTTTGTCAAATAGCAAAAAAGATTTTCGCTGGACACAATGAATAGTTAACATTATAGATAGCACAGCCGAACGGAGCGTCCGCTCCCCATCAATCGGCTCCCGTCCTCAAACAGCCTCCATGGCTTTCCAGCGGCATATTCTGCTGTGCAAATACGGAAAAGGAGCCTCATGAGCAGTACGAAAAACTCAGCCACACTCACCTTTGACGGCAAAACCATCGAACTGCCCGTTGTTCGCGGCAGCGAAGACGAATACGGAATCGACATCACCCGACTGCGGCAGGACACCGGACTGATCACCTACGATCCCGGCTTCGGCAATACCGGATCCTGCTCTTCGTCCGTCACTTTCGTGAACGGTGAGGAAGGCGCCCTGCACTATCGCGGCTATCCCATCGAGGAAATCGCGGAGCATTGTTCCTTTATCGAAACAGCCTATCTTTTGATCTTCGGCTATCTGCCCACCAGGGATCAACTGCAACATTTTTCCACCCTGCTCACGGAGCAGGAGCTACTGCATGAAGGCCTGCGGCATCACTTCGACGGGTTCCCCTCCCAGGGGCATCCCATGGCCATTCTCTCCGCCGTGATCAACTCCCTTGGATGCTACCATCCCGACCTGCTGGAACTGGAAAGCAAGGACCAGTTCCTGCTGGCGGTATCGAAAATCATTTCCAAAGTACGCACCATTGCGGCCTGGGCCTACCGCAAATCCATCGGGCGGCCATTCATGTACCCGAATCCAAGTCTGTCCTATTGCCGCAACTTCCTGCACATGATGTTCTCCATTCCGAACAAAATATACGACGCACCGCAGGAGGCCGTCCGCGCCTTGTCCCTGTTCTTCATCCTGCACGCGGATCATGAACAGAACTGCTCCTGCTCCACCGTGCGCATGGTCGGTTCCACGCAGGCCAACCTGTTCGCTTCGGTTTCGGCGGGCATATGCGCGTTGTGGGGCAAACTGCACGGCGGCGCCAACGCCGCGGTCATCGACATGCTCACCACCATCCGGGAGCAGGACATCCCGGTGAAGGAGTACATTGAGCGGGTCAAAAACAAGGAATTCCGGCTCATGGGCTTTGGCCACCGGATCTACAAAAACTTTGATCCCCGGTCCCAAATCCTGCGCAAGGCCGCCTACGACCTGCTGGAAAAAACCGGCAACCACGACCCGCTCCTGGATACAGCCATGGAGTTGGGCGAGGCCGCGCTTTCCGACGACTACTTCCTGGAACGCAAGCTTTATCCCAACGTGGACTTTTACTCGGGCATCATCCTCCGGACCCTGGGCATCCCAGTGAACATGTTCCCGGTGATGTTCGCCATCGGGCGCATGCCCGGCTGGGTTGCCCATTGGTATGAAGACTTCCAGAATCCGGCCATGCGCATCCATCGGCCCCGGCAAATCTACACCGGCGCTCGTCGCCGCCCGGTCGTCCCCATGAACAAACGTAAAAAACCGGGTGAACCTGCCGAGTAAAAAAAACTGAAAAAAAGGGTTGCCAAGCGGAGACAGGGCGTATATACACCATCTTCGCACGGCGCGGAAGACGCCGAAACACAGCTCTTTTTACATGTGCCCGGATGGCGGAACTGGTAGACGCGCATGGTTCAGGACCATGTTCCCTTACGGGAGTGGAGGTTCGATTCCTCTTCCGGGCACCACTTGAGTATATACCCCGATCTTGTATCGGGGTTTTTTTGTGGGCTGTTCCTCTCTGGGAATCCAGATCCCAACTTGCCACGGTCCGGCTTTGTTTCCGGGCCATGGAGGTTCGCGCCTCACCCTGCTGCAACGGCACCGACAAACACGGTTGCCCGGTCTCCCCCAATCCCGATTCCCTTATCCGCTCGCGCCAATCTCCCAGGCTCTGCCCACAAAGGCTTTTCCCAGCTACTCAACCTTTTTCTTCCGTAATTTCGTTCCATCAAAACACCAAAACATGTTGATTCGTCGTTGACGAAGCGCTGCTTTCCGGAATATAGTCAAAATATGATGGATCAGATAAGCATTGATGAAACCAACAGACGGATTCTGGATATTCTGCGCAATGATGCCCGCACGTCCAATGCGGAAATCGCCCGCCAAGTGGGGCTGACCACCTCCGCCGTGCATGAGCGGGTGCGCAAACTGGAATCGCGGGGCATTATCCGTGGGTATGCCGCCATCTTGGCTCCCGAACCACTGGACCTCCGCCTTCTGGCCTTCGTGGGGGTACGCATTTCTCCCCACCGCGAAGCCCGGGCCGTCGGCCAGGCGCTTTCCGGCATATCCAATGTGGAAGAGGTGTTTCACCTGGCAGGCGAGGAGTGCTTTCTCACCAAAGTCCGCTGCCGAGACACCGAGGAGCTGGAAGACCTGCTCCTGACCATCAACGACATTCCCTCCGTCAATTCCACCCGCACCATCATCTGCCTACGGCCGGTCAAGGAAGCTCCCGGTCCCACCGTTCCCGACACCATCACGGAGCAAGGAGTCCCCTCATGAGTCAACTTTCCCCGGATAAAATTTCACTGAAAGAGAAATTCGCCCTCTTCAATGAACAGTGGGAGGGAAAAGTCGTGGCCGAAATGAACGGCATGTACATAAAGCTGGCACGGCTCCAGGGAGAGTTTCTCTGGCACAGCCATGCCCACGAGGACGAAATGTTCCATGTGCTGGAGGGGGAGTTGACCATGCGCTTCCGGGACCGCGACGTGACCGTGGGACAAGGGGAATGCATCGTTGTGCCGCGTGGGGTGGAGCACATGCCGATTTGCCCCGAAGAAGTCAAAATCATGCTCATCGAGCCAAAAGGCACCGTTAATACGGGCGATGCGGACAGCGATCGCCGTGTGGAACCGGAATGGATATAAGTACGCACTGACCGAAGCCCGCTTGAGCGGCAGTAAAAAAGCTCCGGACATCATGCCCGGAGCTTTTTTTCGTTTCAAAACGGTTCAATGCATCAATCCACGCGCCTACTCGCCTTCAAACTGCATTCGATACAGCCGCTGGTACAAGGGACACTTTTCCAGCAATTGCGAATGCCGACCCTGAGACACGATTTTGCCCTGCTCCATGACCACGATCAGATGTGCGTTGAGCACCGTGGAAAGCCGATGGGCAATGACAATACTTGTGCGCTCACGCATGAGATTGTCCAACGCTTTCTGCACGATGCGTTCGGACTCGGTATCCAGCGCACTGGTCGCTTCATCCAGGATCATAAGCGGCGGATTTTTGAGCAGAGCGCGGGCAATGGTGATGCGCTGCTTTTGCCCACCGGAAAGGGCCACTCCGCGCTCTCCAACCACGGTGTCGTAACCATCTGGAAGATCCATAATGAAATCATGCGCATACGCTGCCTTGGCCGCGCGCTCAATATCCGCCTGACTGTGTTCTCCGCTGACATACCCGATGTTGTTCCGCACCGAATCGTTGAAAAGGAACGAATCCTGGGAAACAATCCCCATGCTCAAGCGCAGGCTTTCGAGCGTATAATCCGCCACGGGACGACCGTTGAGCAAAATCCGGCCTTCGCTCACATCGTGAAAACGGGGCAAGAGGTTCACCAGCGTGGTTTTTCCCGAACCCGACGGTCCCACAATGGCCACGCGTTCCCCCTGTCGAACTTCCAGATTCACCCCGTCCAGCGCAGGCTTGGCGTTCCCGGGATAGAAAAACCGGACATCCTCGATATCAAGCCGCTGGAACGTTTCCTTCAGTTCCTCACTGCCGCTTTTTTCAGGGACGATCTCGGGCGAATCCAGCAGGTCAAAAGTGCGCTCCGCACTGGCCAAGGCCTTTTGCAGATCCTGATAGCTGGTGTTGATTTTCTTGACCGGTTCATAGAGCATGATGATGGCAGCCATGAAGGAAAAAAACGTTCCAGGCGTAGATACGCCCTGAATAACCTGCATGCCGCCGTACCAGATCACCAGGCCCGTGCCGAAAGCCCCCACCAGTTCCATGACCCGCGACGAAAGCTCCGACGCCAACACCCCTCGCAGGGCAATGCGGACCACGTCGGCGCTCTGGCGCACAAACCGCTTGATCTCGTTCTTTTCGTTGGCAAAGGCTTTGACCACACGGACCCCGCTGAAGGTCTCCTGGGCCACGGTGTTGATGGTGGAAGCGCGGACACGGCTTTCTCTGCCGATTTTCCGCAGTTTATTCCCGAAATAGAAAAAAGGATAAATAGCCAGGGGCATGACCAAGATGGACCACATGGCCAAATACGCATCCTGGTACAAGACGACCCCCAGCAGGCCAATCACGGTAAGCGTCTCGCGGACGATCATGATCAGCGCGGGCATGGTGCCGCCGACCCCAGCCACATCACCAATAACGCGGGACATGAGCACGCCCACGCGGTTGTCGTCAAAAAAGCGCATGGGCATGCGCATGACCTTGTCGTAGCAATGGTCCCGCAAGACCTGTGCGACCCGCAGGTTGGTGACCCGCATGAGGTAGACCTGCAAAAAACGCGTGGCTCCCTTGGCCAGCATCACGCCAATAAACAGCAGCGGCACCAACTTCAGGGCTTCCACATCCTTGTTGACGAAGATGTCGTCAATGGCGGGCTTCACAAGATAGGCCACGCCGCCGTTGGTGGCCGAAACAACCAGTGCGGACACGGATGCGATGATCACTTTCCAGATGTGTGGATAAAAATAATGGAATGAGCGCCACAGCAAATGACGGTTGTTGAAATGGTGCAGTTTGATATCGCTTTGAAATTCTTGCTTGGTATGCTGACTCATAGTCCTTCCGCCCTTGCGGGCTTCCTAACGGGTATTCGGAGAGAAAATGCGAAGTTCTGCGCGCCCGGCACGGCGCTGTCGCAACCTACCAAAAACGATCAAAATGGCAAGAAGCCCATGTTCATGGGACCGTCGCCCAAGTTTCATTTTTTATTTCGTGTTAACAGATTGTTATGAGACTCGTTTCCTGTTTTTCCCCTTCACGGACACCCCCGGGTCAAACCTTTGCAATGATGTCTTCGGATCGTTGCAATTTTTTTTTACTTGAGCGAGAATACAAATCTGGTAATTCGCCTCGGGCCAGACGCTGACACAGCCCACGGCACAACCCCATGCCTACCTTTG
Source organism: Paucidesulfovibrio gracilis DSM 16080 (assembly GCF_900167125.1). Classification (NCBI taxonomy): domain Bacteria; kingdom Pseudomonadati; phylum Thermodesulfobacteriota; class Desulfovibrionia; order Desulfovibrionales; family Desulfovibrionaceae; genus Paucidesulfovibrio; species Paucidesulfovibrio gracilis. Next base: position 86,302 of record NZ_FUYC01000001.1, read on the forward strand.
GAGTGCAAGAATGTTCAGCATTGACGAGGTTTCAGGAGAGGCCATGACCATACTGCTTGTGGAAGATAATGACGCCCATGCCGAGCTTGTGATCCGGGGATTGCGGGACCAAAAGATGCGCAGCCGCATCTGCCATGTGCAGGACGGCGAAGAGGCACTGGACTATCTATTCCGGCGGAATCAATATGAAGACCCGGAAAAAAGCCCACGCCCCGGCTTGATTCTGCTGGATCTCCGGCTGCCCAAAATCGACGGCCTGGAGGTTCTCAAGACCATCAAGACCAATGAACAGATGCGGGCCATTCCCGTGGTCATTCTGACCACCAGCGAGGCGGACAGCGATGTGAAGCATGCGTATATGCAATACGCCAACAGCTATCTCGTCAAGCCGGTTGATTTTTCCAATTTCAACACGCTCCTTTCGGATCTGGGCTTTTACTGGCTCGGATGGAACCACCGCCCCAACTAAACGCTCCACAGCGGAACCGTCCCCCCCTTTTCCATGGGACGGTTCCTTCCTTTTGCCGACCATCCCGGTTTATAACACACCCCGACAGTCTGGTATGCTAAATTCCTCTCAATCTTTCAGGGGGCACCTTCCCTCGTTTGAGGAAACAGCATGCTCAATCAACTTCGCTCATACGGGATTCCAGCCCGCAGCTTTTTCGTTACTTTTATCCTGCTCGCCCTGATCGTCGGGACGGGCATGTACCTGCTCTATCGTCAGGATCTGGATGAAAAGCGTCGTATTTTACATCGTGAACAAGTCTCCGCCGTGGAATCCCTCACCCAGGTGGTCCGACGGGAATTGGACATAATTTTTCACGACCTGAAGCTGCTCTCCGCCCGCCATCGCCCGGACAGGCCGCACCAGGATACTCCGGAAGAAATGAAACGGCTGGCTTCGGAATTTATTTCTCTGGCTGAAATCAGCAACGGCTACGACCAGCTTCGCTTCCTGTCCGCCACCGGTCTGGAATTATTACGCGTGAACCTAAAACAGGGCCGCCCCGAAGTGGTCCCCCCGGAACAACTTCAGGACAAGTCCCAACGTTATTATTTTCGGGAAGCCATGGCCTTGCCAGAGGGGCAAATCTATATTTCCCCCATGGATCTGAATATTGAGAACCAACAGATTGAAACGCCCCATCGCCCCATGCTGCGTGTTGGAATGCCTCTGTTTCAAGGGGGAAAACCAAACGGGTTGCTGCTGCTCAACTACAATGCCGAGATTCTCCTGCAGGCGCTGCGACGCACCAATCTTCGGCTCGGCGTACGGTCGTTCCTGCTCAATAGCGACGGCTACTACCTGCTCGGTCCTACCCCGCGTGACGAATTCGCCTTCATGTTTCCAGACCAGGAAGACCACTCCTTCTTTCAGCAGCATCCCGAGGCGTGGACTTTCATCCGCCAACATTTCCAAGGACAACGCAGCACCCCTCAGGGAAGCTACACCTTTGCCACCCTGTTCGTGACGTCACCACGCGTCGGAACCCGCCGCAGCCCCAAAGCGCTCCACTGGAAAATCGTTGCCCACCTGCCTGCGGAAGATGCCCTCTTCCGAGCCGAAAGCCGGGAGCGATTTCTAAGCTACTTTTTCGCCGCCCTGATTCTGATCCTTGTTTTCGCGACAATGCGTGCCAGGCTCGTCTACATCAGTTTGCAAAACCGCAATAAATTGGACCGCGCCCGCCGACACGCCATCGAGGCCAGCCGTGCCAAGAGCGAATTTCTGGCACGCATGAGCCATGAAATCCGCACGCCCATGAACGCCATCATCGGCATGACGTATCTTGCCCTTCGAACGAACCTTACCCCTAAACAATTAGACTATCTAACCAAAATCGATATATCAGCCAAGTCACTGCTGGGCATCATCAATGAGGTGCTTGATTTTTCCAAGATCGAGTCCGGCCAGTTTACCCTGGAAAACGAACCGTTCCGGCTGGATGACGTGCTCGACAACGTGCTGAACATCGTGAGTGTGAGCGCTGAAGATAAAGGCCTGGACCTGCGCATCCAGATTCGAAGCGAAATACCGCATCGGCTTCAGGGAGATTCGGCAAGAATCGGGCAGGTGCTGCTGAATCTGTTGGGCAATGCCGTTAAATTCACGCAAGAAGGTGAAGTGCTCCTGAGCGTGGATATGCTGGAGCGTGAGGGAGCCACCGTGCTGCTGGAATTCGCGGTACAGGACACGGGTATCGGAATCGACCCGGAACAGGTGGGTCAGCTTTTCACCCCCTTCAGCCAGGCCGACGGCTCCATCAGCCGGAAATTCGGCGGGACCGGGTTGGGCCTTGCCATATGCAAACGCATCGTCGAACTGATGGGCGGCCAAATGGACCTGCGGAGCACGCCCGGCGAAGGGAGCCGCTTCAGCTTTACCATCCGGCTTTCCATCCCTGAAGAGCATCGCGAACCTTCACGCCCGGCTCTGGTGCCGCTGGAAGGTCTGCGCGTACTCGCCGTGGACGACAACCAGATCTCCCGCGTGGTGCTCTTAAAAATGCTCAAAGGATTCAAGCTTCATGCCGACACGGCTGAAGACGCGATTGAAGCGCTCCGCATGATCCAAAGCGCTCAGGAGAACAACGCTCCATATCATTTGATCATCACGGACTGGCGCATGCCCGGTATGGACGGCATGGAGTTGGCCCAACGCGTCAAGGAGACATTTACGCCGCCCCCCAAGCTCATCATGCTCACGGCCCACGGCCAGCACGAAGCCATGGCCAGGGTCGAACGGGTCAATCTCGACGGTTTTCTGCTCAAGCCCTTCAACCGGTCCATTCTATTGGACACCATCATGTCCTTATTCCAGGACTCGGAGCGGTCGAATCTTCAAGCAACTCCAAAAATCCGCAACACCGTGGGCGTCCCCGAGGCACTGCATGGAGCCAACGTGTTGCTGGTGGAAGACAACGCGATCAACCGCCAGGTTGCCCAGGAGATCCTCCAAAGCGCCGGAATCAATCCCGACGTGGCCACCAACGGCAACGAGGCACTCACGAACGTCGTCAACAACAATTATGATGCCGTGCTGATGGACATCCAAATGCCTGGCATGGATGGATATGAGGCCACACGCCGGATCCGCAATTTGCCGGAACACCAAAAGCTGCCCATTATCGCCATGACCGCCCACGCCCTGAACGTGGACAAGAAACGAAGCAAGGCCGCCGGCATGAACGACCACGTTTCCAAACCCATTGACCCGGAAGAACTCATGCTCACGCTGGCCCGTTGGATCAAACCAAACAGCGCACCCGAAGCATCCTCCGCTCCCGTCGCGTCCATGCCATCGGCAGAATATGCCGCCGCATCCGTACCCCGGATTCCCGGCATGGATACCGAGACAGCCTTGCGCCGCGTCCGCGGCAACCATCAGCTCCTGCTTCGATTGCTGGACAATTTTGCCCAAGAACTCCCTGAAACCCTCGCAGCTGTAGCGCGCTTGCTCACAGAGGGACAACGCATGTCGGCCCTGCGGCAAACACACGCCATCAAAGGCGTGGCAGGGAATCTCGGGCTTAATCTCCTGGCAAACGCGGCAGCCGCATTGGAAAAATCCATTGAAAACGAGGAACAGGAACATGCCGCGCTGGAACAACTGCATAAGCATGCTTCCCGCTTTCTCCGTGACTGGAAAAGCACGCAGTCATCCTCCGGAAGCGACGAACCATCCCCGTCTCCACTGGCCACACCCACCGCGCTCACCCCGCAGCTACGGCAACGCCTGGAAGCATTGCTCGAACTTTTGGCACAGGCGGACATTTCCGCCAAACACCTGTTAAAGGAACTCGGCCCAGCCCTGGCCGGACTGGATCCCGGCCGGGCCAGGCGCATGGAAAAACACATGGAAATTTTCGATCTGGCCGCAGCCCATGACGAGCTTCACGAGCTGTTGAGCAACTATCCGACCTCGCAGGGAGCCAACCAATGACGGAAAAGGAAAAGGCCCGCATCCTCATCGTGGATGACCAGCCCTTCAACATAGAAATCCTGAGCGAATTGCTCATGGATGAATACAATGTCAGCGTGGCGACCAACGGTCCGGACGCATTGGAGCTGACCTTCTCCAACCCGCCGGACCTGATTTTACTCGACGTGATGATGCCCGGATTGGACGGATACGCGGTCTGCCGCTTGCTGAAGGCCGATGACCGGTCCAAAGGCATTCCCGTGTTATTCGTCACGGCTCTGACCCGCACAGAGGACGAGGCACGCGGCCTTGAAGCCGGAGCCGTGGACTACATCACCAAGCCGTTCAGCGCGCCTATTATTCTGGCCCGCATCAAAACCCACTTGGCCCTGGCCAACGAAAAACGGCTGCTGGAACAAACCGTGAACGAACGCACCAGGGAGCTGGTCCAGGCAAAACACTCCAGCGAACAGGCCGCCAAAGCCAAAAGCGCCTTCCTGGCCAATATGAGTCACGAACTTCGCACTCCGCTCAACGGCATCATCGGCATGACGGAATTGTTGCTGGACAGCAACCCCATGGAAGAGCAGGCCGCTTTTCTCCATGACCAACTCCACTCCGCCCAGCATTTGCTCAACCTGGTGGAAGATTTGCTGCAATTGTCTTCACTGGACTCCGGCAAGGTGCCAGCCTGTATGGAGGCGCACAACCTCCCTGATGCCCTGGCGCCGGTCCTGACCATGTACGACCGACAGGCCCGGGAAAAAGGGCTGGAATTTGTTTGGCAGGTCAATGCCGATCTTCCGGACACCCTGATTTTTGACGCTCCCAAGGTTCGGCAGGTGCTCATCAATCTGCTCAACAATGCTGCTCGTTTTACGCGGGAGGGAGAAATCAACGTCACCGTCTATGAATGGACCGATTCACCGCACTCCCAGCCGTCCTCAAAGGAACAGCATTCCGCCCCCGGCCGTATGCAGGAAAGCGGAACCGTGGTGCTCTGTTTTGAGGTGCGGGACACGGGAACCGGCATCGACCAGCAGAATCTGGACGAACTGTTTGACGCGTTTGCCATTGGCGAGCCGTTCATGACCAAACGGTTCAGCAGGGCGGGATTAGGATTGACCATCTCGCGTCAACTGATTTCACGCATGGGCGGCACCATTTGGCTGGAAAGCAAGGAAGATCAGGGGACGTCGGCCTATTTCACCGTGCCGTGCAAACTCCCGTCCCCCGAACATGCCTGACAACTGTCGGAAGACGCTTACACCAACACTGCGCGGCACAGCGGCTGAGTCCTGAGCCGATCGATTCCGGCAGTCGGTCCGCGCAGCAGCCATGGGTGGACCATGACCGAGACCGCTCTGCCCTCCACCGGCTATGAATCGCGCTGTTCTGTTTGAGACGCGTGGTAATCGTAAATCTTCTTGAGCACCGTGGAGGACTCCACGGCATAATACACTGCAAACAGCCCACAAAACCAGGAAACAATATCCTGATTTTGGTATAGGCCGATTCCATACAGCGTGTAAAACGGATACTTGGAACGTACGAAGATGCGCACGGAAACGTCCAGCTCATTGGCATAGACCACGAGACCGATAAACACGGTGTAGGCCGCGCTGAACAACACCATGGCCGGTCCAAACGCGTCCAGGTGGTAGGTGGCTGAAGCCGTAAGCAACACCACGCCCATTTGATCCGCAACAATGTCCACCAATGACCCGCCGTCATGGGCCTTGCCGGACTGCCGGGCCAATGGACCATCGATGCCGTCGCACAGCACATACAAAATAATCAGCACCACCGCGGGCAAAGCCAGGGGCGGAGGCATGAGACAAGCCAGCGCCAAAAAGCCCACCCCAAGCAATGAAACCTGGTTGGAGGTGATGCCCTTTTGCATCAGCCAGTTCACCACGGGACGAAACAGCTGGTCCCGCTTTTCCGCGAAGCGCCGTTGTTGCGCACGTTCGCGACTATTGAATGAATCCATCTGCAACCTCGTGCTACGCCGACAGAATGCCTCCCCCCCCATGGGGTTTGCCGAGTCGAATCCGCCCCCCGGCGATCCGGCACCACTGGCCGACAGACGTTGCCTAGCACGGTCCTCGCGTACCTGCAAACGACTTTACGAAGGGGAAAAAAGATATTTTCCACGATGCGGGAGAAATGTCCACACCCTGGAAACAGCAGACGGGCCGCTTCCCGGGAAAACGAAAAAGCGGCCCGTCGCACAGAACTTCAACAGTTCCCCAAAACTGTCAGAAGCCTGGCAAGCTGCCCAAAAAGGCAATCCGCCAGTTTCCGACAATGCTGGTTTTTGCAGTCTCGTTGATCCGTTAGCGCCGCACCCGCATGTAGGGCAGCCCGACCGCGACAATGATCAGCGAGATAACCAAAAAGTGCAGGAACATGTCCTTCTGCACTGCACCCCAAATGATGTATAGGGATCCGGCCGCCGCCAGCAGTGGACAAAGAAAACGGCTAAAGCTTCCCAAGTCTGTGAACGTACGCATCACCCATATATAAATGGAGATGTAGATCACATACAAAAACGCGATCGGCAGTTCGGAAATATCCATAAACTGTCCCCACCAGCCATTGAAGTTCCCGTACCAGACGACCAGCCACATGCAGGAGAGCAGGTAGCCCAGCACTGCGGAATTGATGGTGCTGTTGGTCACGGGATTGACCTTGCGGAACACGTCCGGGGCTGGTCCCATCCTGCGGGAAGCAATGGAATACATGCCTCGGGCCGATCCCATAATCAGACCGTTCAATGTACCCAGGCAGGAAATGATCACGAACACGGTCAGAACCGTACCGCTGAGTTTATCGAAAATCAGGGCAATGACCTTGACCGGAGCGCCGTCGCCTTCGGCCAGGACTTCCGCGTTGGTCAGCACGCCGGAAATACCGAGGTAGTAGAGCATGTAGATGGCGGCCACGGCGATGGTTCCCACCACCAAGGCTCGAGGCAGGGTGCGCTTGGCGTCCCGCAATTCCGCGTTGATAACCGTGGCAATGATCCAGCCCTCATACGCAAACGCAGTGGAAAGCGTTGCCACGGCCAGACCGCCCTCGCCGGATACCGTGTCCGCGGTTTGCATGAAGTTGGTCATGGTCTGGCCGCTGCTCAGCCCGACCACACCGCCGACAATGGCCACAAGTCCCAGTGGTATCAGCTTCACCACTGTGGAAGTGACCTGCCATTTGCCCGCCAGAATGGGCGAAAAATAGTTCAGCAGGAAAAAGGCGGTCAGATAAATGGCGGAAATCGGCCAAACGCCATTTTCCATCTGGAGCAGACCCGCCGTATAGTTGGCCGAAACCCAGGCCAGCACAGCCACCAGTGTGGGATAATAAATGAAGGTCATGAACCAGGCCACCAGATATCCGGCCTTACTCCCATATGCCTGTTCAAAATAGTCCACCACACCGTTTACCTTTTCAATGCGGGTGGCAATTTTGGAAAACACATAGGCCGTGACCACCATGATCAATCCACCGATGAGCCATGCGGTCAGGGCGGTGGTCAGGCTGCCGCCCGAGGCCTTGAGCACGTCATCAGCTTTGAAGAAAACGCCCGACCCGATCACGATTCCCACGACCATGGCGGTCGCGGTCCAGAATCCATACTTCTTCTGTAATTCAGCCATACTCACTACACGCTTGGTTTAAAATTTACGTCCCGTACAAGGCAGGCCCGAACGCGTCACGGCCTGGCCGGAAACAACGCTCCCAGCCGAACATCACACACTGCAACCGATAGGCGCGCCTCCCAATCCAGGCGCTTCACGGGACAAGGTACAAAAAACGCTGCTTCAACAAACCTCATTTTGTATCCGTAGCGTTGTGCGTTCCTCCAAGCTGAGCGCACTTTCCAGCACGGCCAAAGGGGGGAGAAATCGCCCAATGGCGATATCCCCTCCTCGCTGATTTTGCAATCTATAAATTATGATGCACCAGGAGAACGATTTGGAAAGTTTATAAAATACTGGTTTTCTCTTTCGTAAGTCAGCCCGGAGACTTCCCCTCAAAAGCCAACGGCCAACGCATTGCCATCACGCATACAGCGCATCCGTTCACGGCATCCAGTCAATGATCCCCTGCACGGCATGCTCGTCTTGCCAGCGCTGGAACTCGCCGGGTCCACGTATTCCATCCCGCAACACGGCCTGATAGACCTGAATGCCCTTTACCTCGGCATCATCCCGAAACGCATGGCGTATTTCCAGAATGGCCCGCCTGGTTTCCGGAGTCAGAGCATTGCGGACGGCGTCGGCAACACGCTCAAAATATCCTGCAAAAGGAGATGTTTCCGACATATGGATCATATCCAGTTGCCAAATTGCTCCTTGCGTATCCTTGTACCAGGCATGCCACTCCAAACAATGATCCTCGGCCTCCAGCAGATTCACATACTCCACACGCTGGATGCGCGAATCCCCCGCCAGGCTCGCCATTGCACCAAAACTCTCAGCAATACTGCAATCCGAAGTATACACATGCATATCAATATCAAGATGGTGCAGCATCAACCCTGTCCGCATGGACCCCACAAGCTCCACTCGCGCCCCAACAGCAGCCCAGCATGAGATGACGCCGGAATCCTGTACGACACGCCGGGCGCGCTCCAGAGTCTGCTCCGAACGCGCAAACAATTCCTGCATCCTGCACTCTCCTTCCCCAAACAGGCCTTCGCAAGGTACTCCCATTATCCCATAGTCGAAAGGCTGGTCTGGATACCAATCAACTGCATGCATAGCAATGCCTGGATATCTTTTTGCGATTCGTTGTTGACATGCTTGTGGCTTTTGTGTCACACGACTCTTCCCAACGCAGTGGGGCTGTAGCTCAGTTGGGAGAGCGCTTGAATGGCATTCAAGAGGTCGTGGGTTCGATTCCCTCCAGCTCCACCACCATATTTTCTTAAGTAAAAGGACCGTTTAGCTTGATAGGCTGGATGGTCCTTTTTCTATGGTTGGTCAACCAGCTGGTCAACCATTATGTTGACTAAGTGTTTGAGATCACTGATTAAGTCGCTGTATGAACTGTTTATGAAGGTGTATGAAGCGGAAAACGCTCAACCCTTAATTACCCTGCGGGGTTAGACATCCTTCAGCAAAATCCCCATCTACCCTCCATCATCGACTGATACAGGAGGTACGCAAAGCAGAATTTTAGGATCGTATTTTCTGTGTGTATCTTTATGTGTCTCTGGCTGTGGCGGCGCGTAGGATTTTTCGTGCCAGAAGGGTGTATGTTTCTACCTAAATCGCTTATAGAAATGCTGTTTCAAAAAAACTGTACACTATTTCGAACAGGACGGGTGGTTATGAAAGATATTTGGAAGCCAGAATGGGATGAACTCATTGCCACCGCCTATGGCAATGTTTCTTCTGGAGTAAAAAAGTCTGAGTCAACGCAAGAAATAGATCATGTCTTTGCCGAAATTCTTTCTCTTTGGGTTGGCAGCATGAAAGTAAAGGACACATGGAAATTCTACCTTGGTCATCAAGAGAACTCATGGTGTTACCTTGGACAAGCCCGGTCAAAAAAACTTCAAGAGTCTTTTAATTTTGGTTTTTACGAAGGGAAGCTCTTCTTGGACGTTTCTTTTGTGCATCCATACCGCCTCAAGTACATGGGGGATGATTTTTGGGAGCATTTGATTGAACTTAACAAGTGTGGAGATTGTAAGTTTTCTGAAAATGCAGGGCTAGCCGGTGACGAGGGAAAGCTCCTAGAGAAGTATTCGTCTTCAAAGAGTAACATCTTCAATATCGTGAAGAATTATCTTTTGCTTGAAATGCATGGCGGAGGTTCAGGCGATTTAGGAGGAGTGGAGGTTTTATGGCCCATGGATGTTGATAGAGAGGAATTGCTCCTGAATGGTGCTACCGCCTTGTTCCATATGTATAAAATGAATTATTTGCTTTACCGAAGTTATAGTCAATACTTGAATGGCTTAAAAAAACGGTCCTGAGTTTTTATTATGTGGCATTAAGCCCTGTGCTGGCGGAAAATAGACTGCGCTGGTTCGCGCCGTGAGAAGAGTTCGATCCTTGGGCCCATCATCCCACCACCGCTTGAGCTGAATTCGGCAATGGACCGTCCAAAAAAATGAAGGAGGACCATTTCTGGCCCTCCCTTCATCGCTTGGTCCGTGACGGGCCAGCTAGTCCAGATCGGGTAAATGTTCAATCGCTTTCTCTGTATCTCCAATTATTACATGTGCATAGCGGTCCAGGGTCATCTTGGCAGATGAGTGGTCCATCAGCACTGAGACAGTCTTCACAGGTACGCCGTTAGACAGCAGTTGAGTGCAAAACCAGTGGCGGATGTCGTATTGCTCTACCGACTTGTCGATTTTAAGCTTGTCGCAGGTGCGCCGAAAAGCTCCAGCGCAACTCATGATCTGCTTGCCACGATACTCGACGATATAGCCGCTCTTGTTCTCCTTCTTCCATGCACGGAGTTTCTTGAGAAACGAAGCCTTCAGCGGGATCGTGCGCCAGCGTTGATTCTTCGCAGACCAAACACGGATCGCAGATTTGTCCCATAATACAGTGTCGTACCGCAGGCTGAGCAGTTCGCTTGGCCCAGGTCGTACTCCCGTATTTGCAAGGATTTCGATCGCTTGAGCTGAATGCTTGGAGGCAGTTTCTCTGAGCTTGCGGATCATCTCCAGGTCCAAAAGCAAGTGCTTCTGGGGCGAGTTCTTCTTCTTGACAAAACGCAACGGATTTTCCTTCAAGTACCCACGTTCAATTCCGAAGTTGAACATGCGCTTAATGTAGTTGAGGTACGCGCTCTGCGTCACTGGCGATGCTTCTGGAAATGCCCTCATCACCAGTGCTGTAACGTATCCTTCAGTGAGCTGGGTCATCGGCAATTGACCGAGATCTTCAAGCAAATGATCGTTTAACAATTTTTTCCAATCAGTCTTCCAACGTTTCGGTTCTTTGAGTGCATCTGCCGCGAAGTAATGCTGGCTGAGTTCATCGAAATACACGATGTCACCTGTGAGCGAATCCAGTAACGACTTCTTCTTGTGCTCGATTTTCGCATCCATTTCTGCGACGAGCTTTTCAGCAGCTTTCTTGCCTTCTTCACCGAAACCGCAGGACTTCTGCTTCTGTATGCGTTTCTTGCCTTCCTTCCAGTACCAACGAGCAACGTATTGCCCGGTGGTCGGGTGCGGGAAAACGGTTCCCATATAGCCTCCTTTGCTAGAGTTTCTTAACTTTGCGTCTCTTTGGTTTCACCAGCAGTGGAGCATCCAGAAATGCATCTGGATCGACCATAAACAGGTCCAAATCCGACTGTGCGAAACGGTTCTTGCCAGGGCCGCGTCTGGGGATCTGGTGCTTACGAGCCAGCAACCGAAATCGGTCGTAGCTGTAGTCCAAATATGTTGCCGCAGACTGTGCCGTGTGGTATGGTCCAGTAGGTGTAGATTTTGTCATCCTGTGCCTGTAACACGCTGAAATATTTTGGTAAATTCTACACCATTTCTCCTGCTAGTCTCTTCATCATCTCAAACAGTTTTTCATACATCTAAGTAAAGACCCTTCATCATCAGCCGGTGAACCCGGCAGGTGATGCGCAATTTTTTTTGATTTTTTTTGATCAGGGCCATGCCAGAACGACCTTGACGGTGGATGGAATATATATATCTATTTGAAAATACTGTAAAATTATGCTAAGGTGTTCGACGGTGCTGCCGTTCAAGCCATTCAACAAAAGACAAAAAGAAAGGAAGACACCCCGAAGAGAATCTTCCTTTCCCAAAACACTCCTTCAACGCTTATCTCGCAATCCTTCGTCGATGAGGACGATGATAACGACCTTCAGTGTCTTCTTGAGTATTTTCTTAGTGAGTTTCAACTGTAAAATTCTGAAGATTGTCTCTTTCGAAACAATCGTTGCATGAACCATTGTCACCTCCTTCAGTGAAAGAGTTTCACCATGGTAATATATATCTTTATAAAATATCTCTAAGAATAAAAAGTATAGAACTAGATAATGCAGATGAAAGTAATAGTTCTTTCATTTCATTCATCAGAATCGAACAATACAACAAAAAAATGCCCACCCGCTTTATTAGATAGTGGCAATTAAAGGGGGAGTATAGTCACGGTAATCACTGGTCATTTAAATTAGTTATAAATATACGATATATATAAAATATAATAAGGGTATTATTTATGGTTATTAATGATAGATTTGTATCTATTTAAGGTGGATTGTCCAAGACCAGTGACATTGCAGATTTTCTTCCGTGTTACTTTCTCTCCGTTTGCTTTCATAGTTTCGATAGCGTCCAGGATTTTCTGACGAGTTTGATTTGTCCGTTTCTGGTTAACGTAGTGAGCGCCGAGTGACAGGCGGTGCTTACGTTCCTTTTCAAGTTCGTCATCTGGCAGATCATAGCCAATTGATCCGAGATTCATCACGCCACGGTTGTACATGTGTTGTTTGAAGTTGGGATCATCCTTCTTGTTCCAGGTCCATTTAGTGATTGAGTTGATGACACAATAAGCCTCTGAAATGGTTAGTTCGTGATCACCTTCCATTTGTTTCGCAACATTGTGATAGTAATCGAGAACAACCTTTTCAACGGCAGTTTTCCAAGAATCAAAGTCTGAGTAGTTCTTCACTTTCGGATACAGAAGCTTCCGGCAGTGATGGAACATTGTCTTCTCGCGGCCCTCATAGACCTCATCGTCAACCTGTACGTATTCTTTGTGAACATACGGAATGAACTCGGAAAGCTCTTGAAGGTCGTACTGCACATCACACCAGTGGACTTTCCAGTGATCATGGAACGGGTTGTTAATCGCATTTCCTGTGTATCCATGATCACCGTCAAGAACTACATCCATGCCGCGTCTCACGTTGTTGAAAAAACGGATTGCTTTCTGGCTGATCCAATTGGCCTTCCTTCCATCTGCCAATGGAAAGTAAACAGGTCTTTTGAGTTCAAACAGATACTTGGCGTGAGTGTTTTTAGGGTTGATGATGACAATCGTTGGTTCCAACATGACTTCATCCATCCATCTGCTACCTGCCATCTCATAGTCCAGGTCCAAGCAGATATACTTTCGTTTTTGACCTGGGAGCTGGATAAACTGGTATTGCAAGGCTTGATCTTTTGAATAAATGTACCACCTGTTCTTTTTGTCATCAGTTGCTCTGGGGCGTGGGCTAAGGTGGTTGTAGAAACGAACTTCGGGACCATCGTGTTTCATGGGATTCCTCCTGTTTAGGGTTCATCCCATTTATATCTTTAGCAAAGTTGCTCTCATCCGTAGAGCAACGCAGAACGGTCATCAGAATGAGCCAATCTGAATCAGGATCGTCCGTCAGTGTTGGAGGATGAGATACTGTTGCACTTCAAGAAAGTGCCAAATCGTTAGAGATATGATTGAAAGTGAGATTTGATCGGTAGGCTGTGGGGTAACGGCAGATTGGCGGGGAGACCTGTTGATTCTGCCGTTACCAATCTCGATCCATTTCCCACAAAGAATCGGGAAAGTCCCATATAGGTACGAACGTCTGAGCATCTTCACCATCTTGCTCAAAAACTATGGGACCATCAGGAGATTGCAAATCTAGATTAACTGAAGTCACATATTTCTCCAGCCACCAAAAATACATGGAATTTGAAAAGGTCCTGAAACTGGAATTTTTAATCAGGTCATCAAATTCGAACCCAATGAATTCTTCAACGAACCATCTGAACCTATCAATGTCCTTGTGCAGATGGTAATAATCGTCGTTTTTCTTCCCTTGCTTGTTGAACGGACGAAATGAGACAGCCTGATCTTTCTTGGTTGCATTATCAAAGAAGACACATCGTCCTCCTTTGGTCCATTGAGCATGGCTGGAGCAATCACTTGACCACGCATGCAATCCTTGGAGTACGTCTGCGCTACCGATCCGAAACGCATGGACTCGGACACCTGCATCATAGAGTTGTTTTACAGCATTCCTGAAATTCTTCATCCCGATAGCATTTGAGCCAATGGCGATCAGTGGATACTTCTCTCTCTGGTCGATAATTCTGCTTAGTTCATCGTCGCCTAAGGAGTGCAGTACAGGAACAGGGTTAAGTCCCATGTCTTCCAGTATCTTCTGGTTATCCCAATTCTTGCTGGCGAAGTTGTCCTTTTCTGCTTCATTGAAATCTTCATCGTAGTTGAAGTAGCAGTAGAACTTGTCGCCGTGTTCTTTCAGGAACGCACCATAGTCATATACGGTATGCGTCACCTTTCCAGGGTTCTGGTTTTTGGACCAGACACCACTGTCCAGAATAACCTTGTCGATGTGCTGTGGGTAATCCTTCAGAATCTTGAACGTCTGGTTATCGTCCAGGCCAAATGAACGGAGCAGATTGACTTTTATTTCTGGTGCGAACTCATGGATAAGTTCGAACGTATAGTAGCTGAGGGAGGATTGAAAAATTTTCATCGACCAAGACCTTCCTTGAAGCCAGCCCACTTCATTTTTGTGCTATCCGACCAAGCATGAAAAACTTCTTCCTGAAGGGAGACAAGGGTGGCGAACATATGCGCCGTTCTCTCACCCCGATAACCATCAGGAATATAACCATCATCGAGAATCTCTTCCATCATGTCAGTAAGTTGCAAAACAGTTTCTTCCAACTTGTTATAGGAAGGCGAAAGATCAGGGGAGGTAGATTTTTTCGTTGTCTTCTGAATTGAGCTAATAACTTCGCTATCAATCGTATTGTTTCTTTTTACTGCGGATGAAATTTTTTGAACGGCAGACTTCGGTAAGATTCCACCTTTTGTCTGTTGGGTGATCGTAGCTAATGTCTGTTCATCAACGATGACTTTTTTGTCAGCCAATAATTTTCGGTTTGCTGCTTTGGACACCAAGGATACGAATTCGGTTGTGTCATCATCGTTTTCCAGTTTGAACTCGTACCCAGATTCACTGAGCAGCTTCTGCAACGGATCAGGGTTCTCTATGCTCTCCAGAACGTTTGCAAGAGCTACCAGCCTCGTTATTCCCAGAAACGAATACGATTCAACATTGGGTATTTTAGCAACTCGCATGAAGTCAAATCGTCTGGCCCTTTTCCCAATCGAGTCGAACAGCTTGTCAGAGATTTCCTCAAACGTTTCTCGTTTAACGGTTGCGTCAGTGATGTTTTTGTTATGGTGCTGGATATGCTCTTCGACCATGAGAAGCAACTTCCCATACTGAATCTTATATAACGCTTCTGAAGCCATTTTCAGGCCAGTAGAGACAGCTAGGTCACGACTGATCTCTGTGAGAATTTCAACAGCTTCATTGAGATTCATCTCAGCATGGGTCGTTCCATCTCTATAGTGAAAAGAGATGTGATGCAGTCGCTCGACGGTCTTCTTATTGAGCGGGCCAGCCTCAAGCTGAGTCCAGTGGTATTCCCGAATCTTATCCAGTGTCTCTTGGGTGATGATTTCATGCTGTTCTGGCTGGTCTACCATTTTCGTCCTCCGTCAGCTCAAAAGTCCAGCCGCCTGGACTTTCCGCCTGTGTATGAGCGTATCAGCTTGCAGAAGAAATTCGGAAAAGGTCTGCTTGTGGGTTCACTGTGGGTTGCTCATACTTCATGGGTATTCTTCATCATACATCTCAAAAATAAAAAAAGTGTCACAACTACATAAAATACAAGAAGAATTTAAACAGCAACAGCAGCCATGTCAAGAAATAGTATCGCAAAAAGGACGCCATTTTTCAGGTGGTCCATTTTCTTCATGGCTGAAAAAATATCGGGGTAAGAATGGGTGCAAGATCAAGGGTGGACTACCTCATGGGGTTATTGTTCATGCGATGCGTCAATGACACGCCAACGTCCGTCTTTGAACCAGTCACTGTTGTTCATTCAGGCAGTTTTGAAATAACCGTCTGGCAATTTTTTGATGGGGTCCATCTTATTTGGCTGGTTACACACTCATGTGGATGTCTGCTTCAGGGTCGATCACGACAAAAAAGAAGGTGGAGTCACAATGGATGTTGCTGTGACTGCCATCATATTCTCATGAATCCTGGACCTTGATCGATTTGTTGAGTCCTCCCCCTTGCCAACCGGGATCGAGTGGTTATTGTCTCAGATGCAATTTAACCACGAAAACGGACATCAATTTTCGCACAAAATGATCAAGGCAGCTTCATATATGCATGACGGACCTTCTGGGGTTCTGACTTCGTTTGCTCATATTAGGGCAGCCGAATTTCTCCTGTTCGACCAAACTGGCGAATTAGGAGGATTTTATCATGCGTTTAATGAATCCGCTTCTTGCAACTCGCAAGAAGGCTATTTATCGGACTGTTAAGTTTGATAAGAAGGAACTTTGCAGTCACTCTTTAGATATCGGTTTGATTTGCGATCATGGATGTCTATATTGTTCCACCCCCACCATCGCATCCGCTCGGACCAATCCCGTTTTTAAAGAAAACGGAACCACCGCTCAGAAGGCGCACAACGCGCAGCTTGCTTGTATAGACCTTGGAACGCCGGAACGTGTCGCTGCTGACGCAAAGCAGTTGACCGCATCCGATGTTGTGATGATGTGTACCAAGGTTGACCCGTTTAGCCCTGCTGTGCAGCAGACTAACCTGTTCCGTGATTGCCTGTATGAGTTGCTGACCAACAACCCTCATTGTCAGGTCAGGGTCCTTTCAAAGAACGCGGGTATTGTTGATGTACTCAAGGACTTCACCGAGTACGCTGACCGTATCCACTTCTCGCTGAGTCTAACGGCCCCGACCAGTCAGCAGGACTTCATTGACATCGTTGAACCCAACACCTCCAGTATCACAGAGCGTATTGATGCGCTTAAGGAGGCACATGGTCTGGGATTCAGGATGTATGGCATGGTCTGTCCCTGCATTCCTGGTATTCTGACTGAGTATCATCAGGTCGAGTCTGTGTTTAAGGAAGTCCTTCAGTTCAACCCCGAAACTATCTGGGTCGAGCCTGTGAACAGTCGTGGACAGGGATTCAACAACATGGTTGCGGCACTGGATGAAGCCGGTAAGCACGAATGGGCTAGCTCCATCAAGGCGATCAAGAATAAGGACTCCCATGATGAGTATGTCGCTGGTCTCATCAACACCGTGGCTCTGGTGAGCAAGAATCTGGCTTTGGACGTTCCGATCCGTTTCCTTTCGTACAATCGTAAGGATGCTATCAGCGCAAAGCTGATTGACGATTCACACGTAATTTGGCTGTAGGAAAATGAATCAGGAGCACGAATAGGCTCCAGAACCATTAAGATTCGCTAGTTTAGGCGGGGTTGTTCGGTCCATGACCAAGCAATCCCGTCATTTTTATTTCTCTGGATTGACAATCAGCAGGCGGGGATATTGGGCAGTGAAACGTACATTCCAAATTAACTCGGCAAAAAATAGGACAGGAGCCACAGTAGGTCAGTACTGCGGCTCCTATTTCGTTAAGCTTCACCGTCCGATTCAGGTGCTTCCTCTTCATCGTCCGGGCCAGCGGCAGTGACGGGCGAAAGGATGATCCTGTTGTCCTCATCCACTTCGATGGTGAACTCGCTGTTGATCTGGAAGTCTCCTTCAATGGCTTCCAGTTTCTTGAGAGTGATCTTGATGCCATGCTTGGTGACACGAACTCGACTGTTGCTTCGTTCATACAGGCCGGGAAGAGTTCTCAGTTGATTGTCCTCCACAGACAACCGCATCAAGTGCGTCCTGAGACTCTGAAGCGATGCCAGTCCCAGCTTCTTCTTCGCTGTCTGGGCATCGGCTCCTTCTTCGCACAATTGACGGAGCAAAGGAGCATCGTATTTGCTCTCGACTATTCGCCTCTTGGATTCATTCTTCTTTGCCATTTTTCCTCCTATGTATTTGTTTTTATTGGATATCTATATATCAACTTTGAAACAGACATAGGTGGGGCCAGTGCTTAAAGTGACTGGTTTTGGAAGCTTCCAAATTTCGCTCCTCCTGCCCGTTTTGGGGGTTGGAGCAGGGTTGGTCAGGATTTTTGTTTGGATTTGTCCTTGAGGGTGTTTTGCGCGAATTTTGGGTGGGGGGTGGGGCTGGATGGGCAGAAAAATATGACGGGGAAGTGGAGGGGCTGTTGGATTTCGGTTGACCGAAGTTTTGATCTATCCAGATGCTTTGTGATGCGATAACGGCGTGTTTGCTTGCGCTGGTGAAGCACATCTGCCGTTCAAAAATAGTAGAGACAGAAGGCGGGATATTTCACCCGCCTTTTATTAGGCTAGAATGTCTCTGATTTTGTTCGGTTGGCAAAGACTTACTGAATTCAACAAGTCTTCAGGTTTGAGTCCGCAAAATGCAATGTCATTGCCATCAGCATCCTTGATGGAAACTGTGGCAAGATAAGCACCATCTTCTTCATTTTTTTCTAAGCCGAAATGTATTGAACCGTTTCCAGCGTTCAAATCGGTTGTATCATAAAAGTATACGATATCCTCAAACACTACCTTTGCAACAACTGATGCCTCCATAAGATACTCCTTTTATATCGATATATCTATTCGAGTAATTTCATAATGTAATTAGTAGGAGAAAAGAATAAATACTCTTATGAAGTGCATCTGCCGTTCAAAAAATAGAAAGGACTTCTCTCGAAACAAAATTATCTCAAAAGAAGTCTGATCAGATTTATTATGGGTTATAATGAAAATTATTCGTCTTCTGGTAGACAAAACGTCAAACAGGCTTTCTCTTTGTCATCAGTACAAAGTAATCCTAGTATTTTTACTTTCTCAAGTCGTCCTGGTCCCATCAGATACAGCACATCAAACGCTACTCTGGTTCCATCCCATCGAACAGAAGCGGCTGCTTTGAACATCATTATCGTGTCATGGAGCCTACCCGTGGTTGATTGCCCTTCCCCTACGAGCTTTTCTGGTGGCTCAATGTAATGGTGAAAGAGATTGCTTGAGACAACGGCAGGTATCTTCAGTCCGCTTTCTTCTTCAGAGATGGGAATCAAAACACCATCGGCTATTGCCTGCGTTCTGGTATACGCGTACACAAGATCAAAGTCGTCGAAATTCATGGATACTTCCTCCAGATTAAAATTGGTTGAAATCTGAAGGTTATCCTCGGCTTGAAGATGTGGTCACGGGCGAATTGCCAGTCCCGGTCCAGTGCTGAGTGTGACGGATTTCGGTTGACCGAATATTTGTTCAATTTGATGTAATAAAGTCGTTCCCCAATACCGATGGTTCCAGACATGCTAGATCAGTCCAGTGTTGTTAAAAATGATGTTCTTTCCTCCGTATCAGATTGGTATGAATGGTTATCTGGTGAGGAGCAGAAAACAGTAAACGCATACCGTACAAAGCCGGAGCTGTTCATAGGTCATTTCCGTAGAGAAAGAGACACGACTGCTGAGTACAAAGGACGAGAAGTACTGGAGTTGCTTCAAAATGCTGCCGACGCAGCAAAAAAAATAGGACAACAAGGGCAAGTCCTTATCGAGTTAAGTCCTGCTGGATTGATCGTAGCCAATAGTGGTGCTGCATTTTCTACAGGTGGTGTTCAATCATTACAGACTCCAGATTTTAGTCCGAAATTTAACGAAGGCGTTTATATTGGCAATAAAGGACTTGGCTTTCGCGCTGTCCTTAACTGGAGCGATTGGCCAGTGATCTTAAGTCAGTCGTTAGCACTTACTTATTGCGAACAATATTTGACCAGAAAGACAGAGCAGTTGTGCCAAGCGAGTCCTGAGTTAAACTCCTTGGTGCAGGATGAGAGTCAAAGGCTCAACGGCAGTGTCTCTCCCGGGCTGCCTTTTCCAGCTTTTTCCGAGAACGGAGATTTGTCAGAATATATGACTGAGGCATCTCAAAAAGCTGTGTACCAAAGGTGTCAAGAACTGCATTTAGATGAGAAGTACACGACAGTAATTGGTATGCCTTTCAAGTCTGAGGACTTGTACGAAGTTGCCAAATTGCAAATCCAGACATTGCGTCCAGAGATTCTCCTATTCGTTCATCATCTAGATAAAATTGCATTTAGGTTGCACGACGAGGATGAATACAACTGGTCCCGTATTAAAGATGATGATTCCCAAATGATGGTGATGAAAAATGGTGCCCCAATCGGAATATGGAGGGTCTTTCACTATGAAGGGATCGTTCCGAAAGAAGAAGTAGATGATAGTCAGCAAGGCCAAGTACAGTTTGAACTTATTGTAGCTGTCCCTGAAGTGCAGGATTGTGGGGAACTTGTTGCATCACCTCTTTTCTCTCATTTCCCGACGAATATTTTGATGCCGATTCCGGTAGTCTGTCACGCCTCGCTAGAGCTTGACCAAAGTAGAAATCACATTCTGGACAAAAACAGTAATCGGTATGTCTTGCATGAGCTGGCTGGTTTTGTTGCCACAATTGCTGAACAAAGGGCTGTTCAATATCCTGCCGGGTGCAATGCTGGATTTCGTTTATTAATCCCTCTTCGAAGTTCGTACCCTCACGATCTGGAACAAATGGTATTTCCAGAGGCTTTACTAAATGCTGCTCGGACAAAATGCATAGTTCCAACATTGGGTGGTAAGGCTGTGCGCTACGACCAAGCTTACTCTGTTGATGGGGCAGATGAGTCCTGGCTCCCCGCAGAAGTTTTCGAAGATGTAACTCCTATAGCCGATGTGTCTGAGAGGGACTTTTTCAAAAAGCTCGGAGTGAAAGCTTTGAGTGATAGTGACTTTCGACAACGGTTGCTTGCTATTGAAAATCTTTCTTTAGGCGAAAGAGTACGATTGATTGTTGGGTTGATTGAGAACTGTGTTTCTTCAAGCGTCCATAGTTCAGCCCTTTTATTAAGTTCAAGTGCGGAGTCTGTGCCTGATAACGCAACCGTCCTGATTGCACCAAAAGAATCAAAGCTGCCCTCAACCCCTTCATGGGTATCATTGCGATATTTGGACTCGGATTTAGCGCGTATGCTGAGCGATAGATTGCGCGTGTCTGACTCTCGTGATTTGCAACGAAAGATGAGGTCTTTCGGGCTACAAGAGTACTCGTTAGCGAATCTAATTCAACGTGTGATTGCAAATTCAAACCAATACGCGAAGGAAGAAGGCGACTCCTCAGAAATGGTTCAAAAGGAGCTAATTCAATACCTTTTCAAATTGTTTGAGTTGGAGGACTCCACCAAGAAACGTCCTGCATTTCCTGAAAGGGCTTCCTTGTCATTAATCAATATCAATGGAGACCGTTGCCCCGTTAATACGCTTTATATGGGGACGGGCTACGGTAGTGATGGGAACATCGTTCAAAGCTTGTATGGGGCATGTCATCCTGAACAACTTGTCGCAGCCCCTCATGCGTTGGGGCTGAAGAACTGTGAAAAGGATGAGTTAATCTCATTTATGCAGTGGATTGGTGTCTCCAGGTGGCCCAGAGAAACCTCCACAAATTGCAGCGACACAGAGTATAAGGAGTATCTGCTAGGAACCATAAGCTATCCAGTTAACTTCAATGAATATCATTTTAACAGTAGAGAAGAGGCTTCCCGGAATGCTCGTTTCTTTGTTCGGGACATGAAGAACATTGATGGACTGGAAGCAATAATTGAGAGCGCACCGACAGCAGCAATTGCTGCTTGGTTAGCGCTGGATGAAAAGATGCCTCAACTTCTTAGGGCCGGGGAGTGGAATGCTCGTTTTAGCGCGAAGAAAGGGAATGATCGTAACTGGAGGAGTTACAGGGGGAGATTGCCAAGTTTTATCAAATGGAAGCTTGAAGGTTCTGAATGGTTAATTGCTAAAGATGGAAGCAAAATGCGTCCTAAGGATTGTGTTTTAGGTACGCGATTAAATGAAGCACTTTTTCTAAGACCAGTATATCCAGAAAGTGATGTGCTAGAATTGTATGGCCTTGATATTAATGATCTGATTGAAGGTTGGCGGCGTGGGGGTGTCGCTTCCAGCATCGCGGAGCTTGAAAAAAATCGTCTGTATGAGTTGTTGCTTGAGTGGCCTGAACGCCACCCTGATGGAAAGTCTGCAAGAGCATTATACAAAGCTGTTATTGACGCGATAGACACAGCTTTTGGAGAAGATAGAGGAGCGCGTAGCCTGTTTTTTGAGTCTGGCAAGATGTGGAGCAAGTGTGGTGAGTATTACCCTATTGGTGAGATGCGCCATGATGACTTGCAAGGATTCCCACAAGCTCTGTTGGATGAGTTTACATTAGTTGATCTGCCTCACCGAGTTGGCTCTGATAAAGTGAGGCGAACATTTGGTGTAAACTCGCTTGATAAAGAGGACATTGAGCAGCGTGTGAACAGCTATGATTTGGCTGGAAATTTTGATGTAGAATTTCAAAGTGTAAAGCCATTTTGGTACTGTCTCCGTGTTGCACAATCCAGCCAAGTTCAGAATTTGGAGTCTCTGAAGCGGTTGAAATTAAGAGTGTGTTCCAAGATAAGCACGACTCTGCTTTATCAGGGGAAAACCATTAACTACTCTGTTCCAGTGTGGGGCTGGCTTATTGATAATGGTGTTTTGTATGTGCGGAGCGACCCTGCAAAATCCGTCAATTCAAAGTCTACTCTATTAGCTGAAGCTATTGGCGCAGCTATCGCTTCACTGTTTAGGATTGCGAGTGGCGCGGAGTTTGTGACGATGTTCTTAACTGATCCAGAAGACCGGGAGGCTCTTCTTGAGCAAAAGGGAATCGAAACGACTACTGAAGAGATGGAACGGATACTTAAAGATTTTGGAACTCCCGTCATTGAATCTGTACCAGTACTTCCCCAAGGGGTGCCAGTTCCCGAACTGGAAAAACGAACAGAGGGTAAAAGTGATTCTCCATCAACCTCAGAACCCGTTGACAGTACGCCTTCACCAGCTCCAGACAAGGTAGAGGAAGCTGATTTGAAAGTGGAAGGGAAGGACTGCGTTGATCCTAAAGAAAGAACCAAGCGTAATATAACGGTTAAGAGAGTTGTGAATAAGCAGGGAGGCCATACTCGGCGGGTGACAGACTATAATTTTGTTGAACGAAAAGCCCTAGAGGTTGAGGCGTTCTTTGATAGGTTCCCTGTACTCGTTGGACATATTACCGGTTATGAAGCTCCTGGCTGCGATATTCTCAGTTTTTCATCTGCGGAACATAGAGATGAATTTCTTTCAGGAGAAAATAGAGATTCTGACCGGGTTGAACGATTTATTGAAGTTAAAGGACGTCGAGACAAAGGAGCTGCGATTGAATTGCGTGGCAACGAAATGAATGCTGCACATGAGAGACAAGAAAAATACTACATCTATCGAATGAGTAAAAACGGTGAAGGTTCGTTTGAATTAAGCATATTAAATAATCCGATGGCGCATAAGAATGCGTTAGAGCAATCCATTTATGTAGACATGGATCGTGCAGAGTCTCTGGAGAGATTTAATGTCTCAGGTGGTTCAGCAGAATAATGCGCTAACGTGGTAAGTTGGGTGAGGTGTGTGCAAGTGGATGATGACTATAAGCGCATAGCTGGCAATTTAGATAATCGCCAAAATCTTTGCTGCGAGAATCCTGAAGTCAAAGAAGTTTTGGACCTTGGCACGGGGAAAGTTCTTCTTGCTCAGGATGCCATTGGGAGTGACGTAAATGGCGCAATGAGATTGCGTAGGAAACTGGCAGGGCAGCATAAAATCACCGACGATGATCAGTTAGAGGTGATTTGTCCCTATTGCCACAAACCTTTGCGTTTAAACTGTCTTATGAGCGGACAGCGTTTCTACTTTGCACATATCAAACGCGAAAATAACTGCCCACAACTAGAGAAAAAGAACTGGACCAAAGAACGCATTGAAGCAGCTAAGTATAATGGTCAAAAGGAGTCTCTGCCTCACAAACAGATGAAAGGAGACCTGTGCAGGGTGTTGGAGGCTGATTCTCGTTTTTCAGATATTGCAGTTGAAGAGGTTGTAAAAGGAGAGGACCCAAGTACGTGGCGCAAGCCCGATGTCAGGGCTTTGTACAATGGTGCTTTACGAGTTGTTTTTGAAATACAGTTATCGACCACTTTTCTGGAAGTGGTGTTGGCTAGGAGAGATTTCTATCGAGAAAAAGGCGAATTGCTTGTTTGGGTTTTTAAAAAATTCTCACTCCGCGATGCTCGTATGATGGAATTTGACACCTTTCACGCAAACAACATGAACGCGATAGTGTTAGATCAGAAAGCGCAGGAATGGTGCCAACAGCACGGAAAGCTGGGGCTGAAGTGTGTTTGGGTTGAGCCTAAACATGAAGATGGTCAGCTTTCTCATTCGGAATATTCCGATATTATTGACTTTGAAGATTTGAGCAAAAGCGTTGAAGATCAGCAGATTTATTGGTTCGATTACAATGGGAAAAGAGCAATTGTTGATGCCGAGTTGGAGAGGTGGAGGGAAGTAGAGCGAGTCCGAAATATACGGGAGAGCTTCTTCGATGCCTTCGATCCAACTCTTGATGCTGATGACCAATCAAAATACGCGAACAAGTTCTTTCCTGAAATGAATTTGCGTTCAAATGATATTAAGTGGCGATTAAGTGGCTACTTGCGGATGATGAACGCGGCGAGGACTGGCGATCCGACTAAGAGAGGCGGCGGTTGGGGATTTTCAAACTTCAAGAATATATACGACAACGTGTATAAGTCCCATACTTCACTATACTTCTTGTTTTGCTGTGCAATGAAAGCATACTCAAGGGACGAAACTAGCACATCAATCACTGACCGGAAGGAAGAAGCCTGGAGGTCTGTTTGTGCTGATGGCGAGAATTCAAAATTTCACCATGATTCTATTTACTCTGAGCTGACAGAGGTTTTATTTCCGGAGGTACATGAAGTGTATAAGAAAATTTTGTCAAAATCTAAGAAGGGTAGTTGATTCTTATTCACTTTCTACGTTTACGTCCTCTTTTGCGTTTCAGTATTAGGTCACTGATAAATTCTTTTTCAATAAATGCATCAACAAGTTCTTCCACAGAGTTGTCGAGTCCTAATATTTCAACTGAGTATTGAAATCTTGTTTTGATGTCTTTGAGAACTCGTGGGGTTAATTTAAAGTCTTTAGGGGATTTTGACTTGAGAATTGCTTTAGACAAGGCTCCAGTATCTTTGTTTGAAGGGAAGTGAGTCCAGTTATCGTATTCTTCCCAATCCCAAGTACCCCACTGCTTCATTCCGTCGATAAGATATGAGCGGTGGTCCTTGGGGAGCCAGTAGCTTTGATCTGAGAGCATCCACACCAAGTAATCGATTGTGTCATAAAACTTGACTTCTGGCCCCATTAGGTGCCCTTGGACAAAAAAGCACGCTATGGTTGCAGGTCCATAAAAGCCAAAGTTGTCATCGCGGAGTGCAATAAATTCATCGCAGCGAGGGCTGGTACCGTCTGTAGTTAAGGCGGAGCCGTATTTTGAATTGGTTTGCCTCCTCTCATTATTCTTCTGTTGTGACCAACGTAAAGCAGCATCAAATTGTTCTTCAAATAGTCCACTGCATCCACGTATTGTTGTTTGAGGGGCATAGGTGGCTAGGTAATGCAGATTGTTGCCACACCTGTCTTCTAGCCCTATAGATGAGTTAATAAAATCATGTACAATGTCTGGGTGAGTTATTTGTGTGATTTGCTCGCGTTCAGCCCGTTCCATCCACTCGGTTTGTAGTACAGCCCAAGCAATCCTCTCACCCTTTTGAGCAGTACTTGGCCCATTTTCGGGTAGTGGAAATCCCCATCTCCCCCACCCCATGGCATCTTGAAATGTCCCTTCAAGCTCATTCGAGCCGGTATATTCGATTGCCTTGTGCCACCAGTCGTCAGTCACGACAGGGGGATTGTATCCTAAGCTTAGCAAGCGATCTCTGGCTACAACTAAAGAAGACCCTTGTGGCTTTACAACCTTCAGAATTTCTTGAACATTTGATTGCACACCGGCAGATGCTTGCAACGCATATTTGTCCGCGAGAGAAGGAGAGTAATTGATGATCTCTTTTGCTGAGACATCAAGCCAAACGGGTATGATGACGGGATCGTTTGACGAGTTCTGCCGCTGAACGAGTCCATCGAGTTCCCATTCGGGCCATTTTTTCGCGAGGAAGGATGGGCTTAATACAACGATTCCAAAGCGGGATTTGGATAATCCTAGATCGATTGATCTTCTGAGGCTGTCACCGGGTTTTAAGGAAAACTCGTCATACCAAACAGCTACATTCTCTTTTTCAAGAGCTTCTGCAAGTCCGCGGACATACTTGTCTTTGTCCTCTGATGCGTGACTAATAAAAATATCGTGTAGCATAGACCTATTTGTTCGTAGAGTGTTGAAACAAGCTATCCATAATCAAATCACATCTAAATGTGAATAGAATGTCCGTTCTCAGTGGCACCAAAATTTGGTCAACCAAATTGGTCAACCGGAGCCTTTAACACGCCTCCAACATCACTGATTTTCTGTTGACCGGGAAAAAATAAATTCAATAATCCTGGAGCTTGGAGACGAGTCTCCTTGCATGGCATTCAAGAGGTCGTGGGTTCAATTCCCTCCAGCTCCACCAAAAATTTCCCAAAGAAGAAGGGCGGTTAGACGAAGAGTCTGACCGCCTTTTTTTCGTTTGTGGTGAACCGGTTGGTCAACCAATGAGGGAGAATTTGGGAGGATGAGGTGTTGACTGGGCTGGGAAAAGGTGTGGGATAGCTGGGGGATGTGGTGTGGTAGGCGCTTGAATGTTGGTCAAGAGGCTGGTACGATATAATCGATATTGGATAAAGAGTGTGGTACATTTTATTGTAAGGAGATATGCTTGTTTAATCTCATGATGTTTAACGTGGACTGGGAATCTGGCCGAGTGCAAGTCCCCTTAGGAAGAGTTTTTGAATATACAGAAGATTCTCTTGTTAATATGTATAAAGAAAATGGAGCTCTACAGCTTGATCTCTTGAAGTCTTTACCATGCTTATTCTGTGAAGAAGGAACACGACAAGAAAGTGCTTATGTCGGTAGAATTGTACAGGCAAGGCTCGCAGGGGACGCCTTGGCTCTTGAGGTTGCCTTCGATAGAGATGTTCCTGTGCTGCAAAATGAGATGCTATACGAAAACCGTATTGACTTGGACATGCCTCATGACTTTGAATTCTCTCGGAATCATTGGGCAGTCAAGAATGTAGACCTGTACCGTTTTCTGCTTAGAAATGTTCGCCCTCGACGCCAAAGACCAACAGTGTTTGAGCTTCCTGAGCACGAAAGGATTGATGCCTCACTTTTGTCCGCTATGATGCCCTTCGATGCTGGGTTCAGGGAAGTGCACGAGGTTATCAATCAAGCTTCGGAAGATGCAGGTCTGAGGTGTAGGCGGGTTGATGATATATGGGAGGCTCCATCAATCATACAAGATGTCGTTTCGCTTATTGATCGTTCTAGAGTTGTTGTTTGCGACTGCACAGGAAAGAATCCAAATGTGTTTTATGAAGTAGGTATTGCTCATACCCTTGGTCGGGATGTTGTTTTGGTGACACAGAACGAATACGATATTCCTTTTGATTTGAGGCATATTCGCTATATTAAATACCTCAATAACGGAGAGGGACTTTTAAAACTCAGACATAAATTAGCTAATAGGATTCGAACCATAGTTGGACATTGAGATGAGTGAATAATTGAAACATTGTTACTGATTGAGAGCTGAATGAACATTATAAAGGCTTCTAGTATGGTTCTTTGAGACATATTTATAATGCATAGATAAGAGGTGGAAGATGGAATTCAAGCTTTCGGACTTGATTCGAGAAATTCGGATATCTATTGACTATTTAATACACCTTCCAAATACATTGAATCAGTTGATTTCAGATTTTCAGTGTGAAAGCCATTCACGTAAAGAAAGAGTAAGAAAGCAAAAGATAATTGTTGAATTAAGAGAAGTCGGAAAGTCTTTGATACAAGTTTATATAGCAAAAAATGATATATACAGTAGTTTTGAAGATTGGAGGTATAGTGCTTCGGTTGAAGACATTGAAGTAGTAAAAGAACAGATTTCTTACATTATTGTTTGTTTAGACGACATAGAGAGCGCACTGGTTGAGACATCTTTCAATACTGTTGAGTCAGTAGTAAAGGCCTTGAATCATATAAAAGTCTGTAAGAATGCATATGGTCGTTTACTAAAGATCCCCAACTCAGAGTATTTGGATGGCTCTGTAGCAGATGTGGCCTATCAGCGCGTTAAAGAACTTAGTGACGCTGGTGTGACTTTTGTTAAAGAACTAGATTCTCAAAGAAAATTGTTAGATTACACATATTAGCTGGAATCACTACGTTCAAATGTATCTGACGATATTGGGGTTGCAGCGCAAAGCGTCACACCTTTTTGGTCAACCATTTGGAGAACCAAGTGCCTCTAACACCTATCCAACATCCCTGATTTTCTGTTGACTGCAAAACAAAAAGTCGAACAATTTCAACGAATAAAGTAAACAATCCTGGCATGGCATTCAAGAGGTCGTGGGTTCAATTCCCTCCAGCTCCACCACATATTTTTCTTAAGTAAAAGGACCGTTTAGCTTGATAGGCTATGCGGTCCTTTTTCTATTTGTGGTGAACCAATTGGTCAACCGGCTGTGGGTCTACACCAAAAACGGGGGCAGTCACGAAAGCGAACTGTTCCGAGCATGTCCGGATTTGGACCCAGTTCAAGAGGAGGAGGGTGTTAAGGTCGCCAAAGATGAAAAGCCAACAATAAAACGGACAAAGACTCAGGCCGAGTCAAGCGATATTCAATTTGATTTTCGATATGATATTTTGAAAAGAGATAATTTCAAATGTGTTATCTGTGGCAGAAGTCCAGCGACAGATTTCAACTGCAAGTTGCACATTGATTATATCAAACCTTGGTCCAAGGGTGGTTTAACGGTTCCTGAGAATTTGCAGACCCTTTGTGATGCTTGCAATCTCGGCAAAGGCGCGAAGGTGTAGTTTGGGGGAGCTGTTTAATCTTCTTCAATTATTCCGGCCCACAATTTCGATGTATGCATGACTCGCAGCACATCAACCACATCCTGTTGCACCTGATAAACCAGAAAATAAGGAACGTGAGGGATGACCAACTCTCTAGTGCCTTTCAGCAGTCCTGCTCGACCTGCGTGGGAAAATGTGCGGAGCGTGCCAGTCGCCTTGTGGATTTTGGCAACCAGCATCTTGCCGATATCCGGTTCTCCCTGTTCTCGGAAGTAATCTATTAGGTCTGTCAGATCTGCATAAGCGGACTCGGTCCAATTAATCGAGTTCAACGCCGAGTCCTTTCAGTTTGTCGGCGACTTCCTCATGGGAAAAGACTCGACCAGCTTCAACGTCATCAAGCCCTTTTTGGACTTCGGCAGAATACCAAGTCAGGTATTCCAAGTAATGATTCACTGCATTTTTAATCAAGCCGGACCGGGTTTGGCCTAACGCATGGACTGCCTCATCCAACCGTTCCAGAGTGGCGGTATCAAATCGTGTGCTTACCATTGAGGGCATATTTGTTCCTCCTGTATGACATATCGTATGTCACTGTTGCGAGAATGTCCAGCGTGAGTCAAAGAGTCTTATTTGAACAGCGGAAAGCATCAAATTTTGGTCAACCATTCGGTCAACCAAATATCTTTAACACGCCTCCAACATCACCGGGTCTACACCCAAAACGGGGGCAGTCACGAAAGCGAACTATTCCGAGCATGTCCGGATTTGGACCCAGTTCAAGAGGAAGAGGGTGTTAAGGTCGCCAAAGACGAGAAGTCAAGAAGGAGACGCATAAGGACTCAGGCCAAGTCAAGCGATATTCAATCGGATTTTCGATATGATATCTTGAAAAGAGATAATTTCAAGTGTGCAATCTGTGGAAGAAGCCCAGCAACAGATTTAAACTGTATAGTGCACACTGATCACATCAAGCCTTGGTCCAAGGGCGGGTTGACGGGGCTGAGAATTTGCAGACCCTTTGTCAATGCTTACAATCTTGGAAAAGGGGCAAAAGTGGAGTTTTGAAATAATTTTGTACTAAACTTGATGGGGACTGAACGACTTGACCATGATAGGAATTATTTTTTATTCTCTGTAGAAGGAGGCATGTCATGCCTGATATAAACGCCGTAATCAACGAAGCCTTGGAGCTTGCTCCGGTGCAGCGTGCCGAACTCATTGAGTCGCTTCTTGCCAGTTTTGATTCGCAACGTGCTGAGATCGACAAGTTATGGGCCAATGAAGCAGAACGCAGAATTGACGCACACGATCAAGGCAAACTGAAAGCGTCTTCTGCCGACGAGGTGTTCAGCCGTATTGAGCAGCAAAAGTGAATGTCCAGTTTCTTGCCTGCGCCGAGCAGGAATTCACGGAGGCTGTTGCCTGGTACAATGAACAAAGTCCGGGATTGGGCTATGACTTTGCGGCAGAAATAAAGCGCACCCTTTCCCGTATGGAGAAGCACCCCGAGGCATGGGTTCCAATTTCTCCTCGGACTCGGCGGATACGGGTTTCAAGATTTCCATACAGTGTGATTTATCAAGTGAGAAGCGAGTACTTACTGGTGGTCGCCGTCATGCACATGAGTCGCCATCCGAAACGTTGGGAAGAACGAATATAGCTCAAACCAGCATCAAATTTTGGTCAACCATCCGGTCAACCAAATGTCTTTAACACGCCTCCAACATCCCCGATTTTCTGTTGACTTGGGAAAAATAAATTCAATAATTCTGGATCTTACAAACAAGTCCTCGTGCATGGCATTCAAAAGGTCGTGGGGTCGATTCCCTCCAGCTCCACCATTATATTTCTTTAGTAAAACGACCGTTTAGCTTGATAGGCTGGATGATCCTTTTACTATGATTGGTCAACCGTCTGGCCAACCACTTTGTTGACCATGCGTTTGAGATCACTGATTAAAGACGATATTTTAGTGAAGGCTGGGCCGATGCTCTCCATGGTCGGCAATTGGAAAATGTATCTGGCTGAGCCAGAAGATGAAACGGATTATGATGTGTTCAAGGCTTCCGAGGAATCTGGAAAGCCACTTGGGGGCGAGACTTTTGTTGAGAAACTTGAAGTTCTATTGGGCAGGCCGCTTAAACCCAAAAAGCGCGGCAGAAAGAAGAAAGGTGACAGATAACTATGTCTATTAAAAATGGATTGAAAATTAGTAAGGTGTCCCCTTTTTCGTATGACTGATCAAAAGGAATAGACGATCTCCAGGCCCAGCTTGCCGGAAAACGACGACTCGCCGACCAGGTGGGCGGGACCGGCAAGTTTTGCATCGTTAGCTTGGCCGCTGGACATGAGCCGGGGAACATAGGACAGGTATCGTAGCCCGCCGGTCAGGCCGAATTCCCAGCCGTTGCTCACGGGGATGGATACCGACGCCTGGAGCGTTCCCCGGTAGGCCCACTCGTACTTATCGAGGCTCAAGTCGCTTGATGTGCCTGGCAAGGAGGTAATAGTATCCCAGAATCCACTATACTGCGTGTGGGCGGAAGCCACGCCGTGCGTGGTTTCCAGCTCGATGGCCCAACCATTCATTGGCAATGTCAACCCGACTCCGACCAGCAGCCCCCTGTACATGGTTTCGATATCGTCAACAAAATATGTTGGGACATTGAAGCCTCCATCACCAAAATCCATTCTATAGGTCGTGTCCCTCTCCTGAAACCACAATCCGGCAAAAGGACGGATGTGCCAATCGTCCCCGCTAAAGGTTTTGCCTGCAACCAGGGCCGCACCGTATTGCTGGAACTCGAATTCAAGTTCCATTTGGGCGGTGCTCCACAATCCCCGGGTATTCGAGTCGACTCCATCTAATGGAAAGAATACAGTGCCGTGGGTCAAAGCGGGATCGCTGCCCCAGTTGGAATGGGAAGATCTGTTCTTGACATACGCGTATTCGAACCTGGTCTCCACAAACCACTGGTCGTCAAGTTCCTTACCCAATGTGGCCTCAAAGAGTGGGGCCGCAATGGGACCGCCCGCGAGTGTTATGCGGCTGGATTCCGAAATAGTGAGGGGGCCGAGACCTGACACCTCAACATCCCACACCGGCGCGTAGTCGGGCACGTCCACGACATACAGGGAGATCCCGGCACCGAAATACCAGTCGGTAGCGTTATCTGCACCATCATCCGCCCGGGCATGTGCCGCCAACAAGAGAATCAGGGACAACCCCGCACAAATGAAAAAGGCCAACTTCCGTTTCCGCATGAACATGAATAATTCCCCGCCAAAAGAATCACCGCTGTAAAATTCCCCGGCATCAAAGGGAAGAGCAGCCCTTACCCACTGACGATATTCAACAAAAAAGAGGAAAATTCAAGAAAAAAACACTGTTAAAAACCGTGAAAAAGAACAGCAAGTACTTGTAATTATATATTTTTACGTTGAAAGCAACTGTTCAAAAAGGAAAATCCCATTTGATTCCAACCTGCCCACCAGCCAAAGGCAGCCGGGCAAAGTCAGCGACACTGAGGCCATGTATTGGTCCGTTCCGACCATCATGCCATCAGGAAAGGCAACATCATTCACGGTGGGAAAACGAATCTAGGGCGCATTGCCTTGACTCAGGGGACTGCCCTGGGGTTTATTACACCTTACGGCCGGTTATCTTGGGCATTTCTTACAAAGAAAGCTTTTTAGAGAGGATTGCATGTCTAAGGCGGTAGAAAAGGCAATCAGGGAGTTGGTGCTGGACAGGCGCGGGAACCCTTCTTTTACGTCAGCTCCCGATTATTCAAGAGCGGACGCCTTACGGCCCTTTTGGGAACAGATGGAATCAACGGGAAATTTGATTGTCATCGTCTGGGATTATGTAAAAAACGACTTTCTCTATCTTTCCGACAAATTTTTTACGTATTTCGGATTCGATCCCGAAAACGTCTACCGGGAAAAACTGGCCTATCCCCTGAACCGGCTGATTCCCGTCGATGCCATGATCATGATGAACGGGTCCGCCTTTGTCTGGGATTGCGTGTCCGGCCTCCCGGTTGATCAGCGCAAGAATTACAAGATAATCGCGGAATACCGGATGCGAAACGACCAGAATAAAATGATCCGCGTCCACTACCAGAACATTACTCTCGAATTGACGGATACGGGCGACATCTGGCTCAGCATGATGCTCTTTGAGCTCTCCCCGGACCAGAATATGGAAACCCTTGGCACTATCTCGTGTGTCGACGCTGTCTCCGGGGAAGCCATATTGACGGTGGAACAAGTCAAGAAAAACCTTCTCGAAAAAATATTGTCCGAGCAGGAAATCGACGTGTTGAAGCGGATAGCCAATGGGCAGGACACCGGGCAGATTGCCGCCGGGTTGGGCGTCAGTGAAAAAACGACAGACCAGTGCCGCATGGAAATTTTCAGCAAACTCAACGCTGCGGACATCAACGACGCCACTGCCTTGATCAAGGATGTCTTTGTTGATTCAGACCCTGCCCAAAGCCGGATTGTTCAAAAAATCAATCCCGCATCGCTGCCGGAACGTATTGTTGATCTGATGAACCAGACCATTCATTGCTGGGTGGAATCCACCGGCCGGACAAAGGCGGACCTGGCAGAGGAGTCCAAAATTTGGCGGGTCTATCGCGACCACAATGGATGGCGGCGGACCCAGACGTTGGATAAATATCTGGATATTCATACTCTGCCCAAAAGCCCCCGTATCACCCAGGTTCTGCAGACCGCCTATTACGTTTTAAAGGCCTGCCGGCCCCCGTCCGCAAGGCGGGATCAGCTTGAGGCCGCCGTTAAACGTGTAAGAGAAAAACAGGGGCGGTGAATAAAAAGGTCCACTCTGTTGGGCCACTGAGCGGCATATATCAGGTAGACAATTCACCTCCCTCCCCAGGTACTGAAGTTAGGTCGCTTTCCCTACGACATCATGCAAGCATGGCTATATCCCGCGCTTTCTGCACACAATGCACTCTCAGTCTCGAAGTGGCTTGGTGGCGAACATATCTTGATTTTTTAGTGTGTTAATTGATCTTTTGTGTTTTTTGGCCTCAAGAATCCAACTATCTGCTAGGCTGATCGCGTTTCTCGCATGATCTCGGCCGGACTCCTGCCAAAATAGCGTTTGAACTCACGGCTAAACTGCGAAGGGCTTTCGTAGCCAACCTGATCCGCGGCAAGATAGGCCTTCATATTTTGTTGCACCATGAGATCCTTGGCCCTGGCAAGCCGGATCTTCTTCAAATATTGCAATGGAGAATCCGCGGTAACCTCCTTGAACGCCTTATGAAAGGCTGAGACACTCATGTTGGCGGCTTCCGCCAATTGTTCCACATCCAGTTTTTTGGAATACTCACCCTCCATCATATTGATGACCCGGGCAACCTGGGCAAACGAGCCGCTGCCCTTGACCAACGAATAAAGCACCTGCGCCTGCCCGCCGCAAAGCGCACGATAGTATATCTCTCTTACAAACCCAGGAGCCAAAATTTTTGCTTCCCGCTCGGAGCGCAACGCTTTTAGCAATTTCACCGCCGCATCCTTCATATCCGCATTCATGACGGACGGCCCTACCCCGAGTGGAAAATCGTTCGCCGTCACCTTGGCCACTTCCGTTTGCAGCTCCATCTGGCTGATCAAATCGACGAGTTGCGTCATGTCGATGTCTATGAACATCCCGAGAAGCGGCTCATCCTCGCCGGGATGCGTCTCCGATTCAAATGGCATGGCAACGGAGGTCACCAAATAGTTGTCGGCATCGTAGCGAAATGACCTGCCGCCCAAATGGCCGATTTTATACCCGGATGCGACGATGCAAATTCCAGGATTGTACAACATCGGCCTACGGCGGACGGGTTTGCTGTCTTTAAAAAAACGCACGCCCTTTAAGCATGACTCCACAGCGCCGCCGTCCAACGTGGCCATATCACTAAGCAAGTCTACAAGAGCATTCATTGAAGCCCCTCCGTTTCTTTCGTAACAGTAGAAACACCATCTGTTGTTTTTATTCAATACCAAAACGGCAGACATAGAGAAATAGGCAAGACTCAAAGAGAAATGTGTGTTCACGACACGTCAAAATCGCCTTACTTATTCGTCATCGACGATCGAACACAAGGAGATCAAAATGAATTTTGAATTCCAAAATCCGACGCGTATTATCTTTGGCGCAGGCAATCTATCCCGGTTGGGTGAAGCCGCCCGGGAATTCGGCACACGCGCCCTGCTCGTCACAGGAGGCGGTAGTGTCAAACGAAACGGCGTCTTCGATAGGGCTGTGTCAAGCCTGAAGGCAGCCGGCATTACCGTGGCGGAATGCGAGGGTATTGAGCCAAATCCGCGGATCACTTCGGTTGCTCGCGGTGCCGCAACCGTCCGAAAAGAAAAATGCGATATCATCATTGCTCTGGGCGGCGGCAGCGTCATGGACGCTTCCAAAGTCATCTCTGCGGCCGCCCTGTATGACGGTGACCCCTGGGACATGATCAACCACGGCCAGGACAAAGTCTATGTTCCAAAACAGGCTTTACCGGTCATCACCGTCCCCACCCTCGCCGCTACAGGTTCCGAAACCAATTGCGGCGCCGTCATCACCAACGAGGATGCCAAGGTCAAATCCTTCATCCAAATTCCGCTGCTCTACCCCAAAGTCGCCGTGGTGGACCCGGAACTGACCGTGACCGTGCCCAAGGACCAAACCGCCTACGGTGTCTGCGACCTCATCACCCATGTGACCGAGGCGTATTTCAACGGCATCGACACGACGCCTGTTCAGGACCGATTTGCCGAGGGGGTCATCCTCACGGCCATGCAGTGGGGGCCGAAGGCCATTGCGGACGGGTCGGATATCGAGGCCCGCGCCCAGGTGCAATGGTCCGCCATCGTGGCGCTCAACGGCTGGGTCCAGGCGGGTACCAACGGAGCCTACCCGGTACACATGATGGAACACACTGTTTCCGCTTACCACGACGTCACCCACGCCGCAGGACTTTCCATCATCAACCCAGCATGGATGCGCTTTGCTGCCAAGACCAACACGGGCAAATTCGTCCAATTCGCGGAACGTGTGTTCGGCCTCCCTGCCAAATCCGCCGATGACCTTGACTGCGCCTTGGAGGGCATTGACCGCTTCGAGGCATTTCTACGCTCCATCGGCTGCCCCACCCGGTTTTCGGAACTCGGTATTGATGGCGAACTCTTTGAAACCTATGCCAGGGACACCCTGAAAATCGTACGCGACGAGAACGGCAACCTGCCGGGACGCCCGCCCATGAGCGTTGAAGATATGCTCGGCGTGTTCCGGTCTGCTCTGTGACTCCCAAGGCCAAGGAAATCCTGCCAAGGAGGTAACCGATGAAGACCAATGCTTTTATGAACAAACCTCTACAAATCATGCTGTCCATCCTGACATTAATGCTGGCAGCTAACATAGCTTACGCGGAGGACGATGTGACCTGGGACAAGACATTCAAGCGCAGTGACAAGGTGACCCACAAAAAAGTCTCCTACCCCAACCGATACGGCATCATCCTGTCCGCCGATATGTATATGCCGAAGGACATGGATGAATCCCAACACTATCCGGCGCTCGTCATTGGCACGCCGTATGGCGGCGTCAAGGAACAGGGCGCGGGAATATATGCGCAAACAATGGCGGAACGCGGCTATGTGACCATCGCGTTCGACGAATCCTTCAATGGTGAAAGCGGCGGGCAACCCCGGCATGTGTCCTCGCCCGAAATCTTTGTCGAAGATTTCAGTGCGGGTGTCGATTTCCTTGGTACGCGCCCCTTCGTGGACAGGGACAAAATCGGTGCCATCGGTATCTGCGGCAGCGGCGGCTTCGCTCTCAAAGCGGCCCAGGTCGACCACCGCATCAAGGCCGTTGCCACCGCAAGCATGTATGACATGAGCCGCGTGATCCGAAACGGCTGGGAAGACTCCATGTCCGCCGAGGAACGAAACAAAATGCTCGACGAACTTGGGAAACAGCGTTGGGAGGACTTTGAAAACGGCAGTCCGATGTTGCCCGAAGGATTCCCGGACGAGCCGACCACATCCATTCCTGAAGGACTGGATCCCATCAGCAGTGAATTCTGGGAATACTATGCCATGGAGCGCGGCCACCATCCAAGGTCGCACGGTCCCTTCACCGCCACAAGCAACATGGCGTTCATGAACTTCCCGTTGATGAACTATGTGGACACAATCTCTCCCCGACCGATCCTGTTCATCATGGGTGAAAAGGCCCACTCCCGGTACTTCACGGAAGACGCTTACGAGCTGGCCGCCGAACCAAAAGAGCTGTATGTCGTCCCCGGAGCCAGACACATCGACCTCTACGACCGCACGGACATGATCCCCTTTGACAAGCTGAACAGCTTCTTTGCCAAGGCACTGCAATAATCCGCACGAGCCGAGCAGATGCCGTAAAACCGCATGAACGACGACAAGGCGGATCCTCCCGACACGGAGGATTCGCCCTTTAAATCGCGACACCCGCTACTGTACGCTTGGGAACCCATCCTTTCCAAATCAATCGGCGTATTGCGTGTCGCCGCGACACGACACACCACATTTCGGAAGCTTCGTCCGTGATTTCGTTTCAGCCCGCCCCGCGGCATCAGGAGTATCTAACTATGCAGCATGCATCCCGTACTCTCAAAAATGGAACCAGGATCAATCTGGTAGTCGGCAAAACCGAAATTCCGGCGCTGCTCAATGACAATGCCTCCTCACGAGCGCTCATAGAAAAACTGCCCTACTCGGTTCGAATGCATCGATACGAGCATGATTACTGCGGCGTGATGGATGGTCCGTTGCCCTATGACCAGCAGGATGTGCGCAGCGGATGGCTGAACGGCGACATAGCCTTTGCAATCCACGGCAACTACTTCACCATCCTTTTCAAAGATGAAGAACTGTCTGGAGAATTCGATGGGATCGTCAACCTTGGGATTCTGCGTTCGCCGCTGTCCGTCATGGACTCCCTTCCCGCAGACATTACCGTCGTAATCAAACTGGAAAACCCGGCGGCCATCGACGCACAGCCCACAACACGATAAAAGAGGAGATAAAACGTATGCACAAACACTTTTCCCTTTTGACCGCTGTGGTGCTTGTCATCGGCCTCACAACCATAATGGAGTCACGAGCAATGGGAAACGAACCCCTCCTCGACGCCCGTCAGCAGTCCATCGTCACCATTTCCGCCTTTACCACAATCGGCGACATTGCACGCCTCAAGTCCGCCCTGCACCAAGGGCTGGACGCGGGGCTGACCGTCAACGAAATCAAGGAAGTTCTCGTCCAGATGTATGCATATGCGGGCTTTCCCCGCAGTCTCGGAGGGATATGGGCCTTCATGGGCGTATTGGACGAACGCAAGGCGCAGGGCATTCATGACGAGATCGGTCGGGATGCCTCCCCAATTCCCGTTGACCTGGATCGGGACGCCTATGGAGAACGGGTCCGTGCCGACTTGGCCGGGCTGAAAGAAATCCCCTCGACCAAAGCGCCTTATCAGGAATTTTCGCCAATCATCGACACATTCCTTAAGGAGCATTTGTTTGCGGACATCTTCGCCCGCGACATCTTGACGCACCAGGAACGAGAACTGGCGACCATCGCCTGCCTGGCAAGCCTTGGCCGTGCCGAAGGCCCGCTTTCGTTCCACATACACGCGGCCATGAACACCGGTCTGTCCGAGGGGCAGCTGCACGACGTTATCAAGGTGCTCAGAGATCGCGTTGGTACACAGGAAGCCCAAGCCGCCGATGACGTCTTGGCCGGGGTTCTGGCCGAACGCGACTGATGCGGCCAGAAATTCTTTCGCAACACGACGTGCCCGCTCGGAACCGGTACCCATATCCGTTTTCGAGCGGCACGCAAAAAACAGCAACGGCAACAACGCATGAGCAAAAACATCCTTCTCATTTCATCCAGCCCCCGACAACAGGGCAACTCCGACATCCTCTGCGATGCCTTCATGCAGGGAGCGGAAAAGGCGGGCCACGCGACTGAAAAAATTCGCTTGGCTGAAAAGCACATCAACTATTGTACGGGATGCTGTTCCTGCATCCGTGGAGGAGGATCCTGCGTACAAAAGGACGACATGGCCGAACTGCATGCCAAAATACTCGCTGCCGATGTCCTGGTTCTGGCCAGTCCCGTTTATTTTCGAACCTACAACGGACAGATGAAGACCTTCATCGACAGAATCTGTCCCATCTACAGCATGATCCGCAACAAAGACGTATATTTCATCATTTCAGCAGCCGGTGGCAGACTTCCAGTGAACAGCACCGTGGAAAGCTTCCGCGTCTTCACGGGGTGTCTGAGCGACATCCGTGAAAAAGGCGTCATAGCTGTCACCGGTGTATGGGACGAAGGCGGCGTCAGGGGATCAAAAACCGTTCAACAGGCTTACGTCGCGGGCGCAAACGCCTAACGGCGCCCGCCGACCGGCACGGTATTCTGCAAGAATTACAAAAGGAGATCATCATGTCCGAGAACTGTACGACCGACGTCTTTGAGCGTGGGGACGAAAACACGGCATATGCGCAATACTTCGTGG
Source organism: Paucidesulfovibrio gracilis DSM 16080 (assembly GCF_900167125.1). Taxonomy (NCBI): domain Bacteria; kingdom Pseudomonadati; phylum Thermodesulfobacteriota; class Desulfovibrionia; order Desulfovibrionales; family Desulfovibrionaceae; genus Paucidesulfovibrio; species Paucidesulfovibrio gracilis. The sequence continues at coordinate 125,780 of NZ_FUYC01000001.1, forward strand.
GCCAAAGCTACCTGAAGATCCTCAACACCGAAGGTGTCGTGGTAGCCAACGTCACCTTTGAGCCAACATGCCGCAACAACTGGCACATTCACCAGGCGGACAAGGGCGGAGGGCAGATCCTGCTGTGTACGTCCGGTCGCGGTTGGTATCAGGAGTGGGATAAGCCGGCCCGTGCGCTTCAACCCGGCGACGTTGTTCACATCCCTGCCGGGGTGAAGCACTGGCATGGTGCGGCAAAAGACTGTTGGTTCTCGCATCTGGCCATTGAGGTGCCTGGAGAAGGCGCAAAAAATGTATGGCTTGAGCCGGTTTCCGACCAGGATTACGAGGCGCTGGGCTAAATACCGCTGCGGAATCTCCCCGGATTGGGGCGGGCGTTACCGAACAACAGACACGCGGGAAACGATTTTCCGGCAGGTCTCACGCCAGCCCGCCCCTGCCGGGGGAGCACTGTCCACACGCTGGAGGGGCAGTGCAATATTTTTGAAAATGGTACTCAAACTCGCGGTTTTACGTCAACAACAGCCGGGTATACATCTTGGATCACTGCAAAGGATGTTTCGGAATAACCCGTTGACCGGAGGATCGCCCATGTCCCTGCAAATCCAGCACAGCCTGCCCGAACGCGTCCGCATCAGAGCGCCCTTTGTCCGCAACAATGCTGCCGCGGCACACGCCCTGGAACAATACGCAAAAGATATCGAAGGGATTCAATGGATTCGCGCCAACACCAAATGCGCCACCATTGTTGTCCGCTTCAACCAATCCATGCTTTCCGCCATGGATGTTCTCCACTTGCTGCAACAACAAAGCCGCTGGGGGACCGCCTGATGGATCTCGACCTCATGCTCGGCCTGCGGGAACACATTCGCGTAACAGATCACGTCCCCGGCAAGTTGACGCTCCGTTTCGGCCTGGGCGTGATCGCCAACCCCAGGGTCATCCGTTACGTAAAGGAAAACGGTTTTGCTCCGCCCAAAGGGTGCGACATGCCGGGCATCGGTAAAACAACATTTCATGCGCTGACGCGTTCCATGGTCTTGCAATATGACCGGGACGTAATCATGCCGGAGCTGTTGCACCGCCTGTTTACCTGCGAAAACGCGGTGGAATTCAAATCCACGGCCCAGGAATTGGCAGCGACGGTTCATTTTGATCTCACTACATTTTTGAACTAACCTACAACGCGAGGAAAGGAGGAGCAAAATGCCCATCGCACATCGAGCGCTTCTTCCGGCGGCAGTGGCCGCATCCGGGACCGCTGGCGCGGTCGTAGGCGGCACTCTTGCCGCGGCCAAGGACATACACCGCGTAAGCAATGGCGAAATGACCCGCGGGCAAGCCCTGGCGGATGTCAGCAAGGAAGCGGCAGGCACCGGCCTGTCCACGGCTGCGGGCATCGCCGTCACGGGAGCCTTGGGTCTCACCGGCCTGGTGGGGTTGGTCGGCATTGTCGGCGTGGCTACCGGAACAAAATATCTCTGGAACAAGAAATTCGGATTCCGTGCCGCGCCCAAAAGCATCCAGGCCTGACGGTTCCACGTCATGTAACAACAAACCATTGGACCACACGCGTCAATCGGCACCTTTTGAACACGTTATGACACACCCTCTCAAAGCCTGCCGAGGCTGGATCGAGGCAAGGAGGATCGTATGAGTTATGGAAAAGTCGCTGTTTTCGCGGCCGGGACCGTTGTCGGTGGAGTGATCGGCTATGCCGCCACGCGCTCCAAATGCGTCCGCAAAGCCACGAAATCCGCAATCAAAGCCGGAATGAAGACTAAGGATTGGGCTGTAGGGACTTTCCAGAAAGCCACCAACGAGGTCAAGGAAATGGCCAAGGACGCCAAGGCTGAAAAGCAGGTGGAAGCCAAAGCCGCACCTGCCAAGTAGCCAGGCTCTCGCGAAACGCCATTACGGGAGGATGCTCACCCAATTGGGTGAGCGCCTCCCTTTTTTCCATCCACCAGACCACGCCCTGCGGGAGCGGGCATCAGGCGCTCTGGAATTTCAGGATGTGATTTCCCGGGACGAAGCCCAGGCCGCCAGACCAAGGATGGCGAAGGTGTTGGCATTATGAACACCGGCCGCCACCACAGGCCGCAGCAATCCGGCACCAGCGGCTCCCAGCAACCCCAGGTTGACGCCCACTCCGGCATTGAAACAATACTGCAGTATGCGCTCCACACGCTGCGCATACAACCGGGCCGTGACCAAACCGTTCAGGGAGTCACGATCCAGCACGATGTGGGCGGATTCCCGTGCAAGGCCCGTACTTCTGGACATACAAACGCCCACGTCTGCCGCAGTGAACGCCGGAGCGTCGTTCACGCCATCCCCGACCACGGCCACACGCCACCCCTGGTCTTGGAGCGAACGAACAGCAGCGGCCTTTTGGTCAGGGGTCAGTTCCGCCCGGACTTCATCCAATGCAGGCAGTCGTTCGCGCAGCCTTCGCGTCGTGGCGGCATGATCCCCCGTGAGCATGACCATTTTGCGAACGCCGCACGCCCGGAGCGCGGTCATGACCGCCCCGGCCTCTTCACGAACAGAGTCCTTGAGTGCGGCCACTCCCTGCAATGTTGTGCCGCGGGAAACATAGACCAGGCTCTTGCCCTGGGACCGGAGAGCGGCAGTGGCCTCAGCAAGAACGGAACAATCAACCCCGCAATCATCCTGAATAAAATGACGGCTGCCCACGCGCACCTGCTCTCCGTCCACCATGCCGCCGACACCATGCGCCACGTTCAAATCCAGGTCCGTGGCCTTCGGCGGGGTCAGGCCGCGCCGCGCCGCCTCTCGGACGATTCCCCGCCCAATTGGATGGCCGAAGCGATCCTCAACGGCAGCGGCAAGGCGTAACAACGCATCCTCGGATTCGCTTTCCGCCAGCAGAATATCCGTGACAGAGAGTTCTCCCCGGGTGACGGTGCCGGTCTTATCAAAAACGATGGCGTCCACTTCGGCCAATGCTTCCAGAGCGTTGCCGCTCTTAAAGATCACCCCCTGCCGCGCCGCGGAATACATGGATGTCTTGATCACAACCGGAGCAGGAAATTTAACGGCACAGGCAAAATCCACCGTGAGTACGGACAGGGCGCGCTCCATATCTCCGGTAGCCGCATAGATGGCTGCCCCGAGTCCAAGGGTCAAGGGGGCGAGCGCGTCCGCCAGTCGAGTACTTTTGTTCTCCGCATCGGAACGTTCCGTAACGGCCCGAGTCATGAACTCGGCAATACGGACCATGCTCGTGTCCCGTCCGGTAGTACGGGCCACAATACCGAGACTCCCCTCCACCACCACGCTGCCGGAAAGCGCCTCATCCCCGGCCCGCAACAATCCGGGAGCCGATTCACCGGTTATCCCACTCAGATCCACCATGGCCTCGCCACGGACAACCTGCCCGTCCACCGGGACCAATTCCCCTCCTGAACAAAGAACCACATCACCCACGCGCACATCGTCAAAGCCGACGTCCTGTTCCTCGCCGCCACGTTCCACACGCACGTTTTCCACTGGTGCGGCGATCAAACTCTTGAGCAGCGTGTTGGACCGGTCATCGCTCATACCACGCAGATAATCCCCGACCACCACCATGGCCGCAATGGAGGATGCGGTCACATAGTCCGACCGGAGCAGGCTCGCCCCCACGGTGGTCATATCCAGCACACGGGCCTTGAGTCCCTGGTTCAGCAACGTATCAATCCCCCGCAACATGGGCGAAATGCCCATGATCCCGGCAACGGTCGCCTGCAGCGCCGGGGGGAAAAACGGCACCATTCCGGCAAGACCGGTGTGAAAGAGGGCATCAATGCCCCGCGCGTTGGGAACGGTGGAAGCGGTCTGGTCGAAAGCTTGATCCGGCACATGGGAAAATCCATTGCAGATGGCCTGCCTATGCGCGCGAAGCCCGTCGTACTCCACCACAAGGGTCCGACCGGGAGCATTGACGCGCACCTCCCGAACCCCGGGAAAATTCCCGAACCACGCCCGCAGATATTCAGGGTTCAGATCCGGCGCAAGCAACCCATTCCAACGAAACCGCAAACGTCGAGGCGTTTCATGCACGACCCGAGCACGAGCGGCAGACGGAAGACGGCTCATGCCGCGTCCCCCGACTCCTCGTCATAGGAAACCACCACCAAGTCCGACTGGTCGTAGCGCAGAAACAGACGCAGGCCTTCATTACTGCTGACCACGCAACGATTGCGGTTGGTCATCAGATAACTCGACGCCTTTTTCACAGCCTCCAAACGCATGGTCACGCCGGGGTGGATGTCCAGCGAAACAATGGCCCGCTGCGCACGCTTTCCGCCGATAATGCGCTCCACCACGAAGTCGGTTCCGGCCTGGGCGTTGGCGAACTGGCAATGCATGTTCCCCATGCGGCCCAAGATTTTGGCGGCCATGCCCTCGGCCAGACGAATGCGCCCCCGCCCCGCAACCACGGTGATGAATTCCATAGGCGGTAAAATACGAATCAGCTCAATGGGGTCGTCATCCTGTAAGCCCAGAGCGGCCATACCTTCGCGGAGCGGTCCTCCGGCGGCAACACACTCCACGTGTCCGGTTTCACCCGGCTGCATTTCCGTCAACGGAATCATGCGCCCATCATCCAGATGCGCCACCACCTTGCCGCCCATGCCGCCGCCGAGAACGACTTCCCCCTTCGGTCCCTTGACGCGAACCGTCTGCATGGCCACGTCTTCGTCGAGCCGGGTAATCCGGCCGCCCACGAAAAGCCCCATACGCCCCATACGGGATTCCAAATCCTGGTCCGCGATGTTCGAAATGGTCAGGGAAACGCCCGTGGGCGCGTGTGTCAGACTGGAATACATGAATCATTTCTCCTGAGAACGGTTCGCGGCATTGCTTCGTGTCTTCGTGGCCTTCGCTCCCCGACCGGCCATGCCTGCGTACCCCAGAATGCCAAGAGTGCTGGCGTTGTGCAGAAACGCGGAGACAACGGGTGACAGTTTGCCGGTGGATGCGGCCAATAAGATGGCGGAGTTGATGCCCACCGCGGCTTGAAACGACCGCGTCAAAACATGCTGCGTGTTCGCGGCCAAGTCCCGGGCCATGGCCAACAGCCGTAAGTCATCCTCCAACAACACCACCTGGGCCGCCTCCCGTGCCAGGTCCGCGCCACCGGGCATGCAGATGCCCACATCCGCCGAAACCAGGGCGGGCGCATCATTCACCCCATCCCCGGCAAAGGCCAGAAAGTGACCAGCATCCTGCAATTCCCGCAACAAATCGGCCTTGTCCTCGGGCTTCAATTCCCAATGGATTTCGTCCACGCATCCGAGGTCCGCGGCAATGGATTGCGCGGTGTCCTTATGGTCGCCCGTCAGCATGACGATCTTCCGAATACCGCGCTCCTTGAGCATGGACAAGGCCTGCCCAGCTTCGGGTCGCAATTCGTCCCGCAGGGCGATGACCCCCGCGAGCTTACCGGATCGGGCCACGTACAGCAGGGACTTGCCTCCACTGCGCAGTTCCCGCCCCAAGGCTTCCACACCGGAACAATCCACCCCTTCGTCATCTTCCAGGAAATGGCGGCTGCCCACCAGAACCTGTTCCCCCTCCACATAGGCGGAAACACCATGGGCCACGATGAAGTCCACCTGACTCATAGGCGGCAGAGGCAATGCCCGGGCCTCGGCCTCGGCCACCACAGCCCGGGCCACGGGATGGGAATAATGCTCCTCGGCCCCGGCGGCCAGAGCGAGCAATTCCGCGTCCGACCCGCCGCCCAAGGGGAGCACGTCCGTGACCTTGAGGTTGCCACGGGTCAGGGTGCCGGTCTTGTCGAAAACGATGGTGTCGATGCGTGCCAGGTTATCCAGCGCCTGCGCGCCTTTGAGCAGCACACCGCAATGCCCGGCCGCATGCATGGCGGTTTTTACGGCCACGGGGGAGGCCAGCTTGATGGCGCAGGAATAGTCCACGGTGAGTACCGAGGCGGCCCGGGTCACGTCCCGGGTCAGGGCAAAGAGGCCCAACCCCAGGGCAAAAGTCACCGGGACCAGCTTGTCGGCCAGCTCATCACTCTTTTTTTGCGACGTGGAACGGGTCCGTAGAGAGTTTTCCAAAAACCTTCCGATCCGGGCCATGCTGGTTTCGCGGCCCACGTTTTGCGCCGCGATCTTGATGCGCCCGTCTTCCACCACGGCCCCGGAAAGAACGGAATCGCCTTCGCTCACATGCACCGGCAGGGATTCGCCGGTAATGGAACTTTGATTCAAGGCCGCGTCTCCGTCCACCACCACACCGTCCACCGGCACCAGCTCACCGCTGCCGCAAATGACCAAATCGCCTACCGCCAGATCGGTGAAGTCTACACGAACCTCCCGGGCATCGCGTTCCACAGAGACTTTTTCCACCTGGGGACGCAGCAGACTCTTGAGCAATTCGTCGGATTTTTTCTCGGTCCAATTTTCCATGTAGGAGCCGAGTCCCAGCATGGCAACGATGGCATTGGCCGTGAAGTAATCGCGCCGCAACAGGGAAAACGCCACGGCCGAAGCGTCGAGAACCTCCACCTTGACCCCGTCGTACAACAGGGTGTGCAGGCCTTCGAGCATGGTGGGCATGCCTAAAAGCCAGCTGGTGGGGGCTGCGGCTTCCGCCGGCATGAACGGGGTAAGCCCGGCCACCGCACCCTGCGTTCCCACCGTGGGCAGGGAGATGGCTCCCTGCCCGGTTCCGCCGGGCATGTAGGCGTCCTTTGGGATGTTTTCGAGCAGATTCAAAATCCGCGCCCGGTTAGCGGGATTTCCATCATATTCAATGACGATGCTGGATCCCCATTTGTTGGTCCGGGCGCGCTGTACCCCGGGCAACGATTCAGCCAATGCCTCCAGATATCGCAAATCCAGGGATGGATCGAATAGGCGGCGACTGCGCAATCTGATTCGCTTCTCCACCTCATGCGCGATGGTGAAGCCGTGTTTCCGGTTTTCCGCTTTCGCGGCCATGTCGTTCTCCGATGCGGGCTAGGACTTTTTGTACAGGGAGTAATGCCAATAGGAGAAGCCCACCAGGGCGAATCCGGACCAGAGATGAACCCGCTTCAGGGTCGGCGTCTTGCTGGTTTCCATCAATCCGGTGGCCACCAGGGTACCGAGTGAAACCGCCATTCCCGCCTTGGCCATGCTTTTTTTGGTTTTGGACGAGACCTCGGGCAGGAGGGAGGACGGTGAGGATGTCTTGGAATCAGACATGGCCTAATCCTCTTGGCTCAGTTCGGCCTTGGCGTCCTGGACCTGCTCCTTCAGCTCTTCCACACCACCCTGCAAAGCGGCCCACAGCTTGACGGCACCGGAGACCACGGCCTTTTGCACGGTCGGATTGGTGGCCACAAGCACCACGCCCGCGCCCACGGCCACGCCCTTGAGGTAATCGCCGCTGCTGAAGTTGACCCAGGAGGTGATTCCCGTGTCCGCGGCAGCCGGAATGCCGGTTCCGGCCTGAGCCGGAGCCTGGGGGCTGGTTACGGCATAGGCTGTACCGTACTGGTTGTTATCCTTGAAATAGTAGGTCGGTTGCTGGGGCTGCCGGGAATAGGCGCCCTCGTCGGACGAAGCTCCGGGCTGGGGCTGGTTCACATATTCACTCATGGCGTACTCCTTAGGATTCGGACGCGCCGTCGGCGGCGGCCTTGGTTTCGGCGGACTCTGTTTTGGCAGATTTGGGTGCTGTCTTTTTCGGTTTAGCGGTTTTCGACTTCACGGCCTTGGGTTTGGCGGGTTCCGAATCCGCGGACTCATCGGGATACGTCAGTGGTGCATGCTCCGGCGCGGCCGAAACCGACGCGGAAAGCAACAGGGAATCCATGGCGTACTTGGTTCCGGTTGCGACCACGGCCATGCCTGCTGTGGTCAGCACCGGACCAAGGCCGGTCCGACCCATAATCGCCACGGCGGTCCCCGCGGCAAGAGCCGTGGTGCCGGTTTCCCTGGCAATGTTCCGCAAGGCCTCCTCGCGGGAAGACTCTCCGTTCTTTACGGCACGAAGCCCTTTGGCCGCGGCCGCTGTTCCGCCCACCAGGGCGCCGAACACCACCGCGCCCAAGGTCGAGGCTCCAGGCGTTCCGTTACTGCTCGTCTTTTTCGTCATACCATCCGTTCCTTGCTTTAGGCTTCGGCCTCTTCGCCCACGGTCACCTGCGGGCCTTCAGGATCCTTTTCCTTGCCGCCGAGCACCGAGCCGAACACACCGGCAATGGCATTGCGCACGGACTCATTGCCCAGGATGAACGCGCCAACGGCTCCCACAACAGCTCCCTTCCAAAAATCTTCTCCTGTGTTTTGCAACAGGGGGGCAATCTTTGCGGGATCGGCTTCGCCGTTCATGAAATCGTTCACCACACCGTACATCTGGCCGATTTTGTTCTGGTCGAATTTAGGCTGCGTCCCTTCCGGCATTCCCTGGCCGTACATGCCCGACATGGCAGCGTCGGCTCCGGGGGCAGCGGTGCTCATGGCTCCCTGGGCCGCTCCCATGGTTTCCGTCATGCCCTGGGGCGCTCCCATGGCCTGCCCCGCCTGGGGTGCGGCCTGCACCTGCACAAATCCCGCGCCCGGCACGTATTGGTACAACGCTCCGGCCTGCGGCTGCGCCATGTTCTGTCCCTGCTGCTGTCCCGCACCGGCGGAACCAGCTCCGGACGGATCTCCATACGCGCCTTCCATGCCCGGCTGGGCTTGCATTTTCTCGTCCACGCCTTGTACTCCTTGCTATGCTTCTTCGGTAATAATCGTCTCGAATTCCGAGGCCAATTCCGCAAAACGCTGCGCGTCCCTTGTGGTCAGAGCTTCGTGCAGTTTTTCCGGCACAACGACCTCTGGATCGTATTCGATGACGGCCATTCGCTGAAATAAATTGAAACTTGTTTTTTTGATGAACGGTGGGGGCGTTTCCCCTGCCTCACCTTTGAGCCGCCGGGCGCGGGGATCGGCAAGCAGAGCCACGGAAAACTGAAGCCGAATGCGTCCAGGGACATGATGTTTGATGGTTAGATGGTCCCGAAGTTCCATCAGCAATCCGAAATCCATATTTCTACCGTTCCTCTGTTTTTGTAGCCGATTCCAGGGCCGGAGGCGCATACCGCAACAGACGGGCCGAGTTCGCCAGCACCCCCAACGAGTGGCCGATATGAATCATCCCGGCCATGATCGGCGTCAACATCCCCATGGCCCCGAACACCACCCCCGCGAGGTTGGATCCCGTGGCGATCCAAAAATTCTGGTGCACCACACGAAGCGTCTGCTGGCTCAACGACTGCACGTACACCAGGCCTGCGAGGTCATCGTTCACGAGTGCGATGTCCGCGGCCTCGATGGCCACCTCACTGCCGCCCGCGCCCATGGCCACGCCCACGTCAGCCTGGGCCAGCGCCAAAGCGTCGTTCACGCCGTCACCAACCATGAGCACGGCTGCTCCCTCTTTCTGCAACGCCTTGACGATGTCGGCCTTGTTTTCCGGCATAACCGAGGCATGGACGTTGGCGATTCCCAAATTCTTCGCCAGATTATTGGCAGTATTGGGTTCGTCGCCAGTGATGAGCACCACATCGTCCGCGCCGCCGCGCCGAAGCCTGCGAACCACCTCCCGACTTTGCGGCCGGGTCTGATTGTCAAAAGCGAGCAATCCGCGCACGGTTTTCTCCTCGGCCACGAACAGCACGGTCCGGCCTTGACGCCGCAACGGAGCGGCCTGGGTCACGGAGCCGTTCATCTCCGCCCCATGCCGTTCCATAAGTTTCCGATTGCCCACGAGGATCTCGCGTCCGTCCACTTCGGCACGCATGCCCATACCCAGGAAATATTCACAGACCGTATGCGCCTTGGCCTTCAGCTTTCGCTCATCCGCGGCGTTCTTGATGGCCTGGGCAAGGGGATGGTGGTTATGCATTTCCACGGAAACCGCCATTTGCAGGAGCTGCGCTTCGCTGATGCCCTTCAGGGTCACGATGCGGGCCAAAATCGGTTCATTGGTGGTCAGCGTACCGGTCTTATCGAAGCAAACAGTGTCGGTCTTGCCCACCTCTTCCAGATAGCGTCCTCCCTTGATGAGAATATTGCGCCGGGCCGCCGCGCTGATGGCTGCGGAAACCGCAGTGGAGGCCGCCAGCACCGTGGCGCAAGGGCAGGCCATGACCAACAGCACCGTGAATGCACGGTACAAGCTGCCCGTGAGCAGCCAGGTGCCCGCCGTGGTAACGAACCCCACGCGAATCAGGTTCGTGGCCAACCTGTCCGCCACGCCCTCAATGGGAGCACGGTTTTCCAGTGAGTCTTCCACCATTTTGAGAACCCGGGCCAAATATGTGCGGTCGCCCACCTCCCGGGCCTTCACATAAATCACGCCCTGCCGGACAAATGTTCCGGCCAGTACCGCATCGCCCACCCCCTTGGCCACGTGGTCGGATCGGCCGGTAATGGGCGCTTCGTCCATAAGCGCCTCTCCATCCACAATTTCTCCGTCCACGCAGACCTTTTCACTGGTATGCAGGACCACCACGTCGCCCTCTCGCAAATCGCTTACCTCGCGCTCCACTTCCACGCCGTCCACGAGAATGAACGTATGGTGCGAGGTATCGCGCAGTATTTCCCCAATGGACTTGCGGGAGCGTTCCGTAATCCAGGCTTTGACCAGTTCGGCTCCGGAATTAATCCAGAGCACTTCAAACGCGGTGAGCGCTTCACCGGCGGCCACTGCTGCCACACAACTGGCACCGAGGAACGCCTCAAGGGTAAAGCGTTTGCACCGCAACTGCTCGTATGCCTTACGGAACAGGGGGACAGAAAGCCCTATGGCCACCAACCCCAGCGGACTGAGCGCGGTCTCGGCCACCGTTAGTCCCAAAATCGTGGTGCGCACAAAAACCACGCCCATGACCGAACTCACGGCCACAAAACGGCGCAGGGCCGTTTTCACGGGATTGCATCCGGCCCTGGTACTGGAACACGCCCGGCACTCGCATAATTCCGAAGCGCACGCCGGTGTTTTGACCCCACAGGATGGGCAATGCCCCCCCACCCCAAGAATGGCTTCCAGCAAGGCCAGCAGCTCTGCCGGTTTCATCTTGTCCGGGGCAAAACGCACCACCAAACTGCCGCACAAGACGTTGGCGCGCACGCTTTCCACGGTGGCCTGGCGCCCCAGTTCGGCGTCCAGGACATGCGCGAGGCTTTGGTTTTTGTGCAGACTGCGGATGGAGAATCGAACTCTGCCGGGAATGGAATGCTTGATGCGAATGTGTTTTTTCACGGTGATCCAGCTATGCAGTTTTCGTGACGTGTTGGGCAACCTCTGAGATTGACAGCAAATCTCAAAAAAAAGTGGCCGGACGCACTGTTGGCTTCAAAAAGAGTCCCCGCTCGTGTGCGTCCGCCCGTCACTGATAATGAAAATCGTCTTCACTGTCACGCAAAAAAGAGACGGATATCCCGCATCAACGAGATATCCGTCCGGCTCCAACCGCCCTTCACATGGCGATCATGGGAACCCAAGAGTGAGGAGAAGAGATATTCGGCTATGGCATCAACAGGGAGTGATCCGCCAAGGAAGGGATCAGCGCGAGGGATTTCCCTCCGTGGTCGGTCTGGCCCTGCGGGTTGCGCCGCTCAGTTTTTTGCCGAAGCCCGTGCTGCCCTTGGTTCCATGGGACCGCGTGGTCCCAGATACGACCCAAGCACGAATGTTGCCGCGGAAACCAAGGCCGTGGGAACAATGGCATGAATGCCGCCCATATCCGGCTTAAGCAGCACCAGGGCCACGAAAATGCCCACACCACAGATCACGGAGCATACCGCGCCAAAGGATGTCCCCCGTTCCCAATACAATCCCAGCACAATGGGACACAGGAACGCCGCCTCCAGACCGCCAAAAGCGAACAGATTGATCCAGACCAGCAGATCCGGCGGCTCCATGGCCGCCAGAAAAACCAGCAGGCCGACGACCAGCGTCACCAGGAAACTCGCCCGCCGCAACGTGATGACCGGCAGTTTGGAAGCATCGCCCTTAAGCCGGTATTGGATATACAAATCCTTGATAATGGCCGCGGAAACCAACAGCAGCATGGAGTCCACCGTGGACATGATGGCGGCCAGCGGCCCGGCAATGAATACCCCGGCCCAAAACGGCGACAGCAGTTCCACGATCAATGTGGGCATGGCCAGATCCCCGGCCGGAAGCTCCGGGAACACGGCTCGCCCCATGGCTCCGGCCAAATGCGCGCAAAGGATCATAAAACCGATAAGCAGGGTTCCCACGAGCATGGCGTCATGCATGGCCCGTGAATCCCGGTAGCCCATGCACCGCTGCGTTGTCTGGGGCAGGCCAAGCACCCCGATGCCCACGAGCACCCAAAATGAAAGGGTAAACGGTTTGGAAACCGCATTGTCCGGTCCTGTGGGCGTAATCAGCCCGGGATCCATGTCCTTGAGCGCGCCAATGCATTGGCTCACACCGCCGCCTGCCTCAATAACCGCCAAAAGGACCACCACAACGGCCACCACCATGATCACACCCTGGATGGCATCCGTGAGCACCACGGCCCGAAAGCCGCCCACCGCCGTATACAGCACCACGCTCACCCCGAAAAGCACCAGGCCCACGGCGTAGGGATACCCGGTCACGGCCTGGAATAGGCGCGCCCCGCCGATGAACTGGGCCAGCATGGCGGCCATGAAGAACACGACCAGCGCCACAGAACACAGGATGACCACGGTGTCGCTCTGGAATCGGGCGCGCAGATAATCCGTGATGGTCACGGATCGGGTTTTGCGAGCCACAATAGCGAACCGTTTCCCCAGCACGCCCAGCGTGAGAAAGGCCGTGGGAACCTGAATCATGGCGAGCAACACCCAGCTCAGACCGAAACGGTACGCCACGCCCGGGCCGCCCACAAAACTGCTGGCGCTCGTGTAGCTGGCAATGATGGTCATGGCGAGCACAAATCCGCCCATGGATCGGCCGCCAAGAAAATATTCTTCGAGAAATCCTTGGGAAGAACCGTCGGAAGCCCGTCTCCGGCCCCAGAGGGCAATACCAAAGGACAACAGTAAATAGACGATGACCGGAAGAATGATCTCCATGGATCCGCTCATTTTTCCGCCTTCCCATGCTGTTGGGCAGGTGAAGGCGCAGCAGCCCTGGATTGCACACTGCAGGGTCCAGGGTTTACGGTCCCGGATCCCCCGTCAACACCGGAAGCGGATTCCTCCACAGGGTCGGCATCCAAGGGCATGTCCTTAAAAAACAGCCGCACCAGAACCCAGAGCAGCAGCGTGATCAGCGGATACCCCAAAAGGCAGCTATAGAAGAACCATGCGGGGAAACCGAAAACATACGTATAGTTGTCCGGGTCGGCGTCGCCCAGGCCATACCCGAAGCCATACCACCAGAGAAAATAGATGCCGTATGCGGCCAAGGCGAGCAGCGCCTCGCGGTTGGCCTGTCGAAACCGTTTATCCTTCCACATGGTCTCACCTACTCTGTTGCGCGATACACAAAAAACCGGCGGGTGGCGGCCGGTCAGACGGCTTCCCGTCCACAGCGCACCCTCCCGCCTGTAATTCATTCATGCATCCGGCGTTGCCTGTCAACCAAGTTCTATGCTGCGCTCGTAGGCCTTGCGGATCGCGTCCATGATATTGCCGCGGATGGCGGTCCGCTCAAAGTGGGCCAGAGCCGCGTTGGTCGTCCCGGCCGGAGCAATGGACATCTCCTTGAGCAGGCTGATGTGCTGCTCGGACTGTTCCGCCATGATCCCGGCTCCCCGGAACAATTTCTTGACCATACGCGAGGCCGCGGCCCGCTCGATTCCCAATTCCACGCCGGATTCGATCAGGGTTTCCATCAAATGGAACAACAGCGCCGGTCCTGATCCAATAAGCGCGGTGAACACGTCAAACAGGTTTTCGGCCACGATGTGCACGTCGCCGGACGGGCTGAAGATACGCTGCACCGCGTCCTTTTGCTCTTGGGTGAGGGTCTTGTCGTCCAGGCAAACCGCGGTCACGCCTTCCTTGACCAGCACGGGCGTTATGGGCATGACTCGAATAACCGGGCAGGCGTGTCCGATGCTCTGCTGCAGGCTTTCCAATGTCAGACCGGCAGCGATGGAAATCATGCACTTGTCGCTGCTAAGCGCCGGAACCATGGCAGGCCAGACTTCGCCGACCTGCTGCGGCTTGACCGCAAGCACCACAAAATCCGATTTTTCGGTCAATTCCCGCACATCACCACAAGGGATCAGCCCGGTTCGCGCCGCCAACTCCTCCAGCTTGGAACGGGTGCGGTTCACGCCGTACAGCGTAATGCCTTCCATCCCGGACAGCGCTTCGATGATGGCCGCCCCCATGTTCCCGGTTCCGATAAATCCGATGTTCATAGCAAACCTCCATTTGGTTCCGCCAGGACGGTTTCCGCCGCGACCCGCATCCCTCCAGCGGGGCCGACCACATGCCGAAGCTTACGCAGAGTGTAGCGCACATCCAGCAGTATCCCCGGGTTGTTCAGCCAGTTCAGCGCCTGGCTGGAAATATTGGCAGGGTTGGCCCGTTCCTGGAGATATTCCGGAAACAGCTCACGCTGCAAAAGGATGTTGGTCAGGCTGACGAATTTTGAAAATGCCAGTTTTCGAATCAAATACGCTGCGGGTCGATCTATTTTGTACGCCACAATGGTGGGCGTACCGATCAGTCCGGTTTCCAGGGTGGCGGTTCCGGACGCGGCAAGCACCATGCTGGACTTGCGAATCATCTGGAAACGTTCTTCCGGTTCCACGATGCGCACCGGTACATCCACGGTCCAGCACCGTCGCAGAAAATCCCGATCAATTCCGGGTGCCCGGGCTATGGTGAAATTCATCCAGGGCAAACGCGCATGGATACGGGCTGCGGCCTCAGCAAACGTTGGCAGCAGGAAAGCCACTTCCTTTCGGCGACTTCCCGGCATAATGCCGATCCGGCTGGGGTCGGGGATCATCCGGTCCAACCCGCCCAGCGGCAGCATGTCAAGCAACGGATGCCCCGCATACAAGGGGCGGCAGCCCCGTTCATGGAAATAATCCTGTTCAAAAGGCAGGGCGCAAAGCACCTTGCCCACGCATTGGCGCATCACGTCGATGCCCCGTTGCTTCCAGGCCCAAAATTGCGGGGCCATAAAATACAACACCGGAATATCCATGGCATGGGCAGCTTTGGCCAAAGGCAGGTTGAAGTCGGGACAATCCACCATGACCACCACATCGGGCCGATTCCGCTTCCAGAAATGCGTAATCTCCCGATGCAGACGAAACACTCCGGGCAATCCGCGCAACACGTCCAGAAACCCATTGAAGCACAGACGGCTCATGGGGAAATGCACATCCGCCCCGGCACCGGCAAGGGCATGGCCCCCCATGCCGCCGACCCGCAGGACGGGTTCCCGACGAAGCAACTCCCCGGCCAAGGCTCCAGCGTACATGTCGCCGGACGCTTCACTACAGTTGATCCAGATGTTGCGTGTCATCTCCCCTCCTCACATTTCACCGCCCCCCCCAAACCGGCCCTGAAGGGTCAAAGCGCGGACGGGTCAACAACACTGGGGAGCGAAGAACGAAACATATATTTCAGCTCGAAAAGCGCGTCCGGTACGTAAAGTATGCGTTTTTTGAAAGCAACGACCAAAGCCAACCAGGAAACGGTCCGTAAAAGTGGGGTGATGCCCCCCGGGGTACCGGAGGACATCACCTTTGAGGGGACTACTACGCAGGGTGCGGTCTAAACCCTGGCTTGTCCAACCGAGACGGCGGGTGAGGCCTTGCTGTTGACGTATTTGGGAGACGTTTCCGGAGCGAGCAGCTGGCAGACAACACCACCGATAACGAGGGTGGCGATGCAGCAGGTGAGGGTCACGGTAACACCGTACTGCTCAGTGATAACCGGAAGCATCCAAGTGCCCATGCCGGCGCCGATACGGCTCGCGGCAATCGTCAGGCCAACGCCGGAACCCCGAAGTTCGGTGGGGAAGAGCTCCGGCGGATACAGCCACTCAGCAACAATGGAGATGGCCAGGACCGTGGAGAACGCACCAAGCAGGACCAGAGCGATGGTCGGGGGCATGTCCTGCCAGATGGTCATGACGGCCAGGATGGCACCCGCGCCGTAGAAAGTGAACATAAGGAAAGCGCGGCGGGAAATCTTATCGGCAATCAGAATACCGATGAACACGCCGACCAGGGTAAAGCCGTTATAGAGCATGCCCGACGCATGCGAGTTGCCCATGTGCAGACCTTCCACAACCACGGGCAGGAAGATGGAGATGGCGAAGAACGGCAGCACCTGGCAAAGGAAGAAGGTGCAGGACGTGACCGTATTGCGCCACAGTTCCTTACTGAACAGCCGGGAGAAGGAAGCGGAAGCCACTTCTTCTTCATCGGTGGGCAGGGCGTAGTTCTGACCGATGCGCTCGCGCACCAAGGCCAGCGCGTCGGCGGCGCGGTCTTTGGCCAGCAACCAGCGCGGAGATTCGGGAGTGCCGATGCGGATCACGTAGGTGATCAATGCAAACACGGCCGAGGAGGAGATGATCCAGCGCCAGCCGTTGTCGCCCAGGTCGCCCATGGAGCCGATCAACAAGCCCAGGAAGTAGGAGATGATATAGCCGAAGGTCCAGGCGGCCATAAGCCAGCTCATCATCTTGGTGCGGATGCGCTCCGGGGTCCACTCGCTAAGGAGCGACACACCAACGGTGTAGTCCGCGCCCACGCACATGCCTAGAGCGAAACGAACAATCACAAGGGTCAGCGGATCAGACAGGAAGAACTGAATCACCGACAACACCAGCGTGACCAATGCCACTAACTTGTAGGCCGACTTTCTTCCGGTGCGGTCGATGATGACGCCCGTCATCAGACTTCCCAGCAGGATGCCGAAGAGCGCTCCCGCTCCCACAAGGCCCATCCAGAAACCATCCAGATTCAGGATGTCCGTAGCATATGTCAGCGCAATGCCGACAATGCCCAGAACATATCCATCACAGATCTGGCCCATAAAGGTGCCAACCGCGATTTTTTTATGAATGGGCGAGAACGGAGCCTCTTCAAAACTGATACAATTTTTCGCCTTTGACGCCATCACTACCTCCCCTTTCGGGCAATCGTTTCCCTCTAAAAGCAACTGTATTTCAAGGCAATAGACAACTATTCCTTATAGGCGATCGCATCCATCTCCAGCAGGCAGCCGTGGGCAAGCTCCTTGGCGGCAAGGCACAAACGTGCCGGACGATGATCACCCATAAACTCGGCATAGACTTCGTTGAACCCTTCGAAGTCGTCCATGGTGTCCAGGTAGACGTGAGTTTTGGCAATGTTGGAGACATCCAGACCGGCGGAATCCAGAACAGCCTTCAAATTGTACAACGTCTGGAAGGCCTGTTCCTTGATGGTGATACCGACAACCTTGCCGGAAACGGGGTGGAACGGAACCTGACCGCAAACGTAATACGTGTTGCCGGCTTTGACGCAATGACTATACGGGCCAACGGGTTCAGCGGATTGCTTGGAGTTGAAAAATTCCATTGTCGTCTCCTTTGGGTGTAAGGCTCCTTGGGAAGAGTGCCGGGGGCAAGTCCGGCACCCTTCCGTTTGGCAGGAGTCAGCTAGGGGTGAGGGGTTAAATTTCCGTCTTGGCGTTGAACTCTTCCCACATGAGGCGAAGCTCGGCACCCATGGTCAGGAACGGCTCGGGCGGCAGCTTGTTGGGCGTGGCGATCTTCTTCAGGAACTCAAGATTCTCGCTCTGGATGCCGCTGACCCATTCGGCCAGGTAGTAGCCCATGAGGCTGGTCTTGGCGACGCCCGCGCCCTCGCCACAGGCCGAAGCAAACACCGTGGGGAACTTCTGCATCATCAGGGGGCGGTTGTTCATGGTCATGTTGATCATGCCGCCGTAGATGAACTCAAAGTTCACGTGCTTCAATTCGGGGTAGCGATTTTCATACGCCTTGCGCAGCTTGGGAATGGAGCGCTTGATCCGCTGATGCGAGGTCGTCAGATCCGTGGCAAAAGAGAAGCCGTTACGGACGAAGATACGGTTGTCGCGAGTGAAGCGAACCGTGGTTCCAGCCGGGTGACCGGCCGTAGCACCCCAGGGCTTGACGCCTTCCATGTGCTTCATTTCCTCATCCGTGAACTGGCGGGTGAACGCGCCGTAGGAAAGCACGGGGCAGAACACGTTCTTGACAATGCCGAATTCCTGAATGAAGGGACCGCCCGTCACGATGACGATCTTGGCCTTCACCTTTTTGCCGTTGCGAAGCACGATGCCCGAAGGGGCATTCTCTTCAATGCGCATGACCGGGCATTCTTCAAACACGTCCACGTTGTCGGGCATGACGCTGAACAGCGCGCGCAGGACTTCGGCCGGGTTGATGAGCACAGTGCCTTCGGTGTACAGTGCCTTCTTGTAATACCGTGTTCCGGTACGACGATACAGGTCTTCACCTTCCACCACTTCGTAAGAAACGCCCATCTTTTCGAGATCCGAGATTTCATGCTCCATGAGCTTGAAGCTCTTGGTCTCGGCGCAGGCCAGGTACTTACCGCAGTGGTCCCAGTCGATCTCTTCGATACCCTTATCTTTGATGGTCTGCTCCATCCAATTGATAATAAAGGTGTTCAGTTCGAAGTACTTCTGGTTTTCCTCAAAGGAGGATCCGCCCTGGTCACCAAAGTCGTGAGGCACGTCGATGATGAATCCGGCATTTTTGCCGCTGTCGTTGTCACCGATGCGAATGGCCTCAAACACGCCGATCTTCGCATCCGGATGCAGCTCGGCCAAGTGGCGGGCGGCTCCCTGACCGCCGTAACCGGCACCGACAACGATGTAGTCGTACTCGTCGCGGATTTCAGCATGGTCCTTAAAAGCGTGGTGCTTGTAAGGCGATAGCTCGATCCAGCTCTGGCCCGTAGTCGTGGGGTACAATTTAACGTCTTGCATGGTTTGACCCTTCTGTTGAAATGTTCAAACAGCGCACTCAGTTGTGCAATATGATTCTCGCATCCGCGATGGACAATCCCTTCTCCTGCGCAAACACAGGGTTGAGATCGACCTCCGCGATATCCTGCAGTTCAGTGACGAGCTGGGAGATGATGCACGCGGCTTCCGCCAGTGCTTCCAAATCGCAGGGCTTGGTTCCTCGAGCGCCCTGGAGCATCTTCAACCCGTTGATTTCACGGATCATGCTGCGGCAGGAAGGCATGTTCACCGGAGCGACCCGGAACGAAACGTCCTTCAAGATTTCCACGAAGATACCGCCCAGGCCGAACATGACCGTGGGACCGAACGTGCTGTCGTAGCTTGAACCAATGATGCACTCCACGCCGGCCGGGAGCATGGCCGTCATCATCACGCCGAAGATGTCTGCGTCGGAGTTGTAGGTGAGACCGTTTTTGACCAACCGCTCGTAGGCCTCACGCGCCTTTTCCGGGGAATCAATGCTCAGGGCCACGCCCCCGGCATCGGTTTTGTGCAGAATGTCGGGCGACACGATCTTCATGACCACCTTGCCGCCGATCTTGTTGTAGAACTCCGCAGCCTCATCCGCGCTGGTGGCCAGATAGTCCTGTGTGAGGTCCAGACCATAGCTGCGCAGAATGTCGCGGGCCTCGGTTTCCACCAGATTGGAGCGACCAGATTCCCTGACCGACGCGATGATCGCGGCAGCCTTTTCCTTCCGGTCGGCGGGCATTTCCGGCAATTCGCCGTCGGCCTCTTCCGCCAGCGCCTTTTTCACGTCGCTGTACTGGGTGATCAACCCCATGGTGCGGATGGCAGCATCCACCTCGCCGAAGACGGGCACACCGTTTTCGCTGATGTATTCCAGGCACTCGGGGTGCTGCGGCTGGTAGATGGACTGCATGACCACGGGCTTGTCGGCAGCCGCGATTTTTTCGGTCATGCTCTTGGCCACGTCCATTTCCAGGACGCGGAATTCCTCGGACAAATCGGCGTACCCGCCGTAGAGACCGACAATGACCACGCCATCCACATCCGGATCCTTCAACAGGATATCCAGGCAGCGGTCAAAGACCCACATGTCGGCTTCGGGCGTACCAGCCAGGTCCACGGGGTTTTTGATGGGGCAGTGCGGCATAAGCACTTCGCGCAGTTTTTCCTGCGTGGCATCGGAGAGCACCGGGGCTTCCAGGTCGAACTTCTCGGCAAAGTCCGTGGCCATAACGCCGTGACCGCCGCCATCGGTAAGGATGGCGATGCGCTTGCCCTTGGCGGGCTTGCACTTGGAGAAGGCCTCGGCAGCGTCCAGCAGCTGACCAGGGCTGTCCACGCGGATAACGCCGGCCTGCTTCAGCGCGGCATCAAAGACCTTTTCACTGCCGGCCAGGGAACCGGTATGCGAAGCAGCGGCACGGGCACCAGCGGCGCTACGGCCGATCTTGATGGCGGCGATGGGAACGCGGGCCGCGGTTTTCTGAGCGGCCTGGATGAATTTGCGTCCGTCTTCCTCGCTTTCCACGCGAAGCCCTTCCATATAAAGAAGCAGGACTTTGGTATTGTCGTCGGACTCAATGTATTCCACAAAATCATGGAATCGCATGTCCATCTGGTTGCCGATGGTGGCCCAGCAGCTGTACCCCAGATTCCTGGATTTGGCGTTGAAGTTGATGTCGATGCCGAAGTTGCCGCTCTGCAGAACCAAGCTCATGGGACCGGGGGCCAGATCAATGATGCTCGCGTTCATGCTCTTGGCCGAACTGTATGTACCCATGCAGTTCGGACCCTGCACGCGCATATTGCCCTTGCGCGCGATTTCGAGCATCTGGCGCTCCAGTTCCTTGCCCTCGGGACCGGTTTCACCGAATCCGGTGGACACGACGATGGCGGCTTTGACGCCCTTTTCCACGCACTGCTCCATGACGGGCAGGATGAACTTGGGCGCGATGGCGATGATGGCCAGATCGACCTCACCGGGAACGGAAAGGATGTCCGGGTAGGTGGGGTGTCCGAAAATTTCGCCCCCGGAACGGGAGATAAGATGAATATCCCCTTCGAATCCGTTTTCGATCAGGCTTTTGGCTGTCCAGTACCCGTACTTCTTCGAGTTGGAAGAAGCGCCGATCAGGGCAACGCTTTTGGGTTGAAACAGGGGAACCAGATCACTCATGGAGAAACTCCTTATTGGCTCCATTCCCGACACACGCCGGGAATGGAGAACTCTTAATTATCGACGACGACACCAATGGCCATGTCGGGACACACGATGCCGCAGATGTCACAAAGAACACACTTGTCCGGATTGGCCTGATACACATAGTTGTAGCCGCTGGCGTTGATGGCCGTACCCAGGGCGAGAACCCCTTTGGGGCAGTTATCCACGCACAACTCGCAGGACTTGCAACGTTTGGCGTCAATGATGTGGCGCTTTTCACTCATTTCCCGACTCCTTTTCCACGGCGGCATAGCCGGTGCGCAAGGCATTGATGTTCAGCTCAACCAACTCGGGCTTTTTCTTGCCCATGGTCTCTTTCACCACCTCTTCCACTGTCTCCAGCTTCAGCAACCCGGATCCGGCGAGAACAGCGCCCAGCATGACCATGTTGGCGCAACGCACGGTACCCAGTTCCACGGCAGTGTCGGAAACCGGCAGGCAAACCTGCTCGAATCCTTCGGCCTGCTTGGGGGACTCGATCATGGAAGAGTTCGTGTAGAGCTTGCCGCCGGGGATGACGCCCTCAAAGCAATTGTCGTAGATGGACTGGCTGAGCGCAACGGCGACGTCGGCGTCATTCTCGACAATGGGGCTGCCGATAGGCTCGTCGGAAACGATGACGAATGCGGTGGAGTCGCCGCCGCGCTGTTCGATTCCGTAAGTCTGGGTCATGACGACCTTCAGACCTTCCTTGATGGCGCCGAGGCAGACCATCTTGGCCATAAGCGCGGACCCCTGTCCGCCCGATCCAGAAAACATGCACTTATGCAACATCGCCCTGCTCCGTTTCGTCTTTGAAAACCTGCGGTTTGAAGTACTCCACCATATTCTCGGCACAATGCGTGTAGGAGTCCTTGACCTTCATTTTGAACCCGGTGGGACACGGGACGATGACTTCCACGAAGGCATAGCCCAAGCCCTTGACCTGGCATTCGAACGCCTTTTGAATGCTCTTCTTGGCGCGGCGGATGCCCCGGGGGTTGGCCACGGTTTCGCGGGCCAGGTACTTTACGCCTTCCATGGAGCGCATCATCTCGGGTACGAGCAGAGGGTAACCCTGGCGAGGCACTTCACGGCCCTTGACCGTGGTGGTGGTCACCTGTCCTTCCAAGGTGGTGGGGGACATCTGGCCGCCGGTCATGCCGAACACCGTGTTGTTGACCATGATGGTGGTGATGGGCATGCCCTTGTTGGCGGCATGCAGCAGGTCGCCGAGACCGATGGCACTGGTGTCGCCGTCACCGGCGTAGGTGAAGACGATATTCTCCGGCATGGCCAGCTTGTAGCCCTCGGCAAAGGAGGGAGAGCGGCCGTGCGTGGCTTCGATGGCGTCGATATCCATATAATGATGGGAAAATCCGCCGCAGCCGATGCCCACAACGGCGATGGTGCGTTCCATAATGCCCAGATTCTCAATGGCCTCGGCCACGAGTCGGGTCACGATGCCGTGGCCGCAGCCCGGGCAGTAGCTCGTGAGCTTATCCAGGTTTAATGTCTTGCCGAATTTCTTACTCAGGTTTTCCATTTGTTATTCCCCCATGATCCTGTTTGCTTCGGCAATCATGTCGGCCAGCGTGTGCATAGGCGTATCGCCACCGGTCTTACCGAAGAAGTGAACAGGAGTCCGGCCATTGACGGCCAGTTTCACGTCGTCGACCATCTGGCCGAGGTTCATTTCAACAACCAGGATGTTCTTTACGGAGTCCGGCAGGGCGGCAAAAGCGCGCTCCGGGAAGGGCCACAGGGTGATGGGACGGATAAAGCCGACCTTTTTCCCCTGGGCGCGCATCTTCGCGACCATGTCCCGACACATGCGGCCATGGATGCCGAATGCCGCGACCACCAGTTCGGCGTCCTCGACACCATCCTGCTCCCACATCTGTTCGTTTTCACAGATGGTCTCGTACTTGGCGCGCAGCTTCTCGTTCATCTCGTAGCCGTCCTGGTGGGAGTAGCTTCCCGTGATGAGCGCACGCTTGGGATGATCCTTGGTGCCGGTAAAGGCCCATTCGGATGTATCGAATTCCGCGGAATAGTCATGGTACTCGGGCAGCGTGGTGGACTCGGTGGTCTGGGCGCTGACGCCGTCAAGCACGAACATGACCGGGGTCCGGTAGGTGTAGGCCAGTTTCACACCCTTGGGCATGAGGTCGGCGATTTCCTGCCCGGAGGACGGAGCCAGGACGATGACATGATAGTCACCATGAGCGCCGCCGCGAGTGGCCACATAATAGTCGCTCTGGGCACCGAGAATGTCGCCGTCGCCGGGACCGACGCGCATGGAGTCAAACACGATGCAGGGCAGTTCCGCGGCACACATGAAACCGATGGCCTCGTGCATGAGGGTCAGTCCCGGGCCGGAGCTGGATGTGGCGATCAGCTTCCCGGTACAGGCGGCACCGGCAACGGCACTGGAAACGGCCAGCTCACTTTCCATCTGCATCATTTCCCCGCCGTACTTGGGCAGGATCACGGCCATGCGCTTCATCACGTCCGTGGCGGGAGTGATGGGGTAGGCGAAGTGGTACTTCACGCCACATCTGGCCAAACACTCCGCAAAGGCCTCCGTATTTTTCAAGAACATCGTTTCCTGGGCCATATTCACCTCAATGGGATTCGTTGCGGTTAAATTGAACAATCGCACCTTGATGTTTTACATTGTGGTACGGCATACCAGTAAACCAGACAAAATTTTTTCACCGCGCGGCCAAACACTTCGTTGTACCAAATAGCGGCATTTCGTTTTGATATGCTGCACGATATCCAAACCATTTCGACCCGTCAACCCCTTTCGACATTTTGACCCTCTATTTTCAAATCCCCTGCGAACCGTGGCTTTCTCAGAATGCAAACCGCAAAATTCATCGTCCTGGCTGAATAAAAATTTCTTTCTTCCCTCCTGGGCCGGCTTATTGACAGCATGCTTTTTTTCTCTTACACCTTACCACCAAATGGTATGACATACTATTTACTGGTTTACTTGTGCTTCAGCATATTGGAAACGCTCCGAGAGAATCTCTGCGCCTATGGAGTTGCGAATACAGTCCGTGTGTGACAGGAACGATCGCGGCAAAATAGACAATTCTTCGGGCAAACTGGAGGGAGTTACAATGCAAGAGGCCACGATCAATGACGATCGACGAAAACTAAACCATTTTACTTTTTGGCCCGGATTCATACTATTGGTGTCGGGAATCACCTTGGGTCTTGTGTATCACGAAGGTCTGGCCGCCATCCTCTGTACCACAATGGACTGGATTCACTTCAATTTCGGTTGGCTCGAAGTTTCCCTGGGCATTATCATCGTCATGTTCACGGCGGGAGTCGCCTTCTCCCCCATCGGCGACATTCGGCTCGGCGGTCGGGACGCCAAGCCTGAATTCACCTTCTGGCAATGGTTTGCCCTTTCCCTTTGCGGCTGCATCGGCATCGGCATTCTCTTTTGGGCCATGGGCGAACCCATCTACCACATGATGCAGCCGCCCCTGAGCCTGCACATCGAACCCGGCTCCAAGGACGCCGGCGTGTTCGCGGTTGCGCAGACGACCCTGCACTGGACCATCGCCCAATACTGTTTCTACACGATCTGCGCCGTGGCCATCGCGTTGGTGAGCTTCAACCGCAAGTACCCCATGTCCGTGGCTGCCGGGCTGTATTCGCTGTTCCCCAAAAGCTGGCGGCCCGTTGTGGCTCCCACGGTCCACGCCATTTGCCTCTTTTCCCTGTGCTGCGCCATCGCCACCAGCATGGGCGCGGGCCTGATGCAGATCGGCAGCGGCACGGGACAGATTTTCGGTTACACCCCCGGGCCTGGAACCTGGGCCGCAGCCGCCGCAATCATCATCCCCATTTACGTGATCTCCTCCTACTCCGGCCTGAAAAAAGGCATGCGGCTCCTGTCCACCGGCACAACCAGAGCCTTTCTGTTCTTCATGGGACTCGTTCTTCTTGCCGGTCCCACCCTGTTCATTCTGGGCATCGGCGTGGAGTCCTTCGGCTACTTCGTGAACAACTTCTTCCGTAACAGCACCCTGCTGAACACCATGCAGGTCAGTGACAAATGGCCCATGCAATGGCTTGTGCCCTACATGGAAATCTTCTTTATCTTCGCACCATTGCTCGGTCACTTCCTGGCCCGCATCGGCAAGGGCAGAACAGTACGGCAATTCATACTTGTGAACATCATTCCGCCGACCATCTTCTGCCATTTCTGGATCGCCACCTTTGGCGGCACTGCCGTATACTTCCAATGGAGCGGCCTGGTGGACGTCTGGGCAGGTATTCACAACCACGGCATGGAGTCCATGGTTTACATCCTGCTTTCCCAGTTCCCGTTTAGCAAAATTCTGATGGGCATCTTCGTGGTGACCATCGTGTTCTCTTTTGCCACCATGACCGACTCCCTGGTGGCCACGCTGGCCATCATCTCCACCAAAGGCGTGCAGGCCAGTGAAGAACCGCCCAAGAAACTGAAGATTCTTTGGGGTATTGTCACCGGCTTGATCGCCTATGTGCTTTGTATTTCAGGAGGTATCGCCCCTGTGCGGGGGCTGATATCCCTTGCGGGATTCCCCATGATGATCTTCACTTTCGGAATGTGTATTTCTATTGTAAAGGAGGGTATGTATTTATTAAAGAAACCTGATTGGCTGGACAACGATCCTGAAAATAGCTAAATGCTGAATGCCCTTTACTTATGGTGAAGGGCATTCAACTTCTCAACGGAACTTCAACCCCAAAACCGAACATCCTTTTTTGAGTTTGTTGGAATTTTGAGGAAACCATGTCACAAAACGATAAGTATTATATGATGCGATCCTTGGAAAAAGCTCTTTTCGTCGCCGAAACCATGGCAACGGAAACCAGTTGGGAGCTGAAGACGCTCAGTGCGGCCTGCTCCATTCCCAAGGGGACGTTGCAGCGTATTCTACGCACCTACGAAGATCTCGGCTATGTGCGGCAAGTCCACCGGGGCGGCGCCTATGCCTTGACGCTCAAGTTCTACAAGCTGGGAAAACAGATCATCTCGCAAAGCAACCTGGTTACCCTCGTGGAGCCGGTTATCCAGAAGCTGCGGGACCAGGTCAACGAAACCGTGAACCTCAGCACGCTTTCCGGCATCGACATGGTCGTCATCCATCAAAAGGCCTCCAATCACGCGCTTCGTATGGATTCCATCATCGGAACGTCCTTTCCAGCGTATCTTTCAGCCTCGGGCAAAGTATTTCTCGCATTTTTGTCCGAAGAAAAATTGCGCTGCTTCATCAAGGAACTCCGGCGGCTGGATACCAATATTGATACGGAAAAAATCAACTTGATCTACAAAGAAATCGAATTTGCCCGCGAACGGGGTATCGGATTGGACTTTGAAGAATTGTTCCAAGGTATTCGATGCATTGCGGCTCCGGTTTTCGACGATTCCGGAGAAATCATCGCCACCATCAGTTGCTCCGTCCCCACGGTGCGGCTGGACAGGGCGCTGTCCCAAACCTTGTTGACCGAGATCCCCCGCGCCGCGGCCGAGGCCTCGCAACTTTTTGAGTCGCCGATCCATTCTTTCCGGTTCAACCTGGAAGAAATCACCGACATGCTTGTGGCCGTCGAGCCGCGCTAAGAACGGTTCGCTGCCCGCGCCCTTTTCCGGCGGTCAGATTGTATTGACAACAAAACGGCCCGGCTTGCTCCAATGCAAACCGGGCCGTTTCTTTTGCGGCTGATTCTCGTACCAACTGGATATTTCTTATGAATGCGCGTTGTCGATGGCGCGCAATATCTTGCATGCGGCGCAGGCCGCGCCGAATCCATTATCAATGTTCACAACGGTCACACCGCTGGCGCAGGACGTTAGCATGCCGAGCAATGCCGATAACCCATTAAAATTGGCGCCATACCCCACGGAAGTGGGTACCGCGATGAGCGGCTGCTCCACCAGGCCGCCCACAACACTGGACAGCGCGCCCTCCATGCCCGCAATAACGATAAGCACCGAATATTGCCGGATCTGGTCCAAGGTTCCCAACAGCCGATGCAGCCCGGCCACGCCGAGGTCGGAACAAATGGTTGCGCTGCGGCCGAGCATCTCGCAGGTGACCCGTGCCTCCTCGGCCACGCCCAGGTCGGATGTCCCTGCCGTAAGGATGCCGACTTCGTTTGCCCGGGGTTCGACCTGTTGTTCCATTGCGGTTAATGTCCGGCCAAGTGCATTGTATTCCAGACCGGGTATCCGCTCCCGCACGAACACCGCCTTTTCCGGAGAGACACGGGTAGCCAGGACATTGCCCCGCCCTTTCATGTGTTCAAAAATATCCGTCAATTGTTCCGGCGTCTTTCCCGAACCGTAGATCACTTCGGGAAACCCGTTGCGCAACATCCGATGTCGGTCGATCTTGGTATGCCCGATATCCTGAAACGGCAGGTCGCGCAGTTGTTCCACCCCCTGCTCCACACTGGTGCGCCCGTCCTGGACGGCTTGCAGCAGGCTTTCCAATTCGGTATTCGCATTCATCGATGCATCCTCAATTGGCCGTCGAATTCAGGCTGCCCATGGAATACCCTCGCAAGTCCAGGGTCACATGCCGGAATCCGAGCTTTTTAAGCGTATTGGAAATATGTTGATCAACATCAGCATCCAGCAAGTCGGCCAATCTGTTCCGCGGCACTTCAATACGGGCCACGTCCCCATGGTTCCGCACCCGCACCACGGGAAAACCGCACTGCACCACAAACGCTTCAGCCCGTTCCACCCGGCGCAAAGCCGCGTCCGTCACCCGCACATGCGCTGGCATGCGCGACAATAGACAACCGGAGGAAGGCTTATCCCAAGTGGAAAGCCCACGTTGCCGGGACAAGGCCCGAATCTCCGCCTTTGCCAGACCAGCATCAAGCAATGGACTGACCACCCCGAGTTCCTGCACTGCCTTGAGTCCCGGGCGGTAGTCGCTCAAATCGTCCACATTGGTCCCATCCAGCACATGTTCCAAGCCCTGTTCTGCGGCCTGCTCCCGTAGCCGTTGGAACATCCTTTTTTTGCAATGATAGCAATGGTCCGCTGGATTGCTGCGCATGGATTCCGGAAAGTCCAACTCCAACACCAGATGTTCTGCACCCACGGCCCGGGCCAAAGCCTTTGCTTCACGCACTTCCCGCTCCGGCACATACGGTGTGGAAACCGTGACCGCCACGAGCTGGTTACCCATGACGCGTTGCGCCTCATGCAATAACAACGCGCTGTCCACTCCCCCGGAGAACGCCAGCACCCCCCCGCCAAGCTCTTTCAGCCGGTCCAGGAGCATATCGTAGCTGTTTCCGGTCATGATTCCGCACCTCGGATCCCGGCGTAGATGTCCAACAGCGGCAGACCATGTTTTTCTGCCAACGTCCGACAGTCTTCCAGCTCCGGCTTTGACCGCAACACCTGGCCATCAAGCAAGGCACGCTTTACGCGCACCGATCCCAGTGGGGTTTTAATCGTTTCGATCCGGCGCTCCAACTCGGTTTTGTGAACGGGAACGGACTTGATGCCCAGCGTGGTGGTGTGTTGAAACAACAGCCTCTGGAATCGTTCGGTTTCCTCTTCCCGGCAGAGCACCGAAACCATGGTCGCGGGACGACTCTTCTTCATGATGATCGGCGTGAAGTGCACGTCCATGGCTCCTTCATCCATAAGCTGATCCAGAACCACCCCAAGCATTTCCGCGGTCATGTCGTCGATATTGCACTGCAGCAGCGTTGCCGAAACCTGGGTCGTGGAGGGACGATCCTGCTCCACAGTGGCAAGATGCACCCGCAACACGTTGGGAATGGCATTGTCCCGATGCCCGATACCGTATCCGGTTTGCTGCACGCTCATGGCCGGGCCGGACACAAAGCGGTCCGCAAGCTCGGCTAGAATGGCCGCGCCCGTGGGCGTGGTGCACTCTTTGTCCACGGCTCCGCGAGTGGTGGGCATGCCATGCAAAATCTCCACGGTTGCCGGTGCCGGAACCGGCATCATGCCGTGCGCGCACTGCACGAACCCGCCGCCCAACTCCACGGGCGAACACCAGACCGCGTCCACGTCCAGTGCATGAAAACAAATAGCCGCCCCCACGATGTCAACAATGGAATCCGTGGCACCGACTTCATGGAAATGCACTTCATCCAAGCGTTTGCCGTGAACCTTGGCCTCGGCCTCGGCCACACGGCGAAAAATCCGCAAGGCCGTGTCCCGTACAGCTTCATCCAGACCGCTTTGCCCGATGATGGTCTCGATGTCGTGTAAATTTCTGTGATGGTGATGATGATGGTGGTGATGGTGGTGATGTTCTTGATCCTGTCCATGCTGGTGGCTATGGAGTTCCACGTCCACCCGGGTGCCGCAAATGCCTTTACGCTCACCCGGGGAAACCCGCAGGGAAAACTCGTCCTGCATGTCGAGCTTGGCAAGCTCCTCCCGCAAATACTCCTGGTCAACGCCCAGGGCGATCATCGCTGCGAGATTCATGTCTCCGCTCAGGCCGGAAAAGCAATCATAATATAAAATATTCATGTCGTTGCCCCGAATGGTTTGCCGTGGGACCCCCCGCCCCGCTCCGAAAGGGAATAAAAGGGCCGACACCATCCAGTGCCGGCCCCATGTGCCATAAGCCGTCAATCGTTAATGCGTACTCAGCCGCAGTTCCAGATTCCCTTGGGAATCAAAGGTGACGTCCTGCGGGGAGCCGACAATCTCGTATCGTTCGTTGCCTTCCAGTTCCGACAACAACCCTTCGCTGACATAGCAGTCGGTCAGGAACAGGGTGTTGGGAACAAAGACCATGCGCAGGCTTTCCAGCGGCGTGTTGCGCACGCAATGCATCATGGTCGTGAGCGTTTCCTCTTCCGTGTCCAGGAACAGTGGAAGAAACGCCCGGGCCACAAAGGTCGTGGTCAGGCAGTTCAGATACGTTGCCTTGCGGTCGATTTTGTCCACCAGCTTTTGCGTGGTGAAATCCGCCAGCCCGATGCCCGTGGCATTGCCGTGGGATTCCTCTGAGAGATCGAGCACGGAGATGTAGCGAATAACCGGGCTAGCGGGTTCCGTGCCGCCCTGGATGCGCAGTCTGCCCACAATGTTGGTGTCCAGACCGGTGCCGCTGTAGTTCTTGCCCATCTCCTCCACCACCAGCGCGTCGATGTGCTCCACAGGCAATGAGGGCATCAAGGTTTTGGAATAGGCCAGCAGCTCGCGCTCACGCTCGATGATGTTTTCTCCCAGAACTCCCTCGATCCTGGCGGTTTCCTCATACGCATTTTCAATGATGGCCAGTCCGCCGATCACGGGCATCTGTGCGATGATGGCCCCGGCCACCTCTTCCAACAGGGGGGAAAGCCGCTCGGACTTGCCCACGGCGTGGAATTGTGTGGCGCCCGGAGGCCCGCCAAGCCCAACCACCAATTTCTTCGCCAGGCCGCTTTCCACGGTTCCCTTGAAGGAGGTATGCGTTTTCACACGGTTGATGGGCATGATGGCATCCACTTCAAAGGCGGATTCCAGCATGAAAACCTTCCAACCGCCGTCCGTGGTCCCCACTTCGCGCCCTTTGGCGCAGGTGATGACCTTGGCGCCGAGGCGCTCTTCGGTGATACCCAGGCTATCCAGCACTTCCTTTTGACCGGACTCGGATCCGCCCCCGTGGCTGCCCATGGCCGCCAACAAGACCGGGGTCGCTCCCTTGCCCTTCACGAAGCGCACCGCTACCTCAAGGATGGTCAGGATATTTTGTATACCCCGGCTTCCCGCTGTAATGCCCACGGTCATGCCGGGTTTGATGGCATGGCCCAATTTCTCCAGTTCGGCTTGAACCGTAGCCGGGACATCCTCAACACGGTCGCGTACGAAATTCTGTCGCACGCGGACCATGCGGGGAAACGCTTGCTTATCCATTTCTGACTCCTGATTCACTTAGTACAGGCCGATCATGGGGAACCAGACCACGGCGGTCACTGCCCACAACGCCCAGGCCATAAGACCGATCAGCAAGGACGATTTCAGCTGTTCCGTCACGGTGTAATATCCGGCACCAAACATAATGATGTTGCCCATGGTGTTGAAGGGCAGGAACAGGGCATACCCGATCAGGATGGCCTGGGGCAGCACAAAGGCCACCACCGGGAAGTTGAAGGCGGAAGCCATGCCGATGTAGATGGGAATCATCACGCCGCCCATGGCCGTGGTCGTGGACCAGATGATGTGGCTGAAGATGGTAAAGCCCATCAGACCGATCATCAGGGGCAACATTCCCACGCCGTCCAGACCCAGGGACTGCATGCCCGTGGTGATGACCCAGGCAAAAGCGTCCGTGGCGATGAGGGCTTTGGACAGGGTAATCACACCGCCGAAGTAGACGAACAGTTCCCAAGGGATGGAACGCTCGGTCTGCTTCCAGGTGAGCACGCCGATGCGCGGAGCCAGGATAAACGCACTGACCAGGAAGGCGATCATGGCGGAGCTGAAGTGGTGCAGCGCGTCAGTGGACCAGAGAACCAGGGCCATGACAAAATAGATCAGAGCCTTGATTTCCTGCCTGCTCAGCGGACCCATCTTTTCCAGTTCCGTGTTCACGTATTCCACGCCGCCGGGGATGGATTTCATTTCCGGCTTGAACATCCGGCAAAGAATGAATGCCGTACCCAACAGCACCAGAATGGTGGTGGGCAGCGCGGCCAGGGTCCAGAATCCCCATGTTGTGCCGATGGTGGTGGTTCCCACGGCCGCCGCAATCAGTCCGATGGAAATGGGGTTCGGGATGGTCGCGGTCTGGAATCCGCCCGCGGTGATGCTCGAGGCATACGTGTTGGCCAAAAACAGCGCCCGGCCAAAGTTGCTCTTGCCCTTCTCGACTTTGTACGCCTGGGCCACGCCTTCGACGATGGGCAGCATGGCGGCTGTCCGCGCCGTGTTGGAGGGAGTCAGCGGAGAGATGAGCAAGTTCGCAAACATGGGAGTGATGATCGCACCCAACGGCGTTTTTCCGAACCGCTTCATCATCACCAGCGCGACTCGCTTGGCGATGCCTGTTTCCGTCATGGCCGTGGAGATGATGAAACCGGTGACCAACAGCCACAAGGCCGGGGAACCAAAGCCGGAAATCGCGAATTTTGCCGAATGAATAAGGCGTCCGGCCTCGTTGACGGCGCCATCGGGGTTCCCCACCCACAAATACAGCAACGGAACCAGGATCATCGTACTGGTGGCGATACTCATGCTCAACGTCACCCAGACCACCACGGCACCGGAAAAAATAGCCAGCAGCTTATGCTGCGTCAGCGACATGGTCTCCGGCGTTGGAAGCATCCAGATACACAGTCCTACGACGATCGCGATGATCGTTCCGTATTTTTTTCCAAAATCCTCAAATTTATTCGCCATTGCAATATTCCTTCGTCTTAGGGTGTACAAAAAGCGTTGCAGCCGTCGCATCGTCGGCGCCCTCCCGGACACCTTCAACGAGCGTTGGAGCTACACGTTGTTCCCGATCGAATGCATGCATTGGTTAAAGGTTGGCCGGTGACATCCCTTTCGCGACAGAGACGGCCCGGCGTGGACGGCTCCAAACAAAAACCTTACGGTCTCCCTCCTTGAAGCCGAACGGATAGTCGTCAAAATTTTATGCCTGTAGCGTGGCCTCCACCGGATGCATGCCCACAGGCTCGGCCCGTAATCTTGGGCAACATCGAATGATTCGCAGCGCATGGCCACGCCTTAGGCCAAGTCGGCGCGGCCTCAGCCAGCCTCGCCGGCAGCATTCACCATATCCCCACGACCTGTCGCGGCATGCCGAAGCTTTTTGTGCAGCATGCTTCGTAACACCCTGAAAACGAGACAAGGTGGTTTGATCCCTTATATCGACGCGGAGTGTGGGTTTGTCGCATTTCCCCGCGCACTGCAACCCATTGCCGGGGAAAAGAGTATGGAAAGGAAAATTGTTTGCGTTGGTAGCAAGATAATAGGCGGAAAGCAGGCGTGACGGATCAAAATCAGGTTGGACAACATGAACACTGTTTATCAATTTGTGCAGTGTGGAGTGTGTTTTTTCCTTTGTACTCCACGATGTATGCACATTGATTGGACCCATGCCACTCTCCACATTCATGCCCCATCAGAGGGATCAATTCGGTTCGTGCAAAACGCTCAAAACGTCAGCCTGTCGCCGTCTGGTTATGAAAAGAACCATCCCAACCCACCGAATCCAGGAGGACAAAACATACCCGGTCGAATTCTTACCCACTCCAGTTTTGTTTCATCCTGTATTATTGTCTGCTTGTACGACAAACTGACTATCATATCAAGTCTGATATGATTTTTTTACTCCACCTTTTTAGAGGATATAATTTCAGATGGTTATAGGGAGAAAGCTGTAGACAGAACGACTGTAAAGACCATTTTTTGAAATATGCTCTACAAAAAAGAACGGTGCTCCCTTAAACGGGCAACATGCTCAACGGCATCGCGATCAGAAAAAGGGGATCAGCTGACGGAGGAGAAAACACGATTCGACAAGGGGCATGTGCCATGCACCCCCAAACTCACACCGGGTGCGATGGCTACACTCCGGCCTGGCTGCATGCACAGGGAAAGGGCTGGTTGTGACGTATGTGGTGCGCAGTCTATTCTATGGCTTGGCATCCGTGCCTGCGATGCGGCAAAGAGCGTCCCGAAACATGGAAAAAGAAAATTTCTCTGCTACGGCACGGCACGCTTCCTTGGTCTGTTCCGCGTCCCAGGAATCCAAGGCACCCACTGCCGCGGCCAATCTCTGTGCCGTGACCTCGTTCGAAGGCAGGAGGATTCCGGTTTTCCCCGGAACAACGGTCTCGAGCAAGCCTCCCTGGGCCACTCCGACCACAGGCTTCCCCGCAGCCATGGATTCAACGGGCGTCAGGCCAAAATCTTCATCCTTGGGGATATAGATACCGCCCGTACATTCCCCCAATACCCGGCGATAGGTCGATTCCGTAACCCGTCCGAGGAATCGGACATTGGGCATTTTCGCGGCCCGGGCTTCAAGGGCCGGAGATTCCGGTCCATCGGAGATTACGACGAGTTGCTTATCCGGGATAAGGGCAAAGGCGTCCAGAATCACCCCCACCCGCTTTAATGCATCATGCCGTGCCGCCGAGAGGAAGTATCCCTTAGAGGCCGCCCAGCGGTATTGATCGACTTCGCAAGGGGGATACAACACCCGGCTTTGCAGCCCCAGATACTCCCCAATGCGCTCCTGTACGTTGCAGGAGTTGGTAACAATCAAGTCCATGCTACGCATGGCACGCTCATAGCGCCTCTGATAACGCCGCAGGGCCATTTGATAGATCGGACGCATTGGCGCGACGACCGCAGACAAAAACTGTTTTCGCTGGTCATAAAGAAAGCGCGGGGGCGTATGGCAATAACAAATATTGCGACAGGCTCGGTGCGCAAGCACGGCCAACGGCGCGTAGGAACCACTGTACAACGCGACCGGTCTGCCTTGTAGCAATCTGCCGGAAATATGCAAAAAACGGCGCTGTATTTCCCATTGCCGCACAAGATTGATGGAAAGAGTCCGCCCCAGGGCATGTTCCTGGCCGGGCGGTGCGTATGACGGCCAATACGGATGATCACTCCGCCGGGCGCCATGACATAGATCCGCACCCAAGGCACGGGCCGCAAGCAATGCAGTACGCCCTCCCCCGTCAGGAGTTTCAAAGTAGTCATGCAGGACCAATGGGTTGATGCCGTCGGTAGGCATTGGGGTCACGCCCTGATCGTTTTGGTCTCGTGAAAAAAAAACTGTTCGCCTCACCAGAATCACTCGGCCTGTTTCCAGGTCACCGCCCACATACCCAACAGCGCGAGAATCGGATAGCATATCAGGTGGATAGCTGGTCCATTTCCTGCAAAGGAGACCATTGTATCGTTCATCCGTCCTGGACTTCCGTTGTATGTCCTCCAACAGGCACGTCAACAACCTCCCACAGACCGCCCGCCATTGGGTCGAACCAAACTCTCTGAAACCCTGGGGATTGTCCCCGGAAGCCCAGCAGATGAAACATGGTCGTCCTGATGAAGAACCTATCCGTGATAGCCACAAAAGGTTGCACCGAACTGTGCACCAATATGGGGTCCGGCAGGGACGCAAGCTCCGCATCGGATAAGGGCTGTGCATGAGGGTCGTACACACTGCCGAATTCACGGTATCCCTTTTCATACAGTTCCGCAGGAATGCCCACCGAGCCATCCGCAGAGGAAAAATCAAACCCCGCGGCAGAAAACAAATCCAGTCGATTGACCACTTGCTCTTTCGGCAGTCCAAAGGCGATGGCATACAAATAGCCGCTGGCATTAAACGTGCGACGTGGAAGGTACAGCACAACCCGATGCGCTCCAGAGACCAATGCCGAAAGCGCACGATGGGACGGAAGGCGCGGCTTTGCACCTTTTCCATAAGGCGATGGAAACGGCCGTCCCTGCCGTTGCGAATAATGACGCAGCCATTGCGAAGCATACCGCGGATCCGGCTGCATCAAGGGGTACGCCGCAGTAAAAAGACGGTCGGGATCCTGGCTTCCACCGTGGAAAAACACTTTGTTTTTCGTCAGATACCGAACAAAGTACCCATAGTCCCACCATGTCCATACGAATGCGGAATCTGGGAATTTTTTATTGATCCGCTCGCACATTGCAACGTCAGCCGCTGAAAAATACGGATCCGGAACGTAGGATATCGCTCCCAACACATTGGGAACGATCGGCAAAATGACGAGCACGGCATAGGTGACCAATCGCACCAAACGGGAACCCGCCACCTTCGCGATCCATTGCCACGTCTGCACCCCACCATAAAGCGTGAGCACGGCAATCGCCGGGAGACCAAGGATCAGAAAACGTTCGGAAAGCAGCCCCAAAAGCCCGAGGGCA
Organism: Paucidesulfovibrio gracilis DSM 16080; assembly: GCF_900167125.1. Taxonomy (NCBI): domain Bacteria; kingdom Pseudomonadati; phylum Thermodesulfobacteriota; class Desulfovibrionia; order Desulfovibrionales; family Desulfovibrionaceae; genus Paucidesulfovibrio; species Paucidesulfovibrio gracilis. The sequence goes on from NZ_FUYC01000001.1 coordinate 161,922, forward strand.
GCAATATAAAACAAGTAAAAGGAGTTCATCCGAAAACGCCGCCACCATGCGTATATCCCGACCAACGGCAATGGGAACAGAAACCATGCTCCCAGGGCGTGTTCAAACCACTGCCGAACCGTCAAGGGCGCCAACTCGATAATGGAGGCCTGCTCCAACGATTGAGAACCGATCCCAAGGACCAAACAGGCATGGCTCCACACAAATCGAAAAGCGGCTGTCGCATACCCGGCAACAACAAGAAAAACCAATACAAGAACAGCAAAACCCGTTGCCATCAATGCAAGACGCTTTCGGTTCTTGCCTTTGGCAACATTGAGCAACCATTGCCCTCCCCAAAACAAACAAGGCGGCAGCAGAAAATATGGGCCTGGCTTCCACCAAAAATGCAGCAAAACCGCGAAGCCGACAAAGACAACCAGGGCAAGCTGTTTACGGGGCTTTTGCGCGCGACCTGCTACATGCAGACAATAGATGGCTCCGGTGACAAAAAAAGGTATCAAGATGTCGGTATCCAGCGCCCCCAGCTGCGTCCGCTCGATCCAAAACGGGGCACACAGGCCAAGCAATGCGGAAACCATGGCCACATCGTATCGACGGATTTCACAGCCCCATGGGACAATTGCCAACACCATGGACAGGGACAAGATAACAGGGAGCAGCAAGGCCACCCAGGCCAATGAAAAAAACGAAGCTAAAAACGCTGTAAGCCGGGGCAGCAGAGAGGCCGCAGGGATCGACACGGCCGGAGACCCGCTCCCCCCGGCCAGAAAAATATCCCGGGCCGCATCCAGAAAATAGAAGGCATCGGGACGGGTGGGAATGGGAATGGAGCTTCCAGGGAAAAACGCCCCGTGCTGCATCAGATGCGCCAGGCCATTGCTGGCCAGATGCCAAACAATCGTCACAGCGGAGGCCAGCAAAAGCCCCCACCAGGCAGCCCTGCCAAACGTACTTGCTGAATCAAAAAAAGCCATCGGAGCCGCCCCCGAGGTGTCTTGAGTGCGCTTCATCAACCGTTCATTCGGAAGTATCGTTCTGGCCATGCTGCAGGAGCGCTTCCAACTCAGCTACTTTCTGCGTCAGAATGCGGAGCTGGTATTCATGTTTCGTCCGCTCAATGTCCATCGTCAGCATCTTGATCATCAACAACAGCACCGCGATGATGATGATCAGTATCGGAGGATACCCGATCTGCAAATGGGAACCCAGCCAATCCACAAGGCCGGGAAATATGCCGAAAATCAAAACAAAGAAAAGACAAATCCCCCACCAGAGAAGATAGTTGTAGCTCAATTTCCCCTTTCGGAGATGGCGAAAAGCAACGTAGCAAAAACAGAGGGCCAACACGGCACCGATGATCCTAATGCTCGTCATAGACTCTCCAATCATCTAGCCTCGTTTCGGCGACATCCAAATGGCTGACAAGCGATACGACTACTGTTTTCATAAGATATGTCGCCACCTTCCCCCAGCTGGAAAACACTCGGGAGCCTCCGTTTTTCCTTGGCCGCATGGTAATGGCGACCTCTTGAAACACCACACCATTTTTCTTCAATAGCATCAGAATGCCGACGTCCTGGTATTCGCACAATGTGGCTTTTCTACACAAAACGATATCCAACGCACTTTGGTCATAAACCCGATACCCTGACGTCAAGTCAGCGCATGGCAATGCCGTCAACCAACGAAAAAAAGTCCAGGCCATCTTGCGGCCCACACTGCCCCGGGACACATCGTTTCCGATGATCACGGAATGATTGCTTTGTCTTTCCGCAGCATTGAGCAGAGAAGGTATATCATCGGGATTGTGTTGTTCGTCCGCATCCAACGTCACAACATACCGGTAAGAAAATCGCTTGGCAAAATGCATTCCGGCCTGCGTTGCATTCCAAGCTCCCATCCGAAAAGGAAGCCGCAGAACCACGGCGCCGGCCTGCTTCGCCAGCTCTGCCGTAGCGTCCTCGCTGCAGTCGTCAACCACGACCACGTCACCGTACCTGCCACACTGGGAGGCAACGTCGAATATGGTGGCCGCTTCATTACAGGCCGGGATAATGCAGACGATATCTTGCATTGACAACCAAAGAGAAGGGAGGGGAAGAGTATGCGCTCTTCCCCTCCCTGTTGTAATCGAACGTGTGAGCTATGAGCCTAGAACTCGTAGCGGACGGTCAGCGTGGAGCGATAGCTCTCATACTGACTACGGTCGATGCTGGTACCGAACTCCGCACCGAACTTCCACTGATCAACAGCGAAGCAGTTGACACCAACGATGCCTTCAAACTCGTCATAGTCACTATTGACGGGACGGGCAGAAGTGACGGTGTCCAGCAGATAGTTCACACCAACATACGGCTGCCAGCCTTCAAAGTTATAGGCAGCCTTGGCTCCGACGGACAGCTGACCCAGGAAGGAATCAGCGTTGTCGACGTTGGCGCCGTTCCGGTCGTAATCAGACTGGTCGCCGTGGACATACAGGTAGCCGACACGACCGCTGAAATCCCACGCATCGTAGGAGAAGTACTGCGACAGGCCGATGCTGGAGACGTAGCGCTCCGAATCGTAATCGCCAGTGGCAATACCGTTGTCGTCCTCGTACTCCGTGGAGGTGTATCCGAACGCGGCATCAATGACGGTCCCGGGAATGATGGTGTACCCGAGATACGGCATAATGGTGTAGGAACCATCCGTTTCAAGGCTTCCACCGTTACCGTACTTCTTGTCGAGATCGAGGTACTCGTAGCCAAGCGCCACACCGACGAGCAGGTCGTCGGTCACACGCCAGTCACCACCGACCATGGCCGTGTAGAGATCAGCGTCGTACTCGGTCTCTTCGTCGCCGTTGGAGAAGCTCGTGTACATACCGAGTCCCCAAACACCGAAGCGGGCACCTTCTTCACCAGCAGACAGACCGTCATCGGTCATACCCGCATTAAAGGCGAAGGCAGGAGCCTTCCCGTCTTTGGGAGCCAGACTGGCACCTTGGTTGCCGCCGAAGCCGACACCTCCGCCGCCACCACCACCGAAGCCGCCTCCTCCGAAGCCGCCGGCGATGTTGGCAACACGGGCAACGACCGTGTTGGCCTGGACGGTTGATGTCGCCCGAACGACATCATTGCTGACGACCTGCTCCCCGTTTGCGGCACAGGCAAAGCCCGCAGTCGCAAGCAGGAGCAAGATGACAGCCCCTCCCGATAAAAATTTCTTCATGATTTCCATCCTTCCTTCATGTTTGCAAACGTCCTCAGCCAATATCCTTCTAGAAGCATTTATCTCGCTATAAAAACAGGTTTAGAAGCTTATTCTTCTACGTTGCACGGCTTTATACAAAAATTTTAATTTTTATACTCCTCATCCACAGGAAAGGTCAAGGCTTGGTCAAACATTTCTAGAACGGCGGGGTATACGTCAATCCACCCTGTCGTGTGCTCGACGCCGTCCAAGACGACAGTCTGCGTCACGTCAGAGGCTCCCCGGGTCATGTAACTTCGGAGAACCGACACTGGCACGGTGCTGTCCTCGCTTCCGACGACATGGACCTGCGGCACGTCCGCCACTTGCGCGGCAACGCATTTCGGGTTCAGCGAATCCCGCAACGGTGAAACCCCGTGCAGATCCGTCCACGCCTGATGGTCCAAATTCCCGGCTAAGGTCAATATCCCGGCAACGTCGTTACGCCGGGCCGCAACCAGCACCGCCAGTCCTCCACCACCGGAATAGCCCACAAGCTCCACGCTCGTCGCGCCGGTCCGGGCCGCAACCTGATCTATGACCGTATTCAGATCCGCGACAACAGGCTCTGCGAACCTGGCCGACGTCCAAAACTGCGGGAGGCAATTGCGACGATGCACGTCGCGTACATATTGACACGGACGGGCAAGATAAAGAATGAGCGGAAACGGATCCCTGGAAGCCAGCTCAAGGGCAGTCGGGGTTCGGGGGGTCGGATCGGGTGAAACGGTATACCGATCAAGCCAGGCCAGACCGTCGCCCTCGATATACACGCGCAACCTCTCCCCCTGTCGTCCTTTCAGGATGGTCAGAAGGTCGAAATAGTCTTCTTGGAAAATACGCTCATCAGCGCTATAGTTTTGAATAAAGCTGTCGAGCGCATCCGGTCGACGTATTTCGGCTGCACAGCCAGCCATACACCCCAGAAACGTCAGCAAAAGCAAGAGAACGAGTGCGTTGCGAGGCAGCATGCACAAACATCTTTTACGGAATTGCCTTTTAAGCAAATGAAAATACTGCATGTCGGTAAATATTACCCCCCCGTTCCCGGCGGTATGGAACGTTTCGTTGCCGATCTTGCACAGCAACAGGTGCATGACGGCCATGATGTTTCCGTGATCTGCCTGCACCCCCGGCCCGGCCTTGAAAGCCAAACCTCCTGTCTCAACAACGTTACTGTCCACCATAGTAAAATTCAAGCACATTTTGGATTCGTTCCACTTTCTCCAGCCTTTGCGCCAAATCTGCGCCGCATCGTTCGGCGTACACGTCCCGACGTGCTGCATCTGCACCTGCCCAACCCAATGGTATTCTCACAGCGGATGCTTCCGGACGATGTGCCGCTCGTGGTCCATTGGCATGCCGATGTGCGTGGTGCCCAAGGACTTATCCTTGGGCTGGGATATCCGGTGTACGCGCTTTTTGAAAAAGCCGTGCTGCGCCGGGCGGCCAAGATTATTGCGACCTCTCCCCCGTACCTCGCATTCAGCCCCACATTGCGCCCTTTTCGTTCCAAGTGTCATGTCGTTCCTCTGGGGATGGACCCACAACGTATTCAAACGGACCGTCCCAACGGCTCACCGGGATCCACCATTCTGGCGGTCGGACGCCTGGCACGATACAAAGGATTTGAACATCTGATCCGGGCCGCGCGCTCCCTGCCCCAGGCCAAAGTGGAGATCATCGGCAACGGTCCCTGCCGCCCTCGGCTGGAAAGAGAAATCCAACGGAACAAACTGGAAAACCGCGTCAGGCTTTGCGGCTATCTCCCCGATGCCAAGCTGCTGAATCGTATGGCCCAGGCAGACATTTTCTGTCTTCCCTCCATCCATCGCTCCGAAGCCTTCGGCGTGGTATTGCTTGAAGCCATGTTCCTCCAAAAACCACTGGTCAGCACGTCGATCCCGGGTTCTGGTACCGGCTGGGTCAATGAAAACGGAAAAACCGGGTATGTGGTACCGCCCGGTGATCCGGACGCGCTTGCCAAGGCGCTTGATCGCCTTTTGGATGATCCGGCCGCCCGGACCGCCATGGGCATCGCGGCCCGCACCCGCTTTGACGAGCACTTTCATATCAAACGCTGCGCACAGGCCGTTGAAACGGTCTATGACGCCGCGTACCGCTCCTGAACACCATGGTTCCAGCCCCGGAAAATCAAGCAATGAGCAAGCGGTCCCGCTTTACACAAAACAATGAAAGACCGACGGTCCTTCTCCTTTCGTTTTCTCCCCTGCACAAGGATCCACGTGTTCTTCGGCAGGCCGTGTTCTTGAAGGACCACTACGATGTGGCCGCCGCCGGGTTCGGTCCGCCAAGCGCCGTGTATCCCGAACACATTGTGGTGCAAGGCCATCCCAACTCTTTGGCGTTTAAGGCGATCCAGGCGAGCAGGCTGAAATTGGGTCGCTTTGAAGCCTATTACTGGTCGCAAACTCCGATAAAGGATGCCTATCGAAAGCTACACGGCCGAATCTTTCAAACGATCGTAGCCAACGATCTTTCCAGCCTTCCCCTTGCTGTCACACTTGCCGCTGAATCCCATGCCCGCCTGATACTTGACGTTCACGAATACGAACCCGGGCATTTTGACGGGCATTGGCTGTTCGACTTTTTTTTCAAACCGCTATGGGAATACATCGCCCGAAAATATCTGCCCGCAGTGGACAGCATGTCCACTGTTTGTGAAGGGATCGCCGCGCTCTACCAAAAAGAATTCTCCGTGCAGCCGAAGGTTATCACCAACGCTCCATTCCGAAGTCCTCTCCCCCCTTCCGAGGTCCAACCAAAACAAATCCGCATTGTTCACCACGGCATTTGCAACGCCCATAGGCAGCTGGAGGCAATGGTCAGCATGGCTCGAATGCTGTCCCCCCGTTTTCGGCTGGACCTGATGCTGGTGAAGACGGATGAAGGCTCATACGCCAAGATTCGTAGACAGGCGCGGATGGCCGAAAATATTGCCTTGCTTGCCCCTGTTCCCTATGAGGACATCGTCCCCACCCTCAACAGTTACGACATGGGGCTGTGCATGTTCCCGCCCAGCACGCCAACGCTTCAATTCGCCCTGCCCAATAAATTTTTTGAATTTCTCCAGGCAGGGCTCGCTGTCTGTTCCTGGCCCTCTCCTGAAATCCGAAACATCATTGAACGGCACCAATGCGGCATTGTTGCTGAAGCGTATACTGCGGCGGCAATGGCCCAAGCTGTCGAATCGCTTTCGGCTCACGACATTGCCGCCATGAAGCATCGCAGCCGAAAAGCCTCGGCCGAGCATTGTGCGGAAAATAACCAGGCAGCCTTTTTACGGATGGTGCGTGGGGAATCCTAACGCCTCCAGTGCATTCCACATCGCATCCATCCGTGCAGCCCAACTGTTTTGCTCTAGAAACCGCCGCCTCTCATCCGCGCTGACCGCTCCTGCTCGTCCAACGCTTTCCAGCACGGCCTGGGCAAATTCTTCGGGGTTGCGTCCATAACTCGCCATCTCTCCAAGCCCTTCGCGCAGGCCGCCGACATCCGCTGCGGCCACGCCCAGTCCGCACGCATAATACTCATAAAACTTCAGCGGCCGGTGGACATACCGCATATGCTGTGAATCATCCTTATACGGCAACAGCCCCACGGAATAGTTCCGCAAGAGCCTTGGTACGTCGGCATAATCGACGGGTGCAAGAAACCGAACGTTGTCCGAATCGGCAAACCGCTCATACCCGGCGCCGACAAAATGAAACTCCCAATCAGGGAGGAGGGCTGCCGCCTTGAGCACCAACGTCGGATCCAGCCAGTCCGAGTAACTCCCCAGGCAAACGGCCCGCTTTACATGCAAGGCTGCCGGCCCAGCGATTCCGGAAGACTGATCAGGCCCACCATTCGGAATCAGACGGACTCGTGATGGAGAATGGAGTTTTTCATTCACATGCTCGACCAGCGGTGTCGAAACGGCCCAAATCTCATCATACCATCCCTCTGAAATGCGCTTTTCCAACTCCCTGACCAGGCATATAGGCAAGGTCGCAAAGGCTCTCGGCCCGTCATTGAGCCGGAGCACAGTTTTTTCAGACTTTATTTTAGGGAGATATGCCATGGTTGGTCCAACATCATGAAGGCACAAGCCGTACTCTTTTTTCTGGAGCCAACGAGGGGCCAACCCGTGCACGCCGTGCAGCATGAATTGGTGTGGGACAAACAAGGAGTGAATGGGAATCATGGAAAAAAAAGTAAATTCATGTAGACCGGAAGCCGGACGCATATTGGGACTGTTGCCCGCGTGCCGCAAATATCTGATCAGCCGCTGCCGCCGTGCCTGACCGATAAGGTCGAACGGCGAAGCGGGAACCGAGAGATAATCCACGGAAACCCCACGCTCAGCAAGCCCCATCGCCATATGTTGTATGCCCGTTCTGGAATGCGAAACCGCAAACGGATGCACACCAAGAACAATTGCTGACTTCATAGCCCACCCTAAACAGGATCATGTCCCTGGTTGCTCATACGCCAATCACTCCCGGGTAAAAAAGCTTAATCAGCAAGTTGCACTTTGTTCTTCTCCATATAGCGAAGCATGGAATACACGGCAAGGAGCCGCTGGAGATTGTTTACTCCGTGAACATACTGCTCTTCAAGCAACTTCTCCAAGCCGCTCAGTGAAAAAAAATCCGGATACTGTTGCACGCCTTCCCGGAACACTTCATACATATGTTTTTTTGCTTCTGGAGAACTCAATAAACACTTTTGAAGCTGGGTGCAAAATCCTTTCTTATCCCTTCTCCAAATCACCTCACGTGGAAGCAGATTCCTTGCATCAACATTTCTGCGCAAAATATATTTATCATGCGTCCACATTTTGTGGTGAACAGGCATTGACATCCCAAACTCAACAACCCGATGGTCTAAAAACGGATATCGGCCTTCAAGAGAATGGTGCATCTGTAATCGATCGCCTGTATGCAGCAGTGATGGCAGGCTATTGCGCAAGGTCATATACTGCTGATCAACATATGGATGCCCGCTCCCAAGCTCCTGTGTGACGCGGCGTACCTTCCGATAGCGCTTCCAGTAGTCTTTCCCGAACTCCTCAACTCGTGGAATACTCGACTTGCGTGGTTTGGGAGGCATTTCCATAAGCAATCGTACACCGAGCCGCGCTTCGTAATGTTCACGAAAGACATTGTACTGCACCCGATAGCCGCCGAAAACCTCGTCCCCACCCTGCCCCTCAAGAATGACCTTGGAGCGCGTTGCGGCCTGCTGATACAAAAGGTAGCGGGCGACATGATCCGCCGAATGTGTAGGACAATCCTGCGCCTCAATCACCCGGTCGAATATATCGAAGAAATCGTTGTTGCCGAATTCAATCCGCTCATGATCCGTATCCCAATAGGCGGCAACCTGGCTTGAAAACAATGACTCGTCAGCGGAACTTCCCGGACAGACATACGAGAGGGTCTTTACCCGTTGCCGCTCCTTGTTCGCCGCAAGAGCGACCAACGTACTGGAATCCAATCCCCCGGACAGCATCAACTGAACCGGGACATCGGCATGTAGGCGCAACGCCACGGAATCGGCCAGGAGCGCCCCGAATTCCTCGGCGGCCTGTCTGGGATCTTCTGGGACAGCCGAGGTGAGCATATCGGCAGGTGTATAATATGACTCGATGCGGAGCGCCTCTTCGCGCAAAGGAAAAACCAAATTTGTCCCTGGCTCAAGGGGAAGCACACCATCCACCAACGTGCTATCCAGCGGCTCAATCTGATAAAATTTGATGCATTGCAGCAGACGATCCGCCTTAACCCGAGGCGGAACGCCACTCGCCAGCAAAGCTCGGACCTCAGATGCGAAACACAACCTTCCGCCGTCAAGACAATAATAGAGCGGCTTGATTCCAAATCTGTCCCGAGACAGAATTAATTCTTTTTTTCTAACGTCGTATAAGGCAAAAGCCCACTCGCCATTAAACTGCTTTGTACACTCGGTCCCCCAGCGGTGCCAAGCGGCGAGCACGACCTCCGTATCGCTTTGCGTGCGAAACTCATGAACTTCAGCAAGCTCTTCACGCAACTCACGATAATTATATATTTCTCCATTAAACACGAGCACATTGCCATGCTCATCCGACATAGGCTGGTTGGCAGCATCGGACAGATCAAGAATGCTCAGACGCAAATGCCCCAAAGCCACCCCCGGAGCTTCAAAAACGCCTCGCGCATCCGGTCCACGCCAAGGCATCACATCCAGCATCCGGTCCACTTGAAACGAAAGTTCCTTCCCGCTGCCGGTCCCTCGGGAAATGATACCGCCTATTCCGCACATTTCGAATCCCTCTGCCGGCCCCCCGAAACAATCAGCAATTCGTCCCGCCTTCCAGTCCAAAACACCCCGGCATCAAATATCATCCTCCACATCCTCGTCCTGTGCCGACTCGTCGCGCCTTGAACGCAACCGATTCTCAATTTGTTCCCGAATGGCGGCAAACCATTCCATCCCCCCTACGCCGGTCAACCGCCCCCCCTCCACCAGGGCGATGACATCTTCCCCATATTCCCCGACGGTACGCAAGCGACCTCTATGGGTTATGATAACGATTGGATTGCCCATGCTTCCGTTCAACAAAGCAACGCCGTCCGCCTGCAGCGACCGAAGACCACGCTCCTCGACAAAAAGCCACCGACAACCGGACCGTACACCACAAAGCAGCGCCAGTGTGAATCGCAGATTCGCATCCAGTCTCGACCAGGAACCCGGAGAAATTATCTTGGCTGGTCCGTTCGGCAGGGCATTGTCGAGTCGTTCGGCTAGCTGAGCAGGCAATCCGATCGCATCCCATGTAGAGGCTTCCGGCTGGTTGATACAATCCACTACCGGTCGATCAGGACACGAGGCTTTCCTTGTGACAAACTGCATGGATCGAATCTCACTCGTCAGTTGTTCCCCCCACAGATTGAGCATCCCACCCAGTATGTTCCCCACGGAGTACCGACTTGGAAGTTCTTCACAAATGCAACCGACCCGGCATCCGGGCTTTAACTCAACGGTTTCCCCGGAATTCGCCGCTGGAACGGCAAGAGGATAGGATGATGGGGAAAAATCGTCATCAGACACATTCCCATTAAAGCCTTGCACAAACCGGGCATAACGGCTCACTTGAGGATAAAATCGATTGACGCCCGTTAAGCGCCCCAGCACTCCCTGAAGACCGGTCATGGCAACCCGGGCCGCCACCAGATAGACCAGCAACCGCCCCCAGCCCCCCCCTTCCAAAATGATGCCCCGGCCCATGACCCAGACGACCAGTGCCAAGACCAGCGCCATTACAAGGCCACTGGCAAACCGACTCTCGTCAACACTGCGAATACGCCCCTCGTAGGCATCCAGCTCCTTTTTGAACGGCCCATGCTCCACCAGGGCGTCCACCTTGCGCATATCCGCAGCCTGACCGATCGGGAGGTCTCTATATTTATTGATCAACAGGGCAAAGTGTTTACTTGTTTTTGGAGCATACCTTTCATACTGCAAGGAATAATCAGCGGCTCTAAAATTGATTCTTACCTGAATCAGCAATCCAAAAGCCAAAATCAACAGTACACTCATCGTGAGAAACGGCTCGATGTAAACTAATCCTGCAAAAGCGATACACAGGCTAAAGAAAGGAATGGAAACACCAAGAAGCATTCGAAATACGCGCCCACAGAGACGTGCATCACTCCCTGCAAGGCGCAGTAGATATCTTTGCTCTCCGGAATCACAGTCTGATGGATCTAAAAAAAACGGTGCTCCGCTCGCCAGAAGGCCAAAAACACGTCGAGTACAATACTCATTATACCGGCGCATCATCCGAACTTCGCCCCACCGGGACCAATATATTGCGCATGCGGAAAGGAGCAAAGAAAACAGCATGCCGCCGCCCATCACGAGCAACAGCTCCGTGGATGTCCTTGCATCCACGGTGTAGTCCAAACCAAACCATTGGATGGTGAGTAACTCGCCAGAGGCAAAATGTCGTGCATAGAATACAGCAATGGCAAACGCCTGGAGTTGAAAGGCAACCCCCAGAGCGCCGGCTCCCAGGACGACCGCCGAGAACAATTTATAGCGCAAGAACGAGTCCGAAACGATCCAACGTAGAAAAAGGAAATATCGCCTTACTGAATCCAAATGATCTTCCTATGGATGAGGGCAGGCTAAAAGCTTCCCCGCTAGTTTGGTTTCGGTCCAAAGATACCGCCCCCGGCAGAGCCTGAAATGCAGGAGCCGATCCTGAGCGCCGGGCAGAGAGGTTGACCAATGCTATGGCGACCCGCCCAAAAGGCTGCCATTCATTGGATGAAAGTGGTGTCCCGAACGCCTAAAGGCCTCGTTCCTTTCTCACGCACGCCACGCATACGCAAAAGCAGAAGTGGGCGATTCAAACCAATTCAAGGGATAATAATCAAAACGATAGGAAAGAACAGATTCCACGATTTCAGCAATATCAGGTATAAAATCGGCCAATTGGATCCACGCCAAAAAATGCCCCGGGTATATCGGCTTCATGACCAGCGACCCGGGAACAGCCCGATGCGAAATGCGCGGCAGAAAGCGCTTATCCCCCAGATAAATGTTGCGTGCAAAGCTTCGCGCAAAACGAACCATATCACTCTCATCAAACACCACGCCCATGTTGTGGCAATTTCTGGCAAATGCTATATTCAGATGGGCATGAGCAATATCTTCCACCAGCTGGCTCTTTTTCAGCTCTGCCAAACCATGCCGCCCCTTATAGGCCCAATAGCACGTGTCGCCTTCATCCGCTTGTATATTGGTCTTAAAATACGTTGCGATCCGGGTTCCGATGTCCGTCAACTCCGAGTCGTTCATCATCTGCCCGACCTTGATCGCAGCTTCAGCATAGCTGTTCTGGTGGTTCAACGGTTCATGCTCACCGCGTTCCACACGCCACAGATATGCTTGGTCCGGCCCTTCTTCGCGCAAATCATCAACAAACTCGTACAGAGCGTCCCGCGCAATCGCCAGATACTGTTCCCTAGCGTACGACTGATCACATTCAGGTGATTTGGACAACGCTTCAATCGCGGCAGCCAATGGATAGACGATACGACCTGCAGCTGTGGCATTACAAGTCCAGCGCGGCTTTTCATTCCCATCAGCCGCAGTATACCCCTTTCCCATGGCGTAGTTATCGTAATACGTAGATCCCCAGCTTTTGAGAACCCGTCCGCGGCATTGATCCACACGGCCGGTCTCACAATCCCGGACCTGTGCAATGGGTTCAAAGGTATCAATAATCAACTTTGGGAATCTCGTATCTCCAGTGCGCTTCCAGGCCTCTAACGCGCATCTGGCCGAAGAACTCCACGGCCAGGCGAACCCTTGTGTCTGTACACATTCATCCAGCGACTCAAGTCTCGTGCGGGATTGCATCCACTTTTTCAGATAACTGTAGAGCAAATCCGGATCCGAGGGCATTCGCACGAATTTTCGATACGCAGCCCCCCCGTACGGTGGTTTGTTCCGTTCGGACGCGGCGATCTCGGCAACCCTCGCCACCCAGTCAGCCGGGCATCCCCGGTCCAACAGCATATCGGCGTCACTGGATTTGAACCGCCGTGAAAAGAGCACTTGCGCGACATAATGGTGATCATAGGCTGTTACCTTGCCCGGATCTCCGCTGTTTGGGAACGACTCTCTTGTAAGAGTGTTGAAGGTATGCAGAAAAGTATTGCCCGCAGGTACGTGGACCGATGTCCCTTCATCGTGTGTGCGATCCATCGGTGCATCGTCAATTATCCACAAGTCCTCACCTGATTTGACAGAGGCCGTCGCCGCATTCGCGACAGAAAAAACATGATCCCCGCACCTTAAAACCAATTTTGGACGTTGTTTTTCCAGTTCCCGAATAAGCTTGGTCAGCTTTCTCCTCCAAGAGCATATTTGTGCTGGCAAGCGGAGGCAAAGGCGAGTTTTGAACGGCAGACCGCACAAAAAAGTGAACAGTCGCTTCACACCGGCAGGGTCGATATCATCGGTATGAAGCAGGCAGACTTCCGCGTAGGGGACTTCAGACAACGCAAGGTGATGCCAAGGCTTTGCCGCGTAGATCGTATTAAAAAAGCAAAAAAACTGTTCAAGGAACAAGGAATCGATATGCTTTGGGTCAGCAAAGGAATTGCAATCCGGTTGCACGGGGTGACTTGAGTAAAAGTGATTATTCAGCTTATCGCGCTGCAATTTTTTGCGTTGTTTTGTGTCAAATTTTTGTGCGACAAGCCGAAACCCTATACATTGGTCGTTAACGGCTAAATGTTGCCGCAGGCACAGTGCGTCATCCGTGAGCAAATAATACTTTTCATTTGTCGGCCGGACTGGAAGCAGGGTGAGCAGACGGGGGTCCGCCTCTCGTGCGGCACGGCCCGCCTCGCCTTCCCAATCCTCAACCAAACGGCTCACCCTCAGCGGCATGTCCGCCACATCGCTCGGATAGACGCCTGTAAACATGACCGTTGTCTTGTCGTGCTGAATAGCATCGCTCCGACTGTACAGTTCGTAGGGCATGCCTCTGCCGAACCGACCTGGATGCAGGAGCACATGGTGCAAACCGGGACCGGCCAGCCACGCCTTAACATGCAACGCATCCCGCCCGACAACGACCTTGGCTTTGGGGGCAACAACGACCTTCATGTTTTGCCCTGCGGAATCATTGAAATTTTCCCATTTCAAAATATTCTTATTTTTGGGCCGGCCATTGTACGCCCAAATCAGTCCCCCCCCGCAATTCTCTATGTCCGCAAGCTGCGTATTCCCTTCTCCTCCGCCATGGGGAATAACCGTTCGAATATGAAAGAGTTCCCGCAGATCCTGCAGGTCGCGAACAAATATCTCTTGAGCCTGGGCAAGCACGCAGTCGCTTATGACTCCACGATACCGGCAACCAGAAGACCGCATTCGTGCCTGGCCTACCGCATTATGATGAAACCCAATCTCAAACCCCTCTGCCTCCAATTGACGGTACAGGTCACAATCCAAGTCCTCCACCGCCCAGGAAGTGACCTTCTGGGATGGATGCGACGCAAGAACCCGGCGAAAAAGATAAATACTTGAGACAACGTCATTGTCGTTTTCCCACCGGGCCATCACTTCCGTTTCAATGGGGTAGTGATCAATATGATGATCCAGAATCATATTGATCCTCTGCGCGTCAAAACGCCGTTCGTAGGCCTGGCTCATGGTTACGAATCGGACACCCCGCGACTTTAAAATACGTATAAAGTCTTTGTAATACCTCCAAGTATTGTTGTAGTACTCTGGAAAGGCGTTCCAAATACGTTGATTGCAGTTGAAGTCAACTCCTGCTTTGGAACTCATAAGCGGGGTCCACGTAAGTTACGTAAAAAAATCCACGGCGCCCCCAGCACTTTCAGCCCATAGCGCCCACGATCGTCCTCATGTATCGGGTATGCCTTCCATCCGGCCTGCTCAAAAGCCCGTCTTTGGGCGATCAATTCGGGAACTTCTTTCAAATCCGTCTCTTCAGGATAACTTTTTACCAGACCATTACGCAAAACAACCCACCCCCAGCCATCCGCTCCGAGCAGCCCCTCAAGCATTGCTACAAAGCCAGACAGGCTTTCCGGTCGATAATCTCCTGGATATTGAACATTTTTCATCAAGATGCCATTAAATTTCGACGTATTGGTACCATGTATACTCATGACATCGTCTTCAATGACCTGAAACCCCAAGTGCCTGCCGAGCATGGCATGAACCGGACTGCGCTCAATGGCGACAACCTCGGAACCCAACTGGCGGGCAAGCATTGCAAAGCTGTAATGCCCCGGGCCGACCTCAAGACATCGCTTGTCCACGAAATGGGTATATTTGAAGAAGTCATTTATTACGTTGACGGTCTTTATGGCCCGATGATCACGAGCAACACGGTATCCCTTCATCGGCGATTGGCTGATGATCTCAAGTGAACGTTCATCCAACTTACAAACGCTTACGGCTCCCGCCCGGGACATCACCACTTCCCCACAGAGCGTCTGTTCGATTTTTTTTTGTTTTTTATTCATACAATCTCATTCACCAAAGTGAACATCTGATGTGGTCCGACCCATTATGGCCGGGGCGATTTCCTATTGGACGGCCTTAACGTGGAAACTTTCCAGAATGGCTTCAAGCATTGCTCGGTTAAGCGAATCACCCCTCGGTTCCCCATTTACCCCCAAACTCGTGCCAACATCCTTAAGCTCTCCAGCCTTCAAAATCTCCCGTATCGGCTCCTGCACCGAAGCCGCATAGGTCCGGGCATATTGCCGCAAACGGTTATTCAGCCCGCCGGCCACTTCCGTACGGCGTTCGAGCAACGAAGCCAGGGAAACCTTACCGGACCCCAAGGATACCATCTTTGCTGCAAGATACTCATTCCACGCAGCATCGGCCACATGAAATTTAGCCTGCACCGCACTAGCCCTCGAGGCCAACCGAACCAACTCATTGTCCAACAGGGTCTTGGCGGTATCAAAAAACCCTTCAGCCAACGTCTCAGCAAGTGCGTCATCCAGATTCACTGACCAGCTGGTTTCCTTGATCTGGTTCTTATTATTTTTAAAGTATACCTTCAGAACCTTGGTTATATTCTTGATCAATCGTTCGTCATTGGCCGCCCGTTTCTCTATTGTGTTCGTGTAGCATCCATTCAGCTTACCCACCAAGCTGGCGTCCACTGCATCCCATGGGTAATCGACACGAATCATTTGCTCTTTTGCGTTGTTCCCCGAACGTATCCACTCATTGGACACAAGGATCGATGCCGATAAAGCATTCCACAAGAAACGCGAAATATTCTTTTTATAAATTGCTGCTTCCCCGAACAGCGACTCTACTTTCCGCCTATCCAGTACGTTGAACAAGGCATCGGCCTTAGGGTTATGTAAAATCATATCGTAAAAAACATCACGCAACTCGCGACCAACCATATACCGCCAATCTCCCCAAACACGCCCTCCCTTCGCACGCGACAACGGTTCTCGCCTTTTCCAGCCTGCAAGGCCTCCCGGTGACAGCGGGGAAACGCCTTTTTGCTCAAAATTCCAGCGTTTATCTTTGAAGGGCAAATCCAACAGCGCCTGGGGCGCAATGCGCTTCATCATTTCAAATATCAATTCTTCCGACACCCTTTTCTCAACGGGAACGGATCGTGCCACTTTTACAAAGGCAGCGTCAGCATACGGCCAGTACTTACTTCGGCCGTTGACGGTAGCTGATTTGTAAATTCCACATGCATAGCGACCAAAACCAAACAGCAAATGGGCACGGTCAAGCACATCATAACAATTCTTTCCAATGGTACCCTGCATCCATTGATCAATGTATTTCTGTTGGTAGTCTTCCCTATGCGCCGAGCGGATGTACTCTGCGCGACTCAGGTATCGATGTCGCAAATAATTCCGAACCTGCTCCGCATCATCGGTTTCCGGATCCATGAAAAGAGCATAACCGCCTCTGATCAACTCATCCCCCCCGCCTCCGCTTAAATGTGCATATTGTGAAGGAACGAAACGGTCGTTGAAAGCAAAATCCGGGACAACAAATCCGCGCAACACACCGCCGGAAACAAGAAGGGCATTGACATTGACTGCTACGGGGTCGGCGCTCACCACCGGATTCTTCAACTCTGAGGATGTGGGCAGGTACTCATTGTCGATATCCAATACGTCAGCAACTTTTTTGGCGAGTATCACGTTGGGATCGTCAGGCAACCCATGGGTGCTGGTCATAAAATCGGCCCCAACGTATTTCAGGGCCGCGGCCACCAGGCGACTGTCCCGCCCGCCGGAAAGCCCCAATTTAATGGGCTTCCCAAGGTCACCAAAGCTTCTAATATTATCAAGGAAAATTGCCGTAAGCTCGTCGTAAAAGGCTTCGTCCGGCTCTCTACACACAGGGTTTGTCCAATTGGTATAGTCATCGATTCTCTCTACACTGCACTGCTCCTCCGGGGAAATCCGCAGTATGGAGTTTGCGGGGAGAATATTGAGACCGGCAAACGGCATTTTGTCATGGGCGAAAATTCCTGCCGTCAAAAACGGCATAAAGGTGCTCAGATCATATTCCGGCATTGTTTTTTGTGTCGCCGCCAAATGCACCAATACCGGATGATTGCCTACACAAACACAGCCTTCTCCCTTGGCCCAATACACCTGATCCACGTTGACAATGGTATTCCAGGCCGTAACAGCCCCCCTGTCAACATCGGCCAGCAGCAACGAATAAATTCCGCCGAAACGCTGGGCAGTGCTGTTGTCCACAATTTCCGCGTGGAGAATCTCATCGACATTTTCCTTCAGCGAGGATCCATCGCGAATGTACCCGGAAGAAACCACTACCTTCCCGTCATGAGCCTGAAATAATCTTTTTTCGGTATCCGCAGTGGTGTCGTTGTCCCATACGAAAACACTGAGGTGGTCGTTCTCCGCATGCTGTACAGCAGTGCTGTAATCGTGAATACGAAACGGCAGGACATTTTCCGCACAAGAGTGGATATGTGGGGCAAAATCGTGAGTTACGTTCCGCTCATGACTCAAAAGAGCAAGATATACACGCATTCCATCTCCTTCTGTTTGCGAAAAGATACAAATTGCGGGATGCAGTAACGGATCACGACAATGCATATCCAAGCATTCTGAACAGCATTTTTTCCCTGCTGGACCTTCCGCAACTCTACTGCAGGATCGACCACAAAAAATGTACTGAGTTTATAGCTCGAATACCTTTCCGTAGTCAAAGTCATTCACACACAAAGGATGCAGCATGTAGGATTAGATTCTCAACCGATGCCCTTCAGCCCAATGAAATAAGCCAGGACACCGCCAGGGGGGGATTACTGCTCTGCGATCATGAAAAATACATGTTGGGGCAAAAAGCATAGCCAAGCCAGCCTTTTCATCCCAGAATGCTTCTTAGGCACAACATCTCAGCACAAAGCACGTTGTTTTCATGCTGGGAAGCCGCAAAATTCAAACGAAGGGTGCCAGCACCCTGCAGCCTGCTGCAAAATCCAGCAAATCAAAATCCCCACCAAATCGGATGCGTGAGAACCCCAACGACCTGGCATTCTGTTCCCGCCACGCGCTTGATGGCTCGTCGGCCTCTCGCATTCTTCCGCACACGGAGATTTCCACCGGAATCTGTGTGATAAATATTCCTTAACGCGTCATAGGCCTCATATTCGAGACCGAAATCACGCATGGAGTGCTTCCCCAGAGACATTTCAAGGATTCTATCCCCCGAATCATACGCTAGGGTTCGTGGTCCGCCGAACCGTTCATCACAACATTCTGCAAACAACTCCCAATTTCGGAAGTTCAATGTTCTGCACAAGCCGTCTCCATGGGTGGACGTACCTTTGATCTCAACACCATTCTCCCTGAAGTATGCAAGCTCCTGTTTTAGGAGTGCTACAGGATCGGCCGCATGTTTCAGAGCTGTCGCCACCAAGTTGTTATGGAAATTGATTTCATGGCCGAGGCTGCTCAAATACCGTGCTGTTTCAATCAAATCGGAAGTATGCCGCATTTTACCGTCAACAAGTTTGCCATAGTACCAGGCCGTATGCAGCAAGCAATACGTTGCACGTATTCCGCGTTTATGCTCCCATTCTGCAATCTTCCTGGCCGTAACATGGTCGTGATCCACATCATGCCGGATCACCAATACATCTTTTTCAAGCTTTGGCCCGTCACTGTATAACTCTTGCAACGTCATCAATTCATACGCACCACCAAGGTATGGTGCGAGTAGTTCTTCATAATCTTCGGGCCAGTATTTCCGCTTGTTGGAAAGCCATTTCTGTTTGGCCTTGAACTCATCGGCCGGGATGTCGTAGGTCAAAAGCGAGTCCAAGTCAGCGGCGGAATAGCTCAATGCATGCATCAACTCTCCGCAACGCGACTCAATCCCCTGCACTTCGGACCGTGTGAGATCACGAACATATCGTCCAACACTGTTACCGAAGAATCCCTTTTTCAAATTAGCAGCGTTGGGATGGGAGGAATCCAGAATTCTGGCTTTGGAATCCTGAAACGCAAGAACGGTCTCTTCCATTTCCAATCCCACCATGCCGAAGACCTCGGAAAGAGCCGCCCCAGGATCCTGCACCAGATCCTCATATCGAAGGATCCGGCACTGATCCGGATGCTGGGCTTGAAATGCCTGGAACGCTTCAATTCCTTTTACCCATCGCTGGGCCGCTGCCCTAAGTCCCACGCCGAAATCCGCAGCCATGAGCGATGCATATACATCACGAGGATCTCGTACGATATAGACAAAATACGAATTTGGATACAAAGCAAGATAGGTTTCGTACGCGGTATCTGTGACCTTAAAGCCCAAATGCGATGCCCCGTTCCGCACTCCGGGTTCATTCAGGACAGACGACAAAAGCGCCAGCCGCAGCGAAAGAGAATCGAGACGGTCGCCATTGGACACGGCGTGTTTTTCCAGCACATTCAAAAACTCATCAATCCCAAGCCCCAGTCGATGGCAACGGGAAACCCATTTTCCAAGCTCCACTTGTCCACTTTGCCGCAGGAGCGAACCAGCCTTCTTCAAGTTTGTGGCGTCAGGTTGCACACTTCGAACCTGGTCGACCATATATTGAATGCCAGGCTGTTCCTTGAACAACAACTCATACCCCATGCACACCCGGCTGTGTGCGTCCAAGGCGGCGGAAAGCAGCGTCGTGCCGGAGCGTGAGACACCACAAGGGAATAGCATGGGCGTCCGGTCAATTGAGACGGTGTCCTTGCTTTTATGAAATCCTAACCGTTTTATGAACTGAGCAAACATTACACGCCAACTCCCAGATACCCGTGGGTTTTCATATGGTCACAACAAAGCTCTTCAATCTGCTCTACCTGCTCCGGTGCCAACTCTTTTTTCCAACGCCCGATACTCGACGTAAAAAACGGTTTCTTCAGGTTCTCCGCATTCGGATGCCCAAACGTATGCACGCCGGCTTTGGAACGATAAAATTCGTACACGCCCGCCTCGGGGTCTAATTGGAGAAACTCGAGGATACCTGCAATCTCTGCATGAGCGTTGCGGACCAAATCTTCATAACGGAGCACTCGTCCCCGACCCGGAACATGCTCGCAAAACAGTTCAAAGGATTGGATATAATTGTTCCAGGCATGGCAGACATCCGGTATGGTCCGATTGAACTTCCGCTGAAGGTGCGAGGCAACAACGTCCCGAGGATCGCGCAGGATATAGATCAGGCGCCCGTGAGGAAAAAACGTGTACGCCTTCTCAACAGAGGAAATGTTCAGCTTAAAGCCATAACGGTCGGCTTTTCTTTTGGTCGCGCCCACGCGGGAAGCAATCCAGGCAGTGAACAAACGGTCCTGAAACGTGGCGATCTCCTTCATCCCCGCCCTGGCCATCTCTTCCAAGACCTGCAACATTTCATCTTCTTCAAGGCCAGCCCGGTAACACCGTGTAAAGAAAAGCCCCTCCTGAGCGTATCCGCTCCTACGCAAGAGTTTCCCGGTATTCGAAAAATCTCCCCCGCTAAGAGCCGTACCCTGCCGCAATATCTCCACTAATTGTTCGGGACCGGGCATCACAGCCGGAATCAACTCATATCCCATTGAAACGTTGCTATGGGAATCAAAAATGGTTGTGAGCAGCGTTGTGCCGGACCGGGACATGCCGCATGGAAACAGCATTGGATCATGCGAAATGATCATCACTCGCATTCCCTTTTTTTTGTCACCAATACATGATTGTTTTTAATGAAAAAATATTCCACAACATCAATGGACTCCGCCCGCCAGAATGGAGCGAGAAAGGACTGTATCGTATGATGGAATTTACCGCCTTTGAAATCCACGGCGTTGCTTTTTCGCGGACAGCGGTTGTAGGGTAGCTTCACGTTCTCCATTGCCGTATACGTCCCCATTTGTAACGGCGTAGAGGCAAAAATCGAATAAAAACGTCCCCGGGTTGAAAGCTTTGTGTGCCAGTGCTCAATCACATCCACGGTTTCAGGCCGATCCATTTCATGCTGATTGTACAGCCCCGGCCCTCTGGCAAAAATCAAATCAAAAAACGCATCGGGATACGGAAGTTTCTCTTCCACGTCGCCTACGATAAAATTTCCGGCGTCCCCGCTCTGCGCCATCAAGGTCCGAGCCTTGTCGATCCCACCGCTTGAAACATCAATGCCAAACAGCTCAAGACGAGGCTTCAGGCATTTCATCCCATAAGCCCATATTCCGTCCCCACAACAAAGATCGAGCACCCGGCCCGTTTCAGGAAGGTTCACGTACCGGGTCAGCCAATTTCGAACCAGTTCCTCCGTGTATTGAAACCCCTCCTGGCTTTCATAAAACCTGTCCGTGGCGCATAAGGCATCGTCCGGTGTTTCGTATATTTTTTGTCCCATTCTGACCTTGCTTTTTTCTCACCATTCTACATGGGTCAACGGTAATTTGTGCAATGTAAACGAGCGGACAACCACGCTCGCGGGCAAGGCTGTCGCAGACATATACACCGCGAGGTTGAACCGAACGGCCTCGCTCCCCGGACGAAACGAAAAGACATATTCGCTCTTGTCCGAACGAAGACGAACAAGCCCCCGCTGCTCCAGCTGATTGCCCTCTGCATCATAGAGTAAACAGATAACCCGCGCCGTGTCCCCTGCCGCAATGGACGCACACAGCTCTGCCCGATAATAATGTGCCAACTCGGACGGCCATCCGGCATCATTGGTTGTGCGGTGCCACGCGCCGCCGCCAAGTAGAACATGGGCATGCCGCCCGCCGTGGGGAACGATTTCAAGCACTCCTGACGCATGCCGCACGGTGCACCCTGGCGAAGCAGAAGAAGCTGCAATGTCCACCGGCAATGGTTCTGGAGGGTTCGGCTGGGCAGTGCTTCGCTGGGACTTGGGAGGCTTTTGAAACAACAACGCCATCTGACTCAGCCAAATGAGCAGTCTGCCGGAAATATGATACCCAAGCTCTTTTTTCAATGGATCGCAAATCGCATGGTATCGTGCCTTTTGCTTCCGTGACCATCGGCGATAGGCAGGGAATATCCCTTTTTCCCCAGCATTGATCGTTTTGGAAAAATACGGTTTTGCAAGTCGAGGATAAAAACCAATCCCAAGCTGCGAAAGGACGATTTCCAACTCCTTTGGACCGCGAATCATCCTATCAAAGCGTAAAGAAAGAGCACACGCCTGCATAAGCCGCTCGTTCACAAGTCGAACATACCAACACGCCTTTTCAAATGGTCCCATTTCTTCCCAGTGCTCAACCTCCATCACGGGATGCCGATCGTCTTCGGGCGTATCGTACCAACGGCGGTTCAACAGTGATGAAACGACATCAGCCGGTCGCCGATGCAGATGAATCAACGTTGATTCGGGATAACACGCTGTAAGCTCCGGCAAAAATTCTTCCAAATAGACATTGACCTCGGCATAGTCGCGTTTGAGGCGTTCCACCCAGGGCCGAACGTCCAGCAACAGCTTTTTCACGCTGTGGGGGTCAGTCTGTAGCTCCAGAAAGCCGTCGGCCGTGCGCTTGTCCTCCACAAGTTCGCCCTGGACCAACCGATGGTTGAGCATGCACTCATGCCGACTCGTCACGGAAGACGCCGCATCCAACACCGTGGACAACCACTTGGAACCGGAACGAGCCGTTGACAAGAAAAAAAATATCTTCTGGCTGCCCTTCCAATGTTCCGGATGACACAACACCTGATGCCGCCCCGTGTCCATGGAAACACTGCAGGGGTCCGGACTGCGGGTCCACTCCCCGCCGCTGTCCGTATAATAATGATCAAACGGTACATGCATGGCATCGTATTCAAGGCCCAACTCCGCCATAGAAGTAGACCAAAGTGCAAACCCGGCCCCATCGGGCCGCGTAAGCACGTGATCCAGGGGATATTGCAGTCCACCTTGTCCGTCGGGACCGGGTACCCCTTCTGGGGTCAACCCATTTTCCGACTCCTGTGGGGATGCGGGACGAAGCTCCCGAAACTGCCAGTAGTTGATAAACTGCCCATCGTAACAGGATTTGTCGCCATGTGCGGACATTCCCTTGATCCGGATCCCGTTCCCACGCAACCAGTCAAGCATCCGCTTGAGATAGGCTGCAGGGTCAGACGTCGCCCCGGTGTACCACTGGGCCAAAGCGTTGCAATGCAGTCCGACTTCGTGACCAAAATCCTGAAGCTGCAAGCATTTTTCAATAATATTTGCGTCATTCCAATACGGTGCATCAGGCAGGATATAATATGTCGAACGTGTATTGCGTCGATATTCAAAACAAGCCATCTCCAGCGCCATATCGATACTATGATCAACATCATGCCGTAAGGCTACAGCATGACTCCCTGGTTCTGCCAAACGCAGAAAGGAGACAGGAACGGTAACGCCCAGGTGGTCAAGATACGTTTCATAGCGATGGGATAAGGCCATCAGTTGACGTACAACCCCTTATATATATTTAGTAATTTTTCGGCTTCATTTCCCCAATGAAACTTTCCGGCAGCATTGACCGTATTCGCACGCATCTGCCTTGCTGCCTCCGGATTCTCTTTGATGTCCGTGATGGCACGGGCGATATCGGATGGATTCTCCGGATCAAAAACACCTCCCACGGAAAACTCTTCGATTACCCGTCGCATTTCCGGGAAGTCACTGGCAACAACCGGCAGCCCGGCATTGAGGTATTCAAAAACCTTGTTCGGCGAGCAATAATAGTAGCTGAGGCAAACATTTTCTATCGGTGCGATGCCGAGATCGGCACACGAAGCATACGTCGTCACCATATCGGACGGCACAGGACCAAAAAAATCAAAACGTTCGTGAACACCATGCTCTTCGGCAATACGCAACAGCGATTCCGTGTACTCTGCGGTTCCATACCCCATGAAAACCAAATGGCAATCCGGCAACAGCGCCATGCTTTGGATCACCTTCTCCAACCCTCTGTTAAAGGTAATACCGCCACAATACAGTATCAAAAATCGCTGCTGCGGGATACCAAGTTCCCGCCGAAGCGCTTCCGACTCAACGGCTGCTTCGGTGGACTTGGACAAAGGAGCATTCATGATGACATGCGGCGTGGGAATCCGATACCGCACTGCAAGCTCCTTTGCGATGGTGTCGTTTACCGTTATAGCCGCATGGCAGCGCCGTATGAGAAATTTTTCCATGCTGGCAAGCAGGAAATCATTGATCCGGCCTCGGGGTTTGGTCCTGTTTCTGTTCAGATACAACTCATGGGAGTCATATACAAGCTTGGCCTTGTGCTTGCGGGCCAGCCACCACGCGACAGGCAGCGTGTTCAAGTCATGGGCCTGATAGATATCCGCAGGTTCGTCCGCAACGGCCTGCATACCGTTTGCATAAAAATTCTGGAAGCAAAGCGGGCGATGATACCGCAAAACGAATTGCTTGATGTGCTCATAGGACCAGTTCTGAAATTGGTTGCCACGCCTAACGCGCCATTGTCGAATTTGGGCGTACCGACGCTGTACGACTCTTTTGCATAGCACTATGCCGCCTTCCAGTCTCCCTCGCAATGTTTTACAATACCTATTCACTCTTCTCTGTAGAGCTATCCCTGCTCGGGAAAAAGCAGTGGTCAATCGATGCCAGTACAACTTCGAAGTCTGTCCTCGCAATGCCGATTGCATTACGAAAGCATCTCCTGCCCCCCCTCTGCCGACAGCCAGTCGCAGCACAAAGAGTAACGACCCGACAAAATTAACCCCTGCCCCAAAAGCGAGATAGAGAAACTTCAGGACAACCCAACGCAATACGGCAGCAATCCGGGCTATGGCAACCTTCAAAAACGAGAACATTGTACTCATGGCATGCGAAACCAGCCTGACAATCTTGCTGAAACCGGATAAGAAAAAATTCCAAAACGATGTCAACAGGTTTGCAAACGCGGCAAGAAAAGATGTCGAACCACGACGCCTGAGTCGCGCCAGCATTCTCAGGTGCGGTGGGTCAAGAACAACTCGGATAACCCGAAAACCTTCCACGATTTCACGCGACGCAGTCGTTTTATCCTTGAATGCCACGACGCGCACGTCGTACCCCTGCTCCGTCAGCGTCTTGGCCTCTTTGAGCACCCGGGAATCGTGCGTAAAATTGTTGAAAACGAACATGCACACACGCCGTCCACAGCCAAGACTGGACCGCTCTGCCTCAGGCTCTTCTCCTGTCCGACGCTTACTAACCATTCACACAACCCTGGGTACCAAACATTTGTGAGGCATGAACTGCGCCCCGCGCCGCTACATGGGCTTCAGGCCAGTGCCCGCCTTGGCATACGCGGCCCCGCAAACGGCACAGGTGAGATCGTCTTCCAGCTTTTCGCCGCAAGCGCAAACCCAGCCGGCCCTTTTTCCGGGATTTCCCATCACCAGTGCATGATCCGGAACATCCCGAGTTACCACAGCGCCTGCCCCGACAAAGGCGTACCGACCAATGGTGTTGCCGCAAACGATCGTGCAGTTCGCTCCCAACGTCGCGCCTTTCTTCACCAAGGTCGGACGTACCTGGTCCATGCGGCGAATATGCGCGCGCGGATTGAAAACATTCGTGAACACCATCGACGGGCCGCAAAACACGTCATCTTCCAGGGTGACACCCTTGAAAACAGAAATATTATTCTGAATTTTACACCCGTTGCCCACAGAGACATCCGGTCCGATCACCACGTTTTGCCCGATATTGCAGCGCTCCCCGACACGGCTCCCTGGCAGGATGCGCGAAAAATGCCAGACCTTGCTTTCGGCTCCGAGATCGGCTCCTTCATCCACGACGCTTGTTTCATGCACAAAGGCGGCTCCCGCCTCGTGGTTGCCCGGAGCCACATTGATGCAGCATTTTTCCTCGCCACTATCCATGGAGCGTTGGCTTGCGTTGAGAACCCTGAGCACCCGCACGCCTTCGGCTCCGTCGGTCAACGGTTGTGTGCCGGATTTCGCGCACTGGAGAAAATGAAGGCACTCTTCCCTGAGCGGTTCCTTTTGCTCCACCAAAACCGTTGCACCGTCCGCTTTATCCGGCACAGGAATCTGGCCCTGCCAGTTGATTTTATGCGGGTAGATGGTGAGCTTTTGTTCCCACGGCAGCGTGTCGTCAAACACCGCCATTTTCTTGTCGCCCACGACCACCAACTTCTGCTCCTTAAACGGATGCAGCCAGGAAACAAAGATATGGGCTTTGGCTCCGCAGGGAAAACTCAGGTGGGTCGTGGTGACGTCCGCGATTTTCTTGTGCAGATAATACCCGCCGTGACAACACACCTCGTCGGGCATCTCGCCGACTAGGGAAAGGATCATGGAAATATCGTGCGGGGCAAAAGACCAAAGAATATTCTCTTCGCGCCGAATCTTGCCTAAATTCAGACGATGAGAATAAATGTAATCCACCCGTCCCAACTCCCCCGCCCCCACCATCTGGCGGAGTTTCACAAACACGGGGTGATATTGAAGCAAATGGCCGACCATGAGTGTTACGCCATGCTCACTTGCCAGAGCGTGCAGCTTCTCAGCCTCGTTCCCATGCAGGGCCAAGGGCTTTTCCACATACACGTGTTTCCCGGCCATTATCGCCTCAACCGCAAGTTTATAGTGCGTTTCCGCAGGAGTCGCTATAGCAATGCAGTTTATATCGTCTCTGGCAATAACCTCGGCATATGAAATCGTTCCCTCAAGACCGGGGTACTGGTCCTGGAACATTTCCAACAACGCTTCGTTTTTGTCGCACACGAGTTGCAACACGCCCAGTGCATGAAAATTCCTGACAAGGTTTTTTCCCCAATATCCGGAACCAATGACCGCCAGCTTCATATTGTTCATCACTACGTCCTGCTACTATAGGCTGCATGGCGTCATTGCCATTTTGCAAACAAAATAATCCAGGATAATAACGAATCCTACACAGGCAGGCAACAGTAACAATTTTCATAGAAAACAGGGCGTGCTCCTCTCCGTTGCCATCCTGATGAGCAACGACCCGCTAGGCGGGTAATGGCTCCCGACTCCCATCACGCATCCAAAACAGAACGCCTGCGCCGACAACGCTCCAGCCGATCATCAGCAGCCCGGGCGCCGTCTCCAGCCCCGTGATCTGCACCAGCCATGTGGCCAGCATGGGCGTTGAACCGCCAACAACCCCCATGCCGAGATTGAAGGCGATGGAATATCCGGAAAGGCGATCCCCGGCCGGAAACAGTTCCACGAACAGAGCCGGTGCCACGCCGCACGGTACGGCCAGCAGCAGCCCAAAAACCAATTGCGAAATGGTTACGGAAGTTCCGGTCCCACCAAGCATCCAACTGTGCAGCGGCCACGCCAGCACAAAGATCCCCCCAAAAGCTAAAACAAGCAGGTGTGTGCGCCGGAAAAATTTATCCGACACCCAGGCCGCCACAGGTAGTGCCGCAAGAGTCAATGCCGTGGCAGCGGTATTCCAGTCCTGAGCCTGGGCCAACGGAACTTGTCCGTATTCTTTGAGCCAGGTCGGAATGTAGACAAGGCCTAAATAGAAAACAGCGCCGTACGCCGAAGCAAACAGCACCCCCTGAATCATCTGCTTACGGTTCACCGTCAAGACTTCGCGAAGCGGCGAGTCCTTGTCCCGTCCCTTGGCATGTTTTGTAAATTGTTTGGAGTTTGGTAACCCCTGGCGCAGGACAATGGCCCCAATCCCCAACAAACCTGCGACAAAGAACGGCAGCCGCCAGGCCCAGGAGTTCAATTGTTCCGAAGTGAATACGAGCGAAGTCAAGGCAGCCATCCCTGACCCCAGGAGCATGCCGCCCAAACTGCCCACATTGGCAAAACTGCCGGACAGCCCTCGCTGGTTTTCCGGCGATGTCTCCACCAGATAGGTCACGGAGGAGGAAAACTCACCGCCCACGGACAACCCCTGAAGCAGACGGATCACCACGAGAAAAATCGGCGCCCAAATCCCGATGGAATGATACGTGGGCAACAGCCCCAGCAACACCGTAGGAAAGGTCATCAGCACCACGGAAATAAGCATAACCTTGCTACGGCCTATGGTATCACCAAGCCAGCCGAACAAGGCCGAGCCAAGGGGACGCATGATGAACCCGGCCGCGAATACGCCATACGTAGCCATCAGAGATGCGGTTTTGTCTTCGGAGGGGAAAAATTGCTGCGATAAAATCGATGCCATAAAGCCATAAAGCGCGAAGTCGTACCACTCCATTATGTTGCCCATGGTCCCCGCGACCAGGGTGGTCAACCGCTGCTCCTTGCGTAGATGATGAAACACAATGCCTCCTTCTTGCTTTATTCATCTATAAAACAGTTCAATACAAAAATTGCAAACGCAAGGGGTTGGCTGCGAATTGCCGATACATGACGACTCCTTCGGCTTTCTCGGTTCTTCATCCACGAAAGGGCTACAAATAAAATGCCCGGTCAGCATATTTGCTAAACGGGCATTCCGGAAATTCTGGTGGAGCTGGAGGAGATTAAACCCACGACCTTTCAAACGCTATTCATGAGAGCCAGCTTCCAAACTCCAGAAGCATGACATTTATTTTTCCCAAGTCAACAGGAAAACAGGGATAGTAGAGATATGCCGAAGGCGTTTGGTTGACGGAATGGTTGACCAAAATCTTGGTTTATATTTGCTGCTTCACATCCATGCTCTGATGCAGGATTCTGACGATCGTAACTGCCCTTCCCTCAACGCGGTAGAAGACGAGATGCTTCCCAACGGGATGACTGAAGTATCCTTCTTTGATATGATTACAATTTCTGCCGATGCCGACATTCTCAGCGATCAGACGGAAGGACTGATCGAGTCGAGCCAGGTACTCCTTGCTGCTCAATACCCCAAGTCACCTGCGTGTACTTGGCGATATTCTTGAGGTCAGCATACGCCTTGTTGGTAAGCTGAAATCGCATCTAGCCGTCCAACTCGGCAGACAGCTTTTCAAGGGAGTAATCGGCAATACCGCTCTTTTCGCCCTCAATGAGTGCGAGTTGCAGGGCTTTGACCTTGGCTTCGCGCTCCTCAAGGAGTCGCAACCCTGCACGAATAGCTTCGCTGGCGGAATTGAAACGCCCTTCCCTGACCTGATTGCTGATGAAGTTGTCGAAATGTGGTCCGAGCGTGACGCTGGTGTTTTTTTTTGCATTTGGTCCTCCTTCGTGGTGGCTTGTGGAAAAATAATATTTATTGGTATCAATCGAAAGCGTAGAATGGTCCAATACGTCATATTTTACACAACCGGGAAAAGAACATCATCTTTTACAAAAACAATATCGAAGTCTCGCTCCAAAAAATCGTAGGACTGCTAAACAGCCACACGGTTCAGTTACTCAGTGGCAATTTATATTTAATACACATGAAGGAAGAAGGACATGACCAAGTCCGTGGGTATATTTTCGCAAAGGTAGCCCAAGACACCAACCAAGAGTAACCCTCCGCATCACTCTAGAACCCGGCCTTACAACCCCTCAAATACAGTTCATACACATTTTTAATCTGCGATATCAAACACTTTGGTCAACAACCGGTTGACTAAGTGGTTCACCACCACAAGAAAAGGACCATTCAGCCTATCAAGCTAAACGGTCCTTTTACTTAAGAAATATGGTGGTGGAGCTGGAGGGAATTGAACCCACGACCTCTTGAATGCCATTCAAGCGCTCTCCCAACTGAGCTACAGCCCCACAGCGTTGGGAAGATGACTTTTGCCCTTTTTCAGTGGTGATGTCAACCTGGATTTCCTCAACCTTTGCATTTTTTCTGTATCCATCAAGCCAGCGTAGTATCTGAACGGCTTGCCTTTGTCTCGCTCTCGGGCCATGTTGCCGCCATGCAGCATTACTCACGCCACGGCATCATCGGGGCAGCCGCAGGATATCACTACGGCGACGTTCTCCCCTTTCTGCTTTCTCTGGAGCGTTGCGGCTTTCATGGACACTGCTACCTCTTCGTCTCAGACACCACACGCGATCAGGAACGCATGGATGACCTAGCCCGGAGTTATGCACTCCACCGTCTTCCCTTGCACGGACCGGATCGCTTGGACCACCTGCCGTGCAATGCCCTGCGCCACTTTCTTTCCCTGGAGTTGCTTCAAAGACAGGTGGCCCACCTCGACCAAGTGCTATTGACGGACGTGCGGGACGTGATCTTTCAGCATGACCCCTTCTCCTTTGCCTGGGGTCCGGGATTGCATGCCGTATTGGAACATCGTGCGGCTCTGCTGGGAAAATGTCCGCACAACAGCCGCTGGGTGCGCGATCACCTTGGCGCGGCCGCGCTTGAGACCATTGCCCATTGCCCGGTTTCCTGTTCCGGCACGACCCTGGGCGACACACAGGACGTTCTCGACTATCTGGAACGGCTCACATCGCTTCTGTTGCCGTACGAGCCGGCCCGATTCATGGCCGGATACGACCAGGGCGTGCACAATTACCTGATCCACGGCACCACCCTGCCGAACCTGACCCTGCACGACAATTCCGGTCCCGTGCTGACCCTGGCGACGCGGCCGGGTGAACCGCTGTGCAACGAAGCTGGGGAGGTGCTCAACGATGCGGGCGTTCCCGCGCATGTGGTGCATCAATACGACCGGAAACCGCATCTTTTTCGCTCCATTCGTGCGCGCTTTCAGTCAGCGGCGGGGAAATAGCGGCAACACCAACAAAAAAGGGGACTTCGAACCCGAAGCCCCCTTGCAATATTTTGTTTTTCCTTTCTACGCCCCGAGATAGGCCTTCTTCACCTCGGGATCCTCCAGCAACTCCGCAGAAGTGCCCTGCGCCACGATCTCTCCCGTGTCCAGCACATAGCCCCGGTGCGCAAACTTGAGGGCAAGGTTCGCGTTCTGCTCCACGAGCAAAATGGTCATGCCTTCCTCATTCAGCTGTTTGAGCGTGCGGAACATGTCGTACATCAAGGCCGGGGCCAGTCCCATGGACGGTTCGTCCAGCATGATGATGGAACATTTGGACATGAGCGCACGTCCCACAGCAAGCATCTGCTGCTCACCGCCGGAAAGCGACTCACTTTGCTGTTTCCGACGCTCGGCCAGACGGGGGAACAGGCTATAGACCTGATCATAGTCGCGCTGAATGTCGGGAACGGAATCACCTTTGCGGGCGTAGGTGGCCAGCTTGAGGTTCTCCTCCACGGACAGGTTGCCAAAGATATGGCGCCCCTCCGGGACCAGGGCCGTATGCAGGTCTGAAACGACCTTGTCGGGAGGCATATTCAGGAGGCTGACGCCCTTGTGCCGGATATCCCCGGAAATGACCTTGGGAGCCTCGGGCGGGGGCAGCCGCGCAATGGACATGAGGGTTGTGGACTTTCCGGCACCGTTGGCCCCGATGAGCGTGACGATTTCCCCTTCCTCCACGGTAAAGGAGACGCCATGCAGGGCTTCGATGTTGCCGTACCTGACCCTGAGATCTTCGATTTCAAGTAGCGGGTTCAAATCGTATCGTCTCCCAGATAGGCTTTGATGACTTGGGGATGGTTCTGGATTTGCTCGGGCGTGCCTTCAGCGATGGTCTGGCCGAAGTCGATGACCTTGATCCAGGAACAAAGGCTCATAACCACTTTCATCTGGTGCTCAATCATCCAGATGGTAATATCGAATGTTTCGTGGATCCAGCGAACCAGATCAATGAGTTCTTCCACGTCCCGGGAGTTCAGGCCCGCGGCGGGTTCGTCCAGCAGCAGCAACTGAGGCTGGATGGACATGGCCCGGGCGATCTCCACGCGCCGTTGCAGTCCGTACGGCAGGTTCGGCGGCACCTCGTGAGCATACTCCTTGAGGTTCATGGCCTCGAGCAGTTTCCAGGAAATGCGGTCGATTTCCTTCTCACGCCCCATGTATTTGCGCGTGCGGACGAATGCGTCCCAAATGCTGTAGCCCATGCGGTAGTGCTGGGCCACGCGGATGTTGTCCAGCACGTCCATATCCTTCCAGAGGCGAATGTTCTGGAATGTCCGGGAGACGCCCAAAGCTGTGACCTGATGCGGCCGCATGCCCCGGGTATCCTTGCCCGCGATGCTGATACGGCCCTCACTGGGCTTGTAGAATCCGGATACCAGGTTAAAAATGGTGGTCTTTCCCGCCCCGTTGGGACCGATGAGCGCCACCAGTTCGCCGCCCTGCAGTTCGATGTTGAAATCCGACACCGCCTGCAGGCCGCCGAAGTTCTGCGTCATGTGTTCCACTTTCAGAAGCGACATTGCTCTCTCCAGGCGAGTTTACTTGAACCGGCAGTACTTGCGCAGTTTCGGGAAGACGTCGGTCAATTCCTTGTTGCCCATGATGCCCTCAGGCCGGAACTGCATGAGCAGCACCAGGGTGAAGGGGATGATGACCCACTTGAGAATTTGCAGCGGCCGCAACAATTCCAACAGGAATGTGAAGAACACCGCCGACATGACCGCGCCGGAAAGGGAACCCATGCCGCCCAGGTAGACCATGACCATGGCCTCTGTAGACTTGAGGATATTGAAGGACTGGGGGTTCACATAGCCCACCACATGCGCGAACAGTCCGCCCGCCATGCCGCAAAGTCCCGAAGAAAGCATGAAGGTCACCAGTTTCACCTTATTGGTGTTCACACTCATGATTTCCGCGGCGATCTCGTCCTGGCAGACGGCGTTTACGCCCTTGCCATAGGTGGACGACACATAGCGCCGGATGAGCATCACGCAAAAGATGGTGCCCAGAGCCACAAAAATCATCATCCAAGGCACATCCGCCACCTGGTACATGGACTTGACCACTTTCTTCATGCCCATGAACCCGCGGGGACCGCCGATGATGTCCAGGTTCTCGATGCCGGAAATGACCATGTAGTTCACGGCAATGGTGATGATGGCCAGGTAGTCCCCCCTTGTCTTGAAGGACGGGAGAGCCACAAGAATTCCGGCCAGGGCCGCGACGATTCCCCCGAGGAATACGGAAATGGGGAACACCAGCAGTGAGAATTCCGGCGGCAGAAACGGTGCGCCGGTGATGTCGTTGGGAGCCATGATCAGCACGCTGGTGATGGACGAGACATACGCGCCCACACACAGGAACGCGGCGTGCCCGCACGAGAATTCTCCCATGTTGCCGTTGACCAGGTTCAGACTCGTGGAAATCATGATGTTGATTCCCATGAACATGATCACGGATTGGATGTAAAGGTTGATGACTTTAAATTGCGCCAGCAGGATGATCAGGACGCAACCCGAAATCACCGCCAGGGCAAAGGCATTGCGTTGCAGTTTGTTGCCTGTTTCCATGGAGTCGTATCCCTTGGCTTGCGGTCGTCAGATCTTCTGGTTGCGCGCCAGCCCGAACAGGCCGGTGGGCTTGGCCCAGAGAATGAGCAGCAGAATGGTGAAAGCGAAGAGGTCGCGCATGGTGGACGGGAAAATGGCCACCACGCCGATCTCGATGAAGCCGAGCAGGAATCCGCCCACAAAGGCTCCGCGGATGTCCCCGATGCCCCCCACCACGGCGGCGATGAACGCCTTCCAGCCGATGAGCGCGCCCATGTATGGCTCCAGCACCGGATAGCTCATGGCAAAGAGCAGTCCCGCCAGTCCTGCAAACCCCGATCCCAGGATAAAGGTGAACACGATGACCGTATCCACGGGAATCCCCATCAGGGGGATGGCGAACTTATCGTAGGAAATACCGCGCATAGCCATGCCGATCTTGGTCCGCGTGACCACGAACTGCAGAAATAAAAAGACCAGGACGGCCGCGACGATGACGATGATCTTGAGGTTGGTTACGGAAATGTCGCCGAAGCGGTAAATGGTGGTTTCCAAAAGCTCCGGAAATTTCTTACGGCTCGCTCCGAGCAGGGCGAGGTTTCCATTTTCCAGGATCAGACCGCACATGAGCGCGGTGATGACCACATACAGCCGGTGGGCGCCCTTTCGCCGCAGGGGGCGGTAGGCCACGCGCTCCAGGGTCACCCCCACACCCGAGGTGAGGATCATGGTTACCGGTACGGCCAGGGCCAGGGTAATGCCGGGATCCAGCCCCAGATTGCCGAGCATGAAAACGACCGCGAAAAACGCGATGTACGCACCGACCATGAAGATATCGCCGTGGGCGAAGTTGATCAGGAGCAGCACGCCGTACACCAGTGTGTAGCCCAGGGCGATGAGCGCGTAAAAGCTCCCCCACTGCAATGCGTTGATGATGTTTTGGATCAGGACTTCCACTTGTGGTGTTCCTTTCTTTCCGGGACGTGAGAGCCGGTCCCGGAGGCTGCGCATGCGGGAAGGGACGGGAGCCGGAAGGCTCCCGCCACAATGAACATCAATGAAGCGTTAGGGGCAGACGGATTCGGCGAACTCGAACGCGCCCTCATCGGAAATGCGCACAACAACGGCGCACTTGATGGGATCACCCTGCTCGTCGAACTTCATGGTGCCGGTGACACCCTGGAACTCGGCGATATTGCCGAGGGCGTCCCGGATGGCGGCACGCTGAGCTGTGCGCTCTTCAGGCCACTCGCTCAACCCTTCGATGGCCTGGACCACCAGACGTGTGGCGTCCCAGGTCAGCGCGGCCACGTCATCAGGCGTGTAGCCGTACTTCTCGTTATAGCGCTCGATGAACACCTTGGTGTCGCCGGTGGCGCCGGCAGCAGCATAATGCGTCGAGAAGTGCTGACCCTTGCAGTCGTCGCCGCACAGTTGCATCAGCTCGGCGGATCCCCAGGCGTCAGAACCCATGAACGGTCCCTGCCAGCCCAGGTCATGGGCCTGCTTCACGATCAAGGCCACCTGGTTGTAGTTGTTGGGCACAAAGATGAAGTCCGGGGACGCACCGATGATGGTGGTCAGCTGGGCGGAAAAATCCTGATCCTTGGTGCCGTGGGATTCAAAGGCGACCACGGAGCCGGGTCCCATTTTCTTTTCCCATTCCTGACGGAAAATCTCGGCCAGACCCTTGGAGTAGTCGTTGGAGATGTCGAAAATGACCGCAGCGGTCTTCGCGCCAAAGGTCTTGGCCGCGAAGTTCACGGCCACCGGACCCTGGAAGGGATCCAGGAACGCGGCGCGGAAGATCCAGGGGCGATCCTTCGTGGTATCGGGGTTGGTGGACCAGGGCGAGATCATGGGCGTCTCGTTCTCGTTGGCGGTACCACCGGCAGGCACGGCCTGCTTGGAGGAGTTGGGACCGATAATGGCCACCACGCCGTCCTGGTCGATGAGCTTCAGAGCCGCGTTCACCGCGGACTCGGCCTTGGACTCGTTGTCTTCGTAGACGAACTCCACCAGATACTGCTTGTCGCCGATGGTGATGCCGCCCTTGCCGTTGATGTCCTCAAGGAGCATCTCGGCAGCGAACTTGGAAGCTTCGCCCACTTTGGGAATATCGCCGGTCAGCGGGATATTGAATCCAATCCGGATGACGTTGTCATCCTGGGAACCGCAGCCGGTGAACAGAAACGCGGCAAGGATCGTAAGGACCGTCATCTGGACGGTGCGTTTAAGGAACCGTTGCATCAACTCCTCCTTCAGGTATTCAACAGTGAACTTGTGACACGGAAGGGTCGATGTACCTCAAAACGAAATCGAAAGAAAGCAATTTTTAAATATTTACATTTTTGGCAATCAGCCTGTTTCCTCTGCTACCAAACGCATTTCACCTTGCATTTGGTCCACTGAATTCTTGCTCGGACCAGGGCTTTACGCTAACAATTGCAACGAAGCGGACCGGCC
This sequence comes from Paucidesulfovibrio gracilis DSM 16080, assembly GCF_900167125.1. NCBI lineage: Bacteria > Pseudomonadati > Thermodesulfobacteriota > Desulfovibrionia > Desulfovibrionales > Desulfovibrionaceae > Paucidesulfovibrio > Paucidesulfovibrio gracilis. The sequence continues at coordinate 197,935 of NZ_FUYC01000001.1, forward strand.
GCACATTTTCTTGAAAAACATGGCTCAACCCAAGGCAATAGTATGAGTATCACCGCGCTAGAGAAGGTCCGCGCCCATGCAGAGGCCGGACAGCGTGTTCGAGAGGCGTTCTTTCAGGATCACTCCGAACAGTTAGTCGAAACCGCCCGCACCTGCGCTGTTTGCCTGGCCAAAGGCGGCAAGCTCCTGCTGTGCGGCAATGGCGGCTCCGCAGCGGACAGCCAGCATCTCGCGGCGGAATTCGTCAATCGTTTCAAGCTGGAACGACCTCCTCTCCCGGCCATTGCCCTGACCACGGATACGTCCATCATCACGGCCACGGGCAACGACTACAGCTTTACCCAGATTTTTGAAAAACAAGTGCAGGCGCTGGGCAACCCGGGAGATATCCTCCTGGGCATTTCCACTTCGGGCAGCAGCCCCAACGTGCTGGCCGCTCTGCGTGAAGCCCGCCGCCGAGGCATGGTCACCATCGGACTGACCGGAGAGCGTGGCGGGGAAATGATCGGTCTTTGCGACACGTTACTGGCTGTTCCCTCTCCCGACACCGCCGTGGCCCAGGAGCTTCATATCGCCATTGGTCATGTGCTGTGTCTGTTGGTGGACCACTTTCTCTTCGAGTCCGTCATGGAGCTGAATCCCTACCTGCAAGAAAATGAGGGTTGATATTTTCTTTTTGGAAAATCCTGCTCTCAAAAACCCTCTTTCGAGAAATTAAGTGTGTTTGTTTTGTCATTTTTGAAAAACTACTTTTTCTACCAAATCAGGACCAAATAAAAAGCCCGGGCAACATTGTCCGGGCTTCCTAATTATCTATCGTAATTATATTTTTTAGATATATTCGCGAGCAACGCGCATGGTCAGCCCCTTTTGTCGCAACCGTTCCGCCACCCGCTCGGCCCGTTCTTTGGACGGCAACGTGGTGATCACCAGTTGTACACGATTTTCCTCATCCCAAACCCAAATCAATTCCGGGAGGGTGACACCCACGGCCTCGACCTCGGCCAGCAACTGTTCCCGCTTGGTTTCCCTGTCTTCGTATGGAGCATCCTCGAACGGTTCTCCACACGCCAACACCCACCAACCATACCCGGAGCGGCCGGGAGCAGTCCCGGTCCCTGCACGGCGCACCGCTGCCGTCAACCGGCGTATCGCAGCTTCCACCCGGCCGGTTTCGCTGATTTCACGCATCAGATATCCCTTCCAACGAGCATTTTCCGCGTATTCCCCTGTGGTATGCCACCATTGCTCAAACGATTCTGTAACCAGAACCACTCAGAAGCAACCCCCACCGAACGCCCGACACAAAAGCCGGCCACACGACACATTCCTTGCCCAAATTGGCATGGACCGTTGGGACACCATACCTTCCGCTGTTTCGAGACTAGCTGGAGGACCGACCGATGACAAGCCCCAGACCAAACTTGTTCCCCGCCGTAAAAGTGTGTAGTTTTCCCAAGTCGGGCATTAGTTATGATATTCGCTGTTGAACCCCTGGTCCGCTTGTCGGGCCGCCGGCCGGGTAGCTGCGGCCTTTTTCAACGACAATTGCAACGGCCTTCGACCCGGTACAACCTGCCGAGTCCCCTGCGCTGCCCATGTCATCAGGAATTGCGGGTGAACGGGGACATCCCGATACACAACGGAAACAACGGAAAACGGCTTGAGCACCACCATCTCACGCAACGGTCAGAGGGCCAGCCGCTCCCTCTCCCAGGACATGACCATTTCGCTGATCCTGCTGATCGCACTGGTCATGCTCGCTCTTTTCGCGGCAGGCTACTATTTCCGTTCCAACGACATGCGGCAGGAAATCGAATCCACCGCCGACCAATACATCTCCAATCTCGCCGACATCCTCGCCGTCCCTCTTTGGACCTTTGATGAAAACGGCATTCGCCAGGCCGGGAGCGTATTCGCCCAAAATGAACTGGTTTCTTCGGTCCGCATCCGCGACCATCGAGGACGGTTGCTCTTCGAATTGGCCAAGCCGGACGACGGCGCACGCCAGGTCGAGCGGCAACGCGACATCCTCTTTGAAAATCAACGCATCGGCACCGCCCATATCACCCTGACCCTGGCACCTTTTGAACGCAGTCTTCGACTCTTCACCGCAACCATGGTTGCCGCCTTCAGTGTGGTGGTAGTGGTTCTGGCCCTGTCCACGGGTCTATTTTTGCGGGTTTTCCTGGCCCGGCCATTTCGGGAGCTTACCGAGGGCATGAATCGACTGGCGGACGGTCGTTTTTCCGGCGAGTTCAAGCGCCCCCGGCACCTGGAACTTGATGAAATCATGCGCAACTTCCGGGCCATGGCCATACGGGTGCAATCCCGCGAGGCCGCCCTGGAAGCCGAGGTGCAGGAACGGAAAAAGGCCGAGGAACGGTACGCCGTGGCCGTACGCGGTGCCAATGACGGTATCTGGGACTGGGATCTCAACACCGACGAAGTGTACTATTCCCCCCGGTGGAAAGGCATCATCGGTTTTGCGGAACACGAATTTCCCCACGACGTGGAGGAGTGGAAAAAACGCATCCACCCAGACGATCTCGAGGCCGTGGTCAATGCCCACCAAAACCTCATGGCCGGACTCACAGACGAAATGAACCTTGAATACCGGCTCCGTCACAAACACGGTTCCTACCGTTGGATTCATGCCCGGGGCGCCAGCCTGAAGGACGATTCCGAAGAACCGCTTCGCATAGCCGGAGCCATCACGGACGTGACCCAGCGGAAGCAGGCGGAACGGCAGTTGCGCAAAAGTGAGGAAATGTATCGGTCCCTCATTGAGACGACCTCCGAAGGGTATCTTATGCTCGATCCCCACGCCAATATCCGCGGCTCCAACAAGGCCTTTCGGGACATGCTCGGGTATTCGCGCATTGAAATCGAAGGCCACCGGCCCATGGACTTCATGGCGGAACAGGATAGCCAGATATTCGGGAATCTCATCGCGCAGCTCGACGCCTCCCCCCACCAGCAGGGGGAATTCACCTTCCGCCGACGGGAAGGCGACGACGTTAACGTGCTGGCCAGCGCCACCACCATGTACCGATCCGACGGCGAGGTGAAGGGGTGTTTTGTGCTCTTCACCAACATCACCGACCGCAAACGCATGGAAAACCAACTGCGGCATCAGGCCATGCACGATCCTTTGACCGGGCTGGCCAACCGGACCCTGTGCATGGACCGGCTCACCCGGGCGTTAGAACGTGCCCGGCGGCGGGACGACTACAATTTCGCGCTTATCTTCGTGGACCTGGACCGCTTCAAAATCATCAACGACAGTCTTGGCCACAACGTGGGCGACAGCCTGCTTATCGAGGTTTCCCGCCGACTGGAGGACAGCGTGCGGGAACTGGACACGGTGTCCCGCTTTGGCGGCGATGAATTCATCGTACTCCTGGAGGAATTGCAATCCCCGCGAAAGGCCGTGCAGGTGGTCAAACGCATGCGCCGCCGGTTACGCCATCCCTACAACCTGGACGGCCACGAAATTCAGGTCTCGGCCAGCCTGGGCATCGTGCTCGGCCCGGTCCAGGCCGACAATGCCGAAGAAGTATTGCGTTTTTCCAACCTGGCCATGCACCGCGCCAAAACCGCCGGACGCGACCGTTTCAAGGTCTTCAGCAATCGCCTGCTGGAACACGCGGTACAGCTCATGACCCTGGAAAACGACATGGACACGGCCATGGCCGAAGGACAGTTTTTCCTCAACTATCAGCCTATTGTCCAGGTGGACGGTGAACAAAAGCTCTTCGCCTTTGAGGCGCTGGCTCGCTGGCGGCATCCCGAGCGGGGCATCATCCCTCCTTCCGAATTCATTGCCGTGGCCGAGGAAACAGGGCAGATCACGGACCTGGGACTGTGGGTGCTCAACGAGGCGTGCCAAACCATGGTCCACTGGCGCAAAACCATCCCCGGCGCAAAGGACGTTTACGTCAGCGTGAATATTTCCGGCAAACAGTTCGCCCAGGCCGACCTCATCGGCAAAATCCGCCGCATCCTCAGACGCACCGGCATGCCGGCCAACCGCCTGAAGCTGGAAATCACGGAAACCGCCATCATGCAGAACGCGGCCCAGGCCACCAACACCCTGCGTATGCTCAAGAACCTGGGCATTACCCTGGCCGTAGACGATTTCGGTACGGGATATTCGTCCATGAGCTACCTGCAAAAGCTGCCCCTGGACCACCTCAAGATCGACCTCAGCTTCGTCCAGATGCTGGACGCCGGGCCGGAAAACGTGGAGATCGTCAAGGCCATCATCAACCTGGCACACACCCTGGGACTCCAGGTGGTGGCCGAAGGCGTGGAACGCCCCGAACATCAACGCACCCTGCTGGAACTCGGCTGCGAATATTTCCAGGGATATTTGTATTCCCGCCCCGTATCCTCGCAAGAGGCGGAACAATTCATCAAAACCAAAGACATCCTGCCCCTGGCAGGTTGACCGCCCCGTACCGGGCAACACGCATCAGCCGAACCCCCAGGCCATGACCCATGCCCCCAGAGGCAGGGCTGCGGAAGCAACCCCCGCCATCCAGGACATCGTCTTCCCGGGCCGGCCATAGCGCCGCGTCAACTCCCAGGCAGCGGCTCCTAAAAGCAACCCTGCCCCGAATCCGAACAGATGCGCTCCCAGGTCGGTATTTTCCCCGCCCGCGCCCAACATGGCCAGCAGGCCAAACCCCGCGCCGAGGGGGACCAACGGACGCCACCAGCGTGAGCGATCCGCCAGCCCCTGCGTGGCCAGCAGGCCCGCCGCCGCAAACACTGCTGTGGAAAATCCAATGGAATCATGCGGCGGTCCCATGACCAGAGCGTTGCACAGATTGCCGAGCACGCCTCCCAAGACCGTCAACAACAGCGCCGGGCCACATCCCAAACGAACGCACACCAATGACACAAACAAAGTGCTGACCACGGCGTTGCCCAAAACATGCGGTCCGTCACCATGCAGGGTCAGGGCCGTGGCCGCCCGCCACCACTCTCCGTTCCATATGGCGGCAGCATCGGCGCTCCCCCGCTCCAGAAGCAACCGGGGATACACGTGCAGCGCGGGGTGGGCGCGTTCACCAAAAGCATACGCCGCAACCAAAGCCAACCCGTAGAGTGCGGGCGGCAAAATCTGATCCGTCCCGGGGAGCGGAGGCGGCGGGGGCGCTGGAGTCCGCTGCCGTGCATTTTCAGCAAGCCATAGGCCAAGCTCCTCCAAGGCGCGCTCCCGATCCATTCTTCGGACCTGAACACTCCACCCTTCCTTCCGGCGACGCATGCGGCAAGGAATGTATCGCGCCTGGAGAACCAACGAATAAAGGCGGGCCTGTTCCTGCGGCATGTCGCGATCCGGGGTGCTCAAGCCGCTCTCGTCCGCCCTTGAGCCATGCAACACCCCAGGGTTTGCTGCGGAATCAGGACGCCCGGACAACGAAAGTTCCACCCATAAGGGAGGACGAGGACGCCGGGAGGACCGGCGCAAGACAAATCGACGCAAGATGCGGGGCATGGGGTCGGAGTGTACCGGAACCTTCTTATGGAGCAAGGGAAAACCGTTCACGCCGATCACAGGCCGGGCCGGAGGCTTCATCGGGCTTTCCGCTCCCGGTTCTTCCGTGCTAGGCATGGGCATGACACGCTATTCACGCCGCCGGGTTCTGCGTATCCTGGCCTCACTTTCCACGGCGCTTCCCCTGTTTCCAGGTTTGGTTCGCGCTGCATCCGCTCCACCGCTGGATCAAATCCATGCTCTGGTAGGGCAGATGCTGCTCGTGGGTTTTCGCGGCACCCAGGCTCCCGAAAATTCCCCTGTGGCCCGCGACCTTCAAGCTAGAGACAAGGGAGGCGTCCACGCAGCCGGAACCGTGCTCTTTGACTATGACATGCAGCTGCATCAATACGGCCGCAACGTGACCGGACCGAAGCAGCTTCGGCAACTGACCGACCAGTTACGTCTGCACGCTCCCACGGCCCCCCTCCTCGCCGTGGATCAGGAAGGTGGCCGAGTCCAGCGCCTCAAGCCCGAACAGGGCTTTCCTGGCATTCCTTCGGCCCGGGATCTCGGCGCTGCAGGCAAGGACACCTCCGCCACGTTCCAGGCCGGTCAAAAGCTTGGGCGCATGCTGCACAGCGCCGGGCTGAACCTGAATTTCGCTCCAGTGGTGGACGTGGACCGGAACCAGAGCAGCCCGGCCATAGGAGCCTTGGGCCGGAGCTATTCCCCGGATCCGGACATAACGACCCGGCACGCTGCGGCCTTTATCCGCGGGTTGCGGGAATATAGCATTCTCAGCTGCCTCAAACATTTTCCCGGACATGGCTCCGCCGCCGAGGACAGCCATGCGGGGCTGCCCGATGTGACCGGGCTGTGGTCCGAGGTGGAGCTGCTTCCTTACACAACGCTCCTGCCCCAGGGCATGGCCGACATGGTCATGGTGGCGCACCTGTTTAACAGGGAATGGGACACCCGCTTCCCGGCCAGCCTCTCGCGGTCCGTTGTCCACGGCATGCTGCGTACGCGTCTTGGTTTTGATGGCGTCATCGTCACGGACGATCTGGACATGAAGGCCGTGGCCGATCAATATGATCTGGAGCAACGAATTCTCCTGGCCGTACACGCTGGAAACGACCTGCTGCTGTTCGGCAACAACCTCCGGTACGATCCCGACCTCGCCCCCACGGTCCGCGCCATTCTGCTGGAGCATATCCTCGCGGAGCGCATTTCCGTGGAACGTATTGTAGCAAGCCTGCGGCGCGTGGCCCGGCTGAAGCGTTCCCTGGCGCCCTGTTGAACCGCGCATCTGTTTCCGCTCTTTTCAATGCAGGCCCAACAATTCAAAAAAGCAATTTGTGGGGAGCACTCCCGGCGTACTTGTCTTGCCTCCCCCAACAACACATTGACAGCCCAAACAGAAGTCAGTAACGTTGTTCACATGAAGCGAATCATCCTGACCGGGATTTCCCGGACGCAAAACCAAAACTTTTGGTGGTGCTGGCGGCACAGAACGTGAGCCGTCGGCAGGGATGATGCATTGAATCAACAGCCGCGGGTTCACGACCCGCGGCTTTTTCATAGCTCCCGACAGGGCAAGACCTCCGGGATGGCGAAAAAGGGTTGCGGGATCGAAAACCGCAACCCTTTTTTCGTACCAACACCAGGAGGAACATCATGTCCAATGCCCACGATCGAATCATTCTTCCCGCCGACAAAATGCCCACACAATGGTACAATCCACAGCCGGATCTGCCCACGCCGCTTGCTCCGCCTCTGGATCCGGAAACCCATGAACCTGTCACGCCGGACCAATTGGGGGTTATTTTTCCCACGAGCCTCATTGAACAGGAAATGAGCCAGGACCGCTGGATTCCCATCCCCCAACCCGTCTTGGACGCCTATCGCCTCTGGAGGCCCACGCCCCTGATCCGCGCTCGGAACCTGGAAAAGGCCATTGGCGCCAAGTGCCGGATATTCTACAAGGATGAATCGGTATCTCCCGCAGGTTCTCACAAGCCCAACACGGCCGTCCCACAGGCGTATTTCAACATGACCGAAGGGGTGAAACGTCTTTCCACGGAAACCGGGGCCGGGCAGTGGGGAACCGCGCTTTCCTTTGCGTGCAGCCAGTTCGGGATGGATTGTACGGTCTATATGGTCAAAGTCAGTTACGAGATGAAGCCGTACCGACAAATCCTCATTCGCAACTATGGGTCCACGGTCCACCCTTCTCCCTCGGAGTTGACCCGCACCGGCGCGGAAATGCTGCGACGCGATCCCGGGTGCAAAGGAAGTCTGGGTCTGGCCATTTCCGAGGCCGTAGAGGATGCCGCCACACACGATGACACAAAATATACGCTGGGAAGCGTACTCAACCATGTTTTGGTGCATCAGACCATCGTGGGTTTGGAAACGGAACAGCAATTGGCTGAACAAGGGTTGAAGCCGGACCATCTGGTGGGTTGCGTGGGGGGCGGTTCCAACTTCGCCGGTTTGGTTCTGCCGTTTTTGCGCCGCAAACTCGATGGGGAAAACATTCACTTCGTCGCCTCGGAACCCCGTGCCTGTCCGAGCCTGACCCGCGGAGAATACCGCTACGACTATGGCGACATGGCCCGTCTGACTCCGCTCATGAAAATGCACACGCTCGGACACGCGTTCATGCCCGCTCCCATTCACGCCGGCGGACTGCGCTACCATGGAGACGCTCCCATTCTCTGCAACCTGATGGAGGAAGGATTGATCGACGCCCGGTCGTATTTCCAGACCGATTGCTTTGACGCGGCCCGGCTGTTTTTGCAGACGCAAGGCTTTTTGCCCGCGCCCGAAACATCCCATGCCATCAAGGCGGCCATTGACGTTGCCAAGGAAGCCGGACCCGATGAAAACGTGGTTTTCCTCTACTCCGGTCACGGCATGCTCGACCTTGCCTCCTACGATGCCTATCTCAAGGGGAATCTGGACAACTTTGAATTGCCCCAATCGGACATCGACAATGCCCTGAAGGAATGCCCACAAATCTGAGCCTTCCTATCGTGCTGTTTCAATGTTGCGTCCTCGGCACACCTGGCCGGGGACGCATTTCGGAGACGTTGCAGCAAAAAATCCGGTCAAATTCACCTTATTTTTCGTAAAAAAATTTCATTTTACCAATCAAAAAACACACGACCGCACATCCATTTTCCACAACATTCCAGCGTGCGTTCTCCTTGCCAATTCGGGCCTTGCACGGTTATTATTTCATGATACAGACGCGACGCTCTCGCGCCTCATTCCATTTCGCAGGAGGATCTTTTGGTTCAACAAACCGTTTATTTTATTGAGGGCGACGGCATTGGCCCGGAAGTTTGGGCCGCGGCGCGGCCCGTGCTGGATGCGGCCGTGCAGCGCGCCTACGGCAAGGCAAAAAAACTCGCGTGGGAAGAAGTGCTCGCCGGGCAAAAGGCCTTCAGGGAAGTGGGGGAATACCTGCCCCAAGCCACCATGGACGTCCTGGCCGGAGCGCGGGTTGCCATGAAAGGACCGCTCCAAACCCCCGTCGGAAAGGGGTTTCGCAGCCTAAACGTGACCATGCGCCAGGTCTTTGACCTGTATGCCTGCGTTCGTCCGATTCGCTATTTCCAAGGCATCGAATCCCCGGTCAAGCGGCCCGACCTCGTAGACATGGTTGTCTTCCGTGAAAACACGGAGGATGTTTACGCCGGAATCGAATATGCCTCCGGCACTCCCGAAGCCAAGCGCCTGATCGACTTTTTGCGTTCCGAGCTAAAAGCCGAGGTGGACGCTGCCGCCGGAATCGGCATCAAGCCCATTACGCAGCTCGGCTCCAAGCGCCTCGTGGACAAAGCCATCCGCTTTGCCCTGGACAACAACCGCTCTTCGGTTACACTCGTCCACAAAGGCAACATCATGAAATACACGGAAGGCGCGTTCATGAACTGGGGGTATGAAGTGGCCCGCGAACGCTTTGCGGACCAAACCATGACCGAATCCGAGCAGGAAAGCGGCGACAAGCCCCTGGTCATCAAGGACCGCATCGCGGACGCCATGTTCCAGGCTGTGTTGCAGGCACCCCAGGACTATGACGTCATCGCCACCACCAACCTCAACGGTGACTATCTTTCCGATGCATTGGTCGCCCAGGTGGGCGGGCTTGGACTCGCTCCGGGCGTGAACAAATCCGATTCCCTGGCCCTTTATGAACCCACCCACGGCACAGCCCCCACCATCGCCGGACAGGACAAAGCCAACCCCGGCAGCCTGATCCTGAGTGGCGCCATGCTCCTGGAGGATATCGGCTGGACCGAAGCGGCGGAAAATGTCCGGCAGGCCGTTGACGCAGCCATTGCCGGGAAGCGGGTAACCGGGGACCTGGCAGGCCAGATAACGGGTTCAACCGCTGTAGGCTGCAAGGAATTTGGGGAAGTCATTCTCGCCAACATCTGACCACAAGGCGGCGTAAGGCCGCCTTTTTTTATGCCATGCAGCAAACCATTCTTTCCATACGTGACCTGACCTTCGGCTACCCCCAACGGGACAAGGTCTTCAAACGGGCATCAGCGGATATTCAGTCCGGTGAATTTATCGTACTGGAAGGGCCGTCCGGTGCCGGAAAATCAACGCTGCTCCGACTGCTTTGCCGCCTGGAAGAACCGCTTGGCGGAACCATTCTTTTCAACGGAACCCCTATCGATTCCATCCATCCGGTCCGGCTTCGCCGCAGTATCTGCTATCTTCAACAGACCCCTACCCTGGTGGAGGGCAGCGTGCGCGACAACCTGCTTTTACCCTTCACCCTGCATGGCAATGCCGACCTGAAACCTCCTGCCGACGAACGACTTACCGCGCTTCTCCACGAATTTCTTCTTGATACGATACACCTGGAGAACCCGGCCTCCGCACTTTCCGTCGGACAAAAACAGCGACTTTGTGTTATCAGGGCGCTGCTATTATCGCCGCACGTCATGCTGCTGGACGAGCCAACCAGCTCCCTTGACAAGGAAAGCGCCGCCATCGTCATGCAGGCCGCGCACTCGCTCAACAACCAAGGCGTCACCATTTTACTCGTAACCCATGCCATGGAGGCGCACACCATCCCAGGAGCCGTCCCCCTTCGCGTTCAACAAAGGAAGCTTGAACGATGAGCATGCACCCCGTTGACATCGGTCCATGGCAACTGGCTCTCGGCCTTTTTTTCGTCATTCTCGCCCAAGCGCTCTCCCTTGTTTACAAACTTGGACTGGTTCGCGACCTCGCCATTGGCACCCTTCGGACCTTTGCACAGCTCATGCTCATGGGGTACGTGCTGGTGATTGTTTTTCAAGTGGACTACGTCGCCGTCACCCTGGGCGTGTTTGGCATCATGCTGCTCACCGCCGTGCATACTGTGCGCGGTCGCGTCAAGGAACGGTCCATCCCCTACCTATTACCCCTTGGTTTCTCCATGTTTGTCAGCTATTTCACGGTTTCCATACTGGTGACCAGCGTCGTGGTCCAGGCCGACCCATGGTGGAATCCCGTATACTTCATCCCGCTTTCCGGCATGGTGGTGGGCAACTCCATGACAGCCATGGCCATCGCTCTGGACCGTCTGTTCACTTCCCTGCGCACCCGTCGAAACGAAGTGGAAATGCGGCTGACCATCGGAGCGGATTACCGCGAAGCCAGCGCTGAAATCACGCGAGAGGCGGTCCGGGCCGGTATGATTCCGTCCATCACCTCCATGATGGGCGTTGGCCTAGTTTTTATTCCCGGCATGATGACCGGCCAAATCCTCTCCGGTACCGATCCCATGCTCGCGATTCGCTATCAAATCGTGGTCATGCTCATGCTTGTCGGTTCCACGGCCATCGGTTCCACCCTCACGGTGTTGCTCGTGCGCCGGCGCTGCTTTGGAAAAGGCCACCAACTCCTGCTTCCGCCCCAATGACCCTTCCGGTTTTTCATGACAACAGCACACAATCCACGTTACAATCCCTCCACCCATTCACCGACGCCGAAACCAAAGACGACGCCGGACCATGAAACATCTGCCGCACAATCTCCTCACCATTCTTCGAGTGGCCCCCTGGCCGCTGGTACTGGCCGTGCTCTGCGGCCTCACCGCCCTGCTCCTCGGCGGCACCGTCCTGGCACACCACGAGCAAGGCAATCGTGGCATGGCAACCTTGCTCACTTTCCCCTGCCTTGGCTGGACCTGTCTCGGTATCATCGCCCTGCTCGACGCCCTTGCCCGACACATTGATTTCCGCCGGATCCAACGCATTCTCCAACGGCATGGATTCCGAAAAAGGGTCTTCCTCTTGATCGCCGGTTCCCGCTGCCAGCGTGATGCCGCGCTGCACGCCGCCCGAACAACCGGTCACCTGCAACAAGCCCGGCAAGTATTTCAATCTCTTGGTTACCGATGGTATCATCTGTTGCCGGACCGGGTCATGGACAACCCGTTGCGATTTTTTGACATCAACTTTCTGCGGCAGGCATTCCTTCCAAGCCGGACCATGAAAGGATAACGGGAAAACATCGGGGCTGTTTGGTGGACGGCTCTATGGGCCTGGGAAAGCATGCCTTCGGCGACCAGGAGGCCCGTGGCCCCCTGGACCCCCATTTACCGGTCACGCGCTACGCGCGGCCGGGGGCAGGGTCAGGGCAGAAGTCATATGGTGTTGAGGGGGCGATGGACGGCTCCATGGGCCGGGGAAAGCATGCCTTCGGCGACCAGGAGGCCCGTGGCCCCCTGGACCCCCATTTACCGGTCTCGCGCTTCGCGCGGCCGGGGGCAGGGTCAGGGCAGAAGTCGTATCGTGTTGAGGAGGCGAAGTGAATGATTGAAATCATCCCTCATGTGGGCCGTAAAACAAAAAACTCCAGGCCAACACGTATACGCAATACGTGAAGGATGGAGTTTTTTTTGCGGCAAGAACGCAGGTTACCGCTTAGGGACTGCCTGAAGGAACGCCCTAAATCTGATCAACATTCATCCCGGCTTCCTCTGCCGCCTGAACCAATTCACGAAGAATTTGCAAAGACTCCTGGGCCTCTTGCGGATCAAGCTTCCGGATGGCAAATCCGGCATGAATAATCACATAGTCCCCAAGCTCCACGTCTTCATCCAACACCAAAAGGGAGGCGTTGACCGTAGAGCTGCCTTCCCCCACACGGCATGTGGCCACGCCGTTGTTTATTTCAATAACTTCAGCAGGAACTGCGAGGCACATACACGACCTCCTCGGACTTGTTTTCACGCATAGTGTGGGTTCCGCCAGCCGATTCGACTTCAGCAAGAACATGCTTGATCATCTGTGGAAGATTCGCATCCGCAGCCCCGGAAAGATCCGTGGCCATCGTCTGGTAATCCTCTGGTTCCATGCCGATGATCACAGCCTCGGGTCGGTTGCCCGCAAGCTCGCAATAAATCAGCGTATCCACAAGATCAGTGTCGTGCATGGAATTTTTAAAGGCAAGGCTTTGCCGCAAATCTTCCCCGGTGAGACGGTAAATACTGCCCGGAGGACCGTCCCCAAGCACGGCATCACAGACGATCAGGTAATCGCTCTCCATGATCGGTCCCATCAACCGCGTCCCCAACGTGCCGCCATCCATGACGGTCACATTGTCGGAAAATTCGTATTCGGCCTGGAGGTGCTCCGCCGCGCGAACGCCGATGCCTTCATCCGTATACAGGACATTGCCCACGCCCAGCACAAGAATGCGTTTTTCGTTGGTCATGCGGACTTATACGTGAAAACACCGATACGGACAAGCACCGTTCGCACCAGGAAGTGCCCAGGTCGGTTTTATTCCGTGGCATTGTAGCGGATTGGAGAGCATGCGTTCTTCAAAGGGAAGACAAAAAAAGGAAAGGGGGGCCAAAGCCCCCCGATCCATAGTGTTCGAGTATCCGTTGATCGGTCTACAGCACCCGGAACTTGCGGGTCTGGCCGGTCTTGGAGTCGATGACATGCACGCCGCAGGCGATGCAGGGGTCATAGGAGTGCACGGTACGCAGGATTTCCACCGGGCGCATGGGGTCGAAGATCGGGGTACCCATGAGGGCTTCCTCGACCGGACCGAGCACGCCGCTGTCGTCGCGGGGACCGAGGTTCCAGGTGGACGGAACGACCAGCTGGAAGTTCTCGATCTTGCCGTTCTTGATGTTGATCCAGTGAGACAGAGCACCACGCGGAGCGTTGACGAAACCAACGCCTTGCGCCTCGTCGGGCATTTCCCACTCGGTGTAGATCTCTTTGTCGCCGGCAGCGATGTTGGCCTTGAACTCATCCAACCAAGCCTGGGTCTGGTTGGCGATGACCAGGGTTTCAATACCGCGGGCAGCAGTACGACCCAGGGTGGAGTACAGGGCTTCGGGACCAACGTTGAGGTACTTCAACACGTAGTCAACGGCATCCACAGTGGGCTTATGGCCACGGGCGTAAGCAACGAGCACCTGCGCCAACGGGCCGACTTCCGTGGACTTGCCGTCCAGACGCGGAGCCTTCATCCAGGAGTAGTGCTCCTTGTCGCCCAGCTTGGTGTACTTGGGCTTGGTTTCGCCCTGGTACGGATGCTTGGGAGAGCCGTATTCGTACCAGGAGTACTTGACGTGCTCGTCGATCTTGGTGGGATCAAAGTCATAGACCTTGGACAGGTCGTTATTGAGAATAACGCCCTGGGGCAGGAACCGGGAATTGAGGTCGTATTCGTCCTCGGGGAACTCGCCGCAGGTCATGAAGTTGGTGGTCTTTCCGATGCCGCCCCAGTCCTTGTAGAAGGAGGCCACGGCCAGCAGATCGGGGATGTAGAAGTTGCGCACAAAGGCCGAGGTCTCTTCGTACAGCTCGGTGAACTCTTTGAGGCGCTTTTCCGTCATGGCTTCGTAGCAAGTGACGCCGCCCACCACGGTGAACTGAGTGTGGGGGTTCTTGGCGCCGAACACGGCCATAAGGCGAGCAGCTTTGACCTGGAGCTTAAGGGCGTCCAGGTAGTGCTTGGTGGCCATCAGGTCGGCTTCAGCGGGCAGATAGTAGGCGTCGTGGCCGCCTTCACGCAGGAAGTAGGCATTGGTGAACGGGCCCAGCTGACCGGACTCGATGAGCGCCTTGACGGTATCTTTGACGGCCGCGAAGTCAGCGGCTTTTTCTTTGCGATTGTCGTTCAGGCTATTGGAAAGGGAGGCAGCCTTTTTCGGGTCCGCATTGAGGACGTTGGCTACGTTGACCCAGTCCAGGGCGTGCAGGTGATAGAAATGCACGATGTGGTCATGCATGAACTGCGCGGCCAGAACGAGGTTGCGGATCAGCGTGGCATTCTTGGGGATCTTCACGCCCACGGCGTTGTCCACACAGCGGGTGGAGGCCAGGGCATGGGTGTAGGTGCAAACGCCACAGGAACGCTGGGTGAAGTGCTGGGCATCCCGAGGGTCGCGGCCCTTGAGAATGATCTCAAGACCACGGAACAGCTGGGAGCTGGAACGAACGTCGGCGACGACGCCGTTCTCGACTTCCACTTCGATGCGCAGGTGACCCTCGATACGGGTAACCGGATCAACCACGACCGGCCCGTTGTACGAGCTTTTGGGCGTAGCCGTGACCGGGGCGGCAACAGGCTTCTTACCAGACATATTGAATCCTCCTTGGGTGCGAAACGCTTCTTGTTACAACAACCGATGCTTTATACCGAGGGCTAGCCTTCTTCATAGAAGGGGGACATGTAGTCCCAGAAGCCAGGCTCGGAGCAGCCGATGCAGGGGTGACCGGCTTCAACAGGCCAGTTGGTCTGGTTGAACTTCACGGTCGGGCAGTTGTTGTAGGTGTAAGGGCCCTTGCAGCCCAGGCGCAGCAGGCAGTACCCCTTGCGGGCGCCCTCGTCGCCGAAGCTCTCGGCGAACAGATCTTCGTCGTAGTACTTCTGACGGGGACACTTGTCGTGCACGCTGTCGCCGTAGAACATCATGGGGCGACCCTCGCCGTCCAACTCGGGGATGCCGTTTTGCAGGAAGTGCACCACGGTGCCGAGCAGGTTGTACGGGTTCGGCGGGCAACCGGAGATGTTGATGACCGGCTTGTCCGTGATTTCACGCACGCCGACGGCCTTGGTCGGGTTCGGCGCAGCAGCCTGCACGCCGCCGAAGGTGGCGCAGGTGCCGTAGGCGATGACCGCAGCGGCTTTGTTCACGTACTCGGTGTTGTAGTCCAGCATGGTGCGACCAGCCACCTTGCCGTAGATGCCGTCATCGGCGGTGGGGATGGCACCCTCGACCACGCAGACATAGCCGTGCTCGGAATGAGTGGCCTCGTGCAGAGCCTTTTCAGCCATTTCACCGGCGGCGGCCATGACGGTCTCGTGGTAGTCCAGGGAGATAACGCCCAGAATCAGCTCGGCGAAGGGGGGGTTCATCCCGCGAAGGATGGACTCCGAGCAGCCGGTGCATTCCGCGTTGTGCAGCCACACCACGGAGGGGCGACGCTTGGAAGTCAGAGCCTCGGCAACCTTCGGAGCAAAGGCCGTGCCCATGCCCATCACCGCGGCGACCGTGCCGCACATCTTCATGAAATCACGGCGCGACACGCCGGCCTTCGCCAGCCTTTCCTCGACTTTGTCTCCACCATGACTGACGGAAAACTTCATAGAACACCTCCAAATTGAATGGATCGCATGACGTTGAACGTCCTTATCCTAGCTTTTGTGGCGACCACGGGTCGACACGAAAACATTTCCCCCTGCCTCAAAAATAACACTATCAACTTTCGCGTGTTATTGTTCGCATATTTTAACTAGAACTGTGCTATCCAGCTGTTTTCATTAAATTAGTACGTACCTCCTACCCTCTCTTTGAGACAAAAGCAATAGGCTTTGAGAAATCCAACAGAATAGCACGATTTTACCAACCCAGACATACGCTCGTGAAAAACCGCGCAGGTACTATGCGAAAATATTCACTTGAAAACCATTTTCAATTTTGTAACGTGATTTTCACTGAAAAATTTTTTTTGAACTTGTTCTTTTTCTGCTTATCCATCGGCAAAACAGCCTCTTTGCCCCGCTTTTCCGTCACACGATGATGCCTACGGGTCACATCGTTCACATCACAACGCACGAAAAAAGAACACACCGGGATGGAGAGGACAAAATACAGCATTTTTCCCGAAGGGAAGAATCAAAGAGACTCAGAGCGTAACCAATTCCACATCGCCCCATGCCGCGACCTTGCCGCCGCCCTGGGCAAAAACCCCGCATACTCCATTCCCCGCCCAGCCCTGGGCCGTTTCCAGCACACGGTCCACGTCCTCGGCCCGGCGCAACATGTTGCAGAGTGCCGTGGCCGCAGCATCGGCCAGAGCACCGTTTTTTCCCAGAACCGTGACAAGCTCCCCCTGACCGAGACTCAACGAATGGCCGATAAGCGCCGAAGAGGAGCAGACGGCCAGGGGGAAGGCGTGGGGATCGATACGCAGTCCAAGCCTGGAGCCGGAAGCGGGATCCGCCAGCAAGGCCACAGTGCGCTCCCGCGTGGATATCATATATATGTCCCCGCCATTCTCCACGAGCACATCCGGGCTAAGCCGGGCCAGCTCCTCGGCCACGGCCTGCGCGATGGTTCCGGCCACCGAAGCCATGGGACCGACCCCGCAAATCCGACCGGCCTCAGCCATGCCCCGGATCAATTGCGGTGCTCCGGAAAGGGGTGTCACTGGAGAGAGGGAGGCACCGAATTCCGGATGGAGCGTCAAATACGACGTGAGCTGGCCACGAAATCGATGCAACGCTTCCATGGCCGGATCCCGCAACCGCTCCCGGGCAACGATCCACAAGTCAGACTGCCCCACCGCCGCCTGAAACGCCACTTCCCCGGAGCGGGTCAGGGACTCGGTGCGGTATCGCCGTTCCGGGGAGCGGTGCACGGTCCTTGGTCGACGCTTCACAGGGGAATCCCTGCCCTGCGGCTCATCCCGCCGGTCACAGTCCCAAATCCTCGTTGACCAACACCACTTTGATCCGTCCCTGCGGGAAAGACTTTTCAGTGATGGTCCAATGATTACAGATGCGGTCCGGGCTTTTGCAATCCATACAGCGTCCGGTTTTCACGCACGGAGTCTTCATGTTCAGGCGCATGGCGTTCACCGGGGCGGCATATTCCTTGATGCGCTCCATGGCGGCGTTCAGATCGGATACCAACTTATTCCGCCCCACCACCACGACAACGGAACGCGGGCCAAAGGTCAGTGCTGCCACGCGGTTGCCGAACATATCAAGGTTGACCAGCATTCCATCCTCGGTCACGGCGTTGGTGCCGGTGAGGAACAGATCCACCAAAAGCGCCTGACGGCGCAGCTCATACTTGTCTTCCCACGAAAGGTCTTTGTTCCAGGTATCGAGCACCTCAATATCAGCCATGGCCTTGTAGGCATCATACAATCCAGTGGTCGCGATGCTGCCGGACCCGCCAAAACTGACGCTGGCCGGAGCCAGAGCCGGAGAGAGTTGCTCAAAGACCAAACGTCTGGCCTGCTCCGCATTCTCCACGACATGGGCTTCAAACTGATTTTGCTCCAACGCCTCGCGGGTCTCGGCCAACCGTACATTCCAGTATTCACGGACAGGATCACTCATGAAAAACACCCCTTCATTCTCTTTGCTTGTCGGGTTACGAGGTCCAAGGCGCAACGGATGCGCGCCGCTCCCAAATGTGCTATCAAGAAATGAATCAAAGGTTAACCGCCAGAGCGTCGCCCTCGGTTGCCCCGTTGCTTCACGGCTTGACGAAGGCCGTCCAAGCGGCTATAGGGCTGTGTTCCACACTGAGGCATTCAACGACAACATTCTCAGGAGATATACCATGAAGAGAACGTTTCAGCCCCGTAATTTGAAGAGAAAAAGGACCCACGGATTTCTCGTCCGTTCCCGCACCAAGAACGGCCGCGCCGTGCTGCGTCGCCGCCGGGCCAAGGGACGCAAAAGATTAAGCGTTTAGGCTGGTCGCGGGAGCGCCGCCTGCTCAAGCGGGCCCAGTTCAGTGCCTGCTACGACCATGGACGAAAGTACTTCAGCAAGCTGTTCGTACTCTTCGTCCTGCCCCGCGACGAAGCTCCGCATCCTGTGCGGATCGGCTTGACCGTGGGGAAAAAGGTCGGCAATGCAGTGGCGCGTAACCGTGTGAAACGTGTATTGCGCGAGTTCTTCCGCCTTTCGCAGGATCGGTTTTCCTGCCTGGCGGACATTGTGGTCGTGCCGAAACGCACCCTTGATCCGCAACGATTCGATCTCGCCCAGGCCGACGGGGATCTACGCCCCGTAATGCGCCGGATCATGCGTGACCTGGCGCCGACCCAAGCCCCACTCGAGAGGTCGTGATGCGCTTTGTCGCATTGGCGTTGATTTGGATATATCAACGTCTCATTTCGCCCCTCTTTCCGGGCTGCTGCAGGTTCCGCCCCACGTGCTCCGAATATGCGCGTGAGGCGGTAATCCTGCATGGTTTTTTTAAAGGTTCCTACTTGACGATCCGACGCCTCCTGCGTTGCCACCCTCTCTGTCGCGGCGGCTTCGACCCCGTGCCCCCGCCCTCTCCGGGCCAAACCACCAAAGCGAGTTGATCCCATGGAGACCAAACGCATAATCCTTGCCCTGGTCCTGTCGTTCGCCGTTTTCTTCGGCTGGCAGCTCCTCTTCCCCCAACAGCGCCCGCAGCAGCCCGCCGAACAGACCACGGCCAGCACCGCGGAACAACCCGCACAGCAAGCCACATCCGCCGCTCCTGCAGCCACGGCTCCCGAAGCCGCTTTGAGCGCGGACATCGCCCCCATCGAAGCCACCGAGGGACGCGACATCACCGTCAAAACCCCGCTCTACACGGCTCGATTCAACACGCAGGGCGGCCTGCTGGAAAGCTTCTCGCTGCATGATTATTTCCTTTCCGTTCCTGTGGACGGACAGCCCCTGCCCGACCAGATCAACATGATTTCCGGCGGTGCCTCCCTGGGGCTGCTCGTGGACGGCGCACGGACCTGGGAAAATGCCCAATGGGACACCGAGGTAAAGAACCTGGAGCTGGAACAGGGGTCCGGCACGGTGATCTTTCACGGCCGCATCGAGGGCTACGACATCGAGCGGATCATGACCTTTGAGGCGGACAGCTACAGCATTACGGAAGAAGTGCGGATCATCAGCACCGATGCTTCCTCCGCGGACCTGCGCATCACCCACCAGGCCGCGACCAATGCCCTGGCCGAGCTTTCCGGCACCTACAACCCCGCCAAGATCGTTTGGCAGCTCGACGGCAGCCTGGACGACGAAACCGACCAGGACGACTTGCGTACCGACGGCTTACAGCCCGTAAGCAACCCCACCTGGTCCGCCATCGACAACAACTATTTCATCCTGGCCATGCAGCCCTCGGGCAATTCCCTGCTGGAAGGCGGCATGACCGGCGATACGTTCTTCATGAACCTGAGCACCGGCACCGGCTCCATCCGCCCCGGCGAAAGCCGCAGCATCGCCATGAAGTACTTCATCGGCCCCATGGACCGGGACCAGCTGATTGCCGCGTCCCCGGAACTGGGGCAGGCCGTGAACTTCGGCTGGTTCGACTTCATCGCCAAGCCCATGCTGCTCTTCCTGGTCTGGCTGCATCAGTACGTTGGCAACTGGGGTGTGGCCATCATCATTCTGACCGTAATCATCAAGCTGATTTTCTGGCCGCTTTCCCAACGCAGCTACAAATCCATGGAGCAGATGAAAAAAATCCAGCCCATGGTCCAGAAGTTGCGCGAAAAGTACAAGGACGACAAGCAGCGGCTCAACCAGGAAACCATGCAGCTCTACAAGACCTACAAGGTCAACCCGGCCGGAGGATGTCTGCCCATGGTGGTGCAGATTCCGGTCTTCTTCGGCCTGTATAAGGCTCTGCTGGGAGCCATTGAGCTGCGCCACGCCGGGTTCATCGACACCCTGCCCTTCACCGACATGGTCTGGCTGGCCGACCTGTCCGCAAAGGATCCCTTCTACATCACGCCGCTGGTCATGGGTGCCACCATGTTCCTCCAGCAGCTGATGACGCCCACGGCAGGCGATCCCACCCAAAAGAAAATCATGTACATCATGCCCGTGGTCTTCACCTTCCTGTTCCTGCAGTTCCCGGCGGGCCTCGTGGTGTACTGGCTGTGCAACAACGTGCTCTCCATAGCGCAGCAGTGGTGGATCGCCCAAAGCGGCAAAAAAGGGAAGGCCGCCTAGTCCGTCACACAAGAGGAAACACATGAGCGAGTTCAAGGAATTCCAGGGAAAAACCCTGGACGAAGCCATCCAGTCCGCGTGCGAGCACTACGACGTGCCGCGCGCGAAACTGGAAATCGAAATCATTAGCGGCGGTTCCACCGGCATCTTCGGGCTGGTGGGCGTACGCAAGGCATCGGTCAAGGCCCGGCCCCGGGGCGGCGTCAAACCCGTCCTTTCACAGGAGGCCTCCAAAGACACCAAACAATCCGCTCCCCGCTCCGCTGGCGAAGCCAATGACGCACAGCGGCAGAAAAAGTCCGCGAAATCCGGTTCCGCACAAGCGCAAGAACCGAAAAACATCGCGCCGGCCCAGGAAGATTCCAAACCTAAATCCACGCCACGCTCCGGGAGCAAACCGCACAAAGCCCCGGCTCCCAAGCCGGAAGCCAAGGCCGAAGCAGCAGAACCGGTCCGCCAGGCAGGCAACGGCAAAGCTGGACAGGATGCAGGGCAAACGCCCGAATATCCGCCCCGGCGGACCGTGCACGAGGCCAATCCGGCTCCGGTCCCGGCCGACAAGGACACGGTTCCCGACTTTCCCGGAGACGAACCGGAACAGCAGCCTGCGGATAATAACGGTAACGGTAACGGCGACAACAACAGCAACGGCAACGGTTCCCGCGGTCCCTCCCTGGAAGGGCTGGACAAGGAAAAGCTGCAAGCCGTCGTCCGGGAAGCAGCTCTGACCCTGCTCCACAATCTGGCCCCGGATCCGGGATTGGATATCACCGTGGAAGCGGACCGGGTTCACGTCATGATTGATGACGAGGAACACTCCGGCCTGATCATTGGGCGTGAGGGACAAACCCTTTCCGCCCTGCAATACCTGCTCAACCGCATCGTTTCCCGCAATATGGGAACGTCTGTGCGTGTGCAGCTGGATACCGGTGATTACCGCGAACGGCAGGACGAGAAACTGCGCCAGCAAGCCCGCCGCATGGCGGAAAAGGCCATCAAGTCCCGCCGCACGCAGAGCACCAAGCCCATGAGTTCCTACCACCGTCGGGTGGTGCACCTCACGGTGCAGGAGATGTCGGGCGTGATCACGCGTTCCAAGGGCGAAGGCCCGCTCAAGCGTGTGCTCATCGTTCCCAAGCGGCGCAGCCGCTGACCCCGTTTCGGGGGTATCTGCCCCGACGCGAACATGTCATTCAAGGGATGGCGGGGAGACATCGCCCGTCATCCCTTTTTCCGTTCCAATGGGACGCCAGGCTACCTCCGACCGTATCCGCTTTCCTGGCTGGGCGTTCCTTACGAGGTGTTTTGCATGAGCCGATCCGATTCCAAGCCCTCCACTCGCCGCGATACCATTGCGGCCATTGCCACCCCGCCTGGGACCGGAGGCGTGGCCGTGCTCCGCGTGAGCGGACCTGAAGCCCGTTCGCTGGGTTTGCAAATTTTCCATTCAACCCAGGCAGATTTTCAGGATTTCACCCCGCGCATGCTTCATTTCGGAACAATCTGCACGCCAGCGGGAAACGTGCTGGATGAAGTGCTGACCGCGTATATGCCCGGTCCCCACTCCTACACGGGCGAAGACGTTCTGGAAATTCACTGTCATGGTGGAGATGCCGCTCCCTCCGCGGTTCTGGACCTGCTCCTGCAACATGGTGCCAGGCTTGCGGACCGGGGGGAATTTACGCTTCGGGCCTTTTTGGCCGGCCGCATGGATCTGACACAGGCCGAGGCTGTCGCGGAACTCATTGCCGCCCCCGGACGTGCCGCCCTGCATCTGGCTCAGACAAAATTGGCCGGGGGGCTTGGAACCCGTGTGGACGCCCTGCGCGAACGACTCGAGCACCTGCGCGCCCAGCTCTGCCTGGCCGTGGACTTTCCCGAGGAAGATGTGGAATGCCTGCCCCCGGAAGACTTGATCCGTGAAGTGCAGCACATCCGCAACCGGGTGGATGAATTGCTGGCGGGCATGGAACGCGCCAGAGCCTGGCGTGAAGGTGTCATGGTGGTGCTCGCCGGACGAGTGAACGCAGGTAAATCCAGTCTGCTCAACGCCCTGCTCGGCCGGGAGCGGGCCATTGTCACGGAGCGGCCCGGCACCACCAGGGACTACATCGAAGAACATCTTCTGCTGGACGGTCTGCGGGTGCGCATCGTGGACACGGCGGGATTACGCGATCCATCTTCCGACACGTCCGATGCTGCGGCTGCAACCATTCCCGTGGACGAAGTGGAGGCCGCGGGCATGGAGATCAGCCGCGAACTGGCCTCCCGCGCCGAATTGGTGCTGTTCGTGGTGGATGGATCCCGTCCGCTGGAACCGGAGGAACAACGCATCGCCCGTGACCTTGCTCCGGGGCGAACCCTTGCCGTGCTCAACAAGGCCGACCAACCCGCGGCCCAGCCGGATCCGGCCGCCACCCTGGAGCAACTTGACCTGGAAACGATCCGCGTTTCCGCCCGTACCGGCACCGGAATACAGGAACTGGCCGACCGCATTCGCGCCCGTTGCCTGCGCGACACCGGAGAGCCGGACCCTGACGCCGCTGTTCCCAATGCCCGGCAAGCCGCGCTGCTGCGTCAGGCGAACCAGGAACTCAAAGCACTGGCTCAGGACGCAGTGCAGGGGGTTCCGTATGATTTGATGGGCGTCCGTCTGGAAGGAGCCTGCGAAGCCATGGAGGCTTTGACTGGCCGTATTGCCCCGCAGGACGTCCTGCATTCCATTTTCGACAACTTCTGCATCGGAAAGTAACCGGAGCCGCCATGTCTCAAGAACCAACCCCCATTGATGTCCGGCATGTGGTCTGCAATCTCACCCCCACCATCCTGGCCCACCTGGATCAAGCCGACAAGGAACCAGGAACCCGGGTGATTTTTCAAATCCGCCAAGGAATTCAATTGGAGATGGGCAGTGCCTTTGGCACGTTGGAAGGCTGGACACTGGAAATGGCATCCCAGATCGGCCACGATGTGCTTTGCTTCACACGCCAAAAGGCCCGCCGGGATGTGCCGGACCTGAATTTGCTGGATTACTGAGCCGCCTGCGCCCCCAAAACCCGATCCGTTTCCATGCGGGTGCGGGTTCCGGGCCGGATGCCGCCGGATCGCGCCAGGGAGCGCCAGCCTGCCAGGGTGTTCACTTCCTGATACGTGGATGCCCTGAACGGCACCAGCTCCCGGCTCTCCAGGTAGTGCAGGGTTCGCTCGAACTCCTGGGCGGTCCTCCAGGGGATGCCGTGAAACACGCCGGGGGAATACGCACTGGCTGCGAACCCGATCAGCCAATACCCCCCGCCTCGGGCAGGACCAAGGCAGGACGGATATTTTCTCAGGGAATCCAAAGCCTGCGCCACCGCTTCCGCGTGCATCTCCGGGACATCGGTATCAACGATGGCAACTCGCTCATAGCCGCGGCGAAAGGCCGATGTCACGGCATGGTTCCTCCGTTTTCCTTCATCGCCGCCTTCCTGAGGCCAATATTTTTGTTCTCGACCGAGCCAATGGCGCATTTCCCGTTCGCGCCGTTTTGGAGCAAAGCAAAGGATCAAGTCCGTTTCTGCAAGCGCCTGCACTGCGGCCAGAGCATCCTCGGCCATGGCCCGGGCCAGCCGGGCGGCTGGTTCCGCCCCGACGTCCGCCGCCAACCGCGTCTTAACCATGCCGGGTTCCGGGTATTCCACAAACAACAACACACATTGGCTGTTCATAATCGTTCTCCTGTCGCATTTTGCTGAGCGGAACCGCTGCGCCCCCCGCACAAGGTGGCTTCTTTTCCTTCCACAGGGCTTGGTGTAGTACTCCCTTTGCAACATTCCGTAAATGCGATGAGAATATAATGAACTGCGCCCCCACCTAACCAGGAGACACCATGCGAGCGGACACGAGCAATGATATCGCCAAGGCAACAGCGGCACTGGACCGTGCTCAAATCATGCATCTGGCGTTGGTCGATGCGGACGGCGCTTTTTGCGTTCCCGTCAACTTCGCACGCCGGGGGAAAACCCTGTACGTGCATTCCGGTCTCCACGGACGCAAGGTTGCGGCAATGAAGGACAGCACCCATATCGGGTTCTCCGCCATAGCCCACATGGAGCCGCGACCGGGGAAAACCGCCTGCAAATGGGGGTTTCGATTTGAAAGCGTGCGAGGCAACGCGGTCTGCCGCATCGTGCACGACCTGCAAGAGCGGCAAACCGGCCTGGATGAGCTGGTACTGCGCTACAGCGGCTCGGTTTCGCCCATGGATTCCAAAGCGTTGAAACGCACCCTTGTCTTTGCTCTGGAAATTCAGGAGGCCACAGTTCGAGGTAAGATGTAGGATGCCGCCCGGGGCAAAAAAAAGCGTCGGCCACAAACGGACCGACGCTTTCTTGTTGATTGGTTGACCGGTGCTAGAAGCGCTCAAAGTCCTCGTCTTCGCCGTCACCGCCGCCAAGGTTGAGATCCACGCCGTTACCGCCGGAACCATTGCCGCCGCCGGAATCATCCGACTTCTGCGGACGGGACGCTGGCTTGGATGCCGTTTCCGAACTCCGGCCGCCACCGCTTTCCAGCGGTTTGGGCTGGGACTGACGGACCACCATGCGCCGGGACTGATTGTCCTGGCCCACCCGGAAGAAGGACATGGTCTGCTGCAACATCTGCGACTGGCTCGAAAGCTCCTCGGAAGTTGAAGCCATTTCCTCGGCAGCCGAGGCATTGGACTGAATGACCTGATCAAGCTGCTGGATGGCGCGGTTGATCTGCTCCACGCCCGCGTTCTGCTCGTTGCTGGCCGCCGTGATTTCCTGCACCAGCTCGGCGGTTTTCTGGATATCCGGAACCAGCTTGTTGAGCATCTGACCGGCATTGTCCGCCACATCCACGGTGCTGGAAGACAGTTCGCTAATCTCACCGGCTGCCGCGCCGCTGCGCTCGGCCAGCTTGCGAACCTCGGCCGCAACAACCGCAAAGCCCTTGCCGTGCTCCCCGGCGCGGGCGGCTTCAATGGCCGCGTTCAAGGCCAAGAGGTTGGTCTGCCGGGCAATCTCCTCAATGATGGAGATTTTTTCCGCAATGTTCTTCATGGCGTCCACGGCCTGATTCACAGCCTGTCCGCCCTCGGCCGCATCCTTGGCCGCCTGCTGGGCAATGGCCTCGGTCTGCCGGGCGTTATCCGCGTTCTGCTTGATGTTCGCGGTCATCTCTTCCATGGAGGAAGAAACTTCTTCAATGCTGGCGGCTTGTTCCGTAGCCCCCTGAGACAGGGTTTGGGCCGAGGCGGAAAGCTCCTCGCTCCCGGAGGCCACATTCTCCGTGGCAGATTGCACCTCGTGAACCACCTGACGCAGACGCGTGACCATGTCGTTGAGGGAACGGGCCAACAGCCCCACCTCGTCGCTCTGGTCGATATTCAGGGTCTGCGTAAAGTCGCCCTGGGACATGCCTTCCGCAAACTTGACTCCCAGGAACACAGGCTTGGTGATGGCGCGTGTGAGCACGATGGCCACGCTGACGCCAAGAATCAAGGCGATGACCAATCCCACAATCATGACGGTGGAGGCGAGGTTCAAGGCATCCACTGCCGCGACAGCGCGGGCGCGGGCTTCCACCATACCGGCATTGGCGGTTTCCTGTGAGGCATCCAGCACGCCTGAAGAAACGTTTTCGCGTTCAAGGCCGATGTCCTGCAGCTCAAGCCAATTTTTCAAATATGCTTCCATGACTTTACGATAGGAATCAGCGGCCTCCCGCGTCGCGGCGATCTGCTTGAGATTCTCAGCACGTCGCGTAACGTTGCGAAGCTTATCGAAAAGGTCTTCCATCGCGTCGAAGTTCTGCAAGGCACTGCGCAACAGCTCCGGATCCCGCAGAGCCTGGGCCTTGAAGTTGCGCACCCGCGTATCGTTCCCCAGGTCGATGATATCGTTGACCCAGGTGATCTTGTCCAAACGCTCGGTAATT
Organism: Paucidesulfovibrio gracilis DSM 16080; assembly: GCF_900167125.1. Lineage (NCBI taxonomy): Bacteria > Pseudomonadati > Thermodesulfobacteriota > Desulfovibrionia > Desulfovibrionales > Desulfovibrionaceae > Paucidesulfovibrio > Paucidesulfovibrio gracilis. Next base: position 224,603 of record NZ_FUYC01000001.1, read on the forward strand.
CGGGCTGGGGGCAGTCCCTGGTTCAGCTCCCGAACCATGGCTTCGTTCTGCGTCTCAAGAAAGGCTGCACAGTTGCGGACATAGATCCCGGCCGCCTCATCCATCTGGTCGCGGACATCCTGCATGATGCCGACCAGTTCGTCAGTTCGATCAGCCAGCGCCGCATACTGCTCCACCAGAGTGGAAGCCTTGCCCACCCCTTCACGAAGCTTGACCAAATCCGGATAATCTTCGGCGTGCTGTTTCGCTTCCGCCAGGGAACTCCGCACGGATTCAAGCTGCTCCTGGGCCTTGAGCCAATACGCCTTATCCATGCTCAACGCATACCCGCGCATCTCGTACATGGTCAGCAGCGAATTGCGCTCAATGGTGGCAGCCATGTCCACTTCCGGGACGTATTCCTCAGCAAGCTCCTGAGACTGCCCTCCCACGCTGAGCATGTTATACGTTGCAATGCCCCCAAGGATCGCAGCGATGAGCATCAGCAGACCAAACCCTGCTCCCAGCTTAACGCCAAGCTTCATGTTCTTCAGCATCTGGGTGATCCCTCCATCTTCGTTCCCTCTCCCGGCGCCGATGAAATCTGACAGGGTGACCGGGATATTCGCCCCTGATTAGAATCTTCTATTTGATACACAGTTAAAACCATAATGACAAGATAGGTCGTGGAGTTTCCCTCTCTGCTGCGGTTTCGACGAAATCCACAGATTAGATTAGACCTTTCTCCTGAAAAATGGAACTTTTTTCCTGCTGTTGCATTACCTTTCCCGTTCACCACAAGGTGATGCCAAGACGTTAGCCGGAGGTATTTGAATGATAATTTGTTGTTTCGGCGATTCCCTGACCCTCGGGGTGGGGGATTCGTCCGGCTTGGGCTGGCCCGGCCGACTGGCCCAACGCCTAGGCGCAGACCTGACCAAGACCACACTCTACAACCTCGGGGTTCGCGCCGACACGAGCGTCCGCCTCGGGCAACGCTGGATGGCCGAGGCTCTGGCACGCAGCAACAACGCAACGGATACGCGATTGGTGTTCTGCGTCGGCACGGCCGACGTGGCGCAGCACGTCCCTCCAAAAGACAGCACCCGGGCCTGCACGGACATTCTGCGCCGATCCGGTGAGGTGGGGAGCCATCTGCTGATCACTCCGCCCCCCATGGCGGACCCGGACAAAAACGCCCGCCTCGGCGCCCTGGCCGCTCAATTTCGTACCGTAACCGAAAGGCATGGAGCGGCCTGCTTTGACCTGTTTTCCGCACTCGTGGAAAACAGGACATACCGGCATGCCCTGGAGCGCGGTGACGGCGTGCATCCCGATGACCGGGGACATGAGCTGCTGGCTGCCACGCTTGCGTCGTGGCCGCCGCTTGCCGCGCTGTTTCTCGGTTCTTCCTGATTCAGCCAGAAGAAACGCCCCGGAGCCGTCAACCCCGGGGCGTTTCCGCCATGTCTTCATGATGCCCGGAAAATCGGGCACCCACCCGTCATTTCGTCTCATCAGCCGGAAGTACGCCGTGGTATTCCAAAAAGGTCGCGGCCTTATCCGGTCCCATGAACCGATTGAGCATCCGCCGTTCGGTTTCCCGAAGATCGACCAGGATCAGGCCATCCATGCAATCTCCGAAATCCGGGTCAATATTGAAGGAAAGAATCCGTCCTCCCAGCTTGAGATATTGCTTGAGCAATACCGGGATGGACTTGTCGGTTTCGATGTCCCCGACCACGACGCCGATGTCCTCAATGTCGTTGAATGCGGTTTCCGGCAAGGAGATATCCAGCCGTTTAACATACTTGAGCTTTGGTGGACGCTTGGGCCTGGCCAGATGTTCCAGATCCGGCACGGCGCGGTGCCGACGCAAAAAACGAACCATCAACTCCCGCGAAACCGGCGTATAATCGCTGGACACGCTCACGCATCCGAACAGGGTCTTGTAGCGGGGGTTGCGGGTGACGTATTCCGAAATCCCTTTCCAAAGCAGCAACAGGGATTGGTAACTGCGCTGGTATTCCGAACAAATGAAAGAACGGCCCATTTCCATGGCCGGTCCCATCCGCTCGAAGAGTTCAGGCCGCAGCTTGAACAGCGTGGAGGAGTACAGCCCCCGGATGCCCTGGCGCGCCAGCAGCTCGTCCGTGCGGCCGAAGCGATACGCCCCGGCAAGCCGCTCGTTCTCCTCATCCCAAAGCACGATATGCCGGTAGGTCATGTCGAAGCGGTCCGTGTCCAGTTCCCGGCCCGTGCCTTCCCCCACGGGGCGGAAGGTCTCCTCGCGCAACCGGCCAATCTCGTGCAGCAACCCGGGCATGCGGCTCACCCCGGTCTCAAAAACCAAAAATTCCCCGGAACGAAGCAAAATCCGCTCTTCATCCAACGACCGGATTTCGCGCATCAGATCGTCATGCGGCCAGGGCGCGGCGATGGGCGTTTCCTCGAGCTGCCCGTCGCTTGCCTTGTCCTTTTTTCGATCAATGCGACGCAGGATGTGAGTGCGAAAGCGTAAATAATTAATGGCCTCTTCATCCGTGGCAAAGCTGCGGGTCTTGGCTGCGGAAATGGGCTTGCCGATGGTCACGTCCACGGCCTGATTGCCTTTCTTGAGATTCACCCGGGGCAACATCACGGTTCGCAGCCGGGGATGCACCAGTCCCAAGGCCTGGAACAACGGACCGTGCCGCCCTTTGAAAAACATGGGAACGACCTGGGCGCCGGTCTTACGCACAATCCCCGCCACAATGGGACTCCACTGCGGATCACGCACCATGCGTTTGCGCAGACGGAGGGAGGCGACCTCCCCGGCCGGGAACGTGCCGATCATGTGTCCCTGCCGCAACAGGCGCAACGCGGCCTTGAGTCCGCCAATGTTCCGCTTGGCCGATTCACTCGTGCCGAAGGGATCCACTTCCACAAGGTACGGACGCATCTCCGGAATCATTCCGAGCATGCTGTTGGCCATGACCATGGAATCCGGACGCACCATGCGCATGGTCTTCATTAAAATCAGGCCGTCGATGATGCCGAACGGATGGTTGGCCACCACGAACACCGGTCCCTTGGCCGGAATATGCCGCAGGCTTTCCTCGTTGATGTTCACCTGCACATTGAGCAGATCCAGAACCACATCCACGAAATCCTGACCGGCCTCCACTTGATTATGGACGCTTTCGTACAGACTGTTCAACTTCTTAAAGCACAAAAGGCGCGCCAGTGGGCGTTTCATGAGCGCAAAAAGCGCCTTGCGAAGCGGGTCGTCAAAGGGCTGTTCGAGCTTGAAAAGTCCGCTGGCATCTTCTGAATGCAGCTCCCGTGCGTGCATGTCGGCTCCTTGTAACAAAAGCGATGGGTGCGGATGTGTAGCACAGGCGCAGCACCCAGTAAATCTCCACGAAACTGCGCTTCACTGCCACAAAACCGCAAGGCTTTGCAATACCGAATCTTTCAGTCTGCTTTTCATTCCCGTTACAAAGCGGTCCCACGCCGGGAAGCCTTGAGGGGAAATCCTTTCTGGACATCTGCCCCCCGGGAACGTCATACTCGCAGCAGTTCTCATCAATGGAGAGATCATGAAACGTACCAGCGGCATTCTTCTGCCCATCACCGCCCTGCCCGCCCGATTCGGCGTGGGGGATATCGGTCCCTCAGCGGAGCGCTTCGCCGGTTTTCTGGACCGCGCCGGTGTGCGGCAATGGCAAATCCTGCCCATTGCCCCCACATCCTCCTTTGTGGGCGACTCGCCCTATGCCGGACACTCGGCCTTTGGCGGGGATCCCTTGCTGATCAGCCCGGAAAGGCTGCACGAGGAAGGACTGCTGACCACCTCGGAACTGGACCGCGCTGCCTGCCCCCCGGCCCGCCGCGTGGACTATCCCGAAGCACGCACCCGCAAGGCCGCGCTGTTGCGCCGGGCCTTTGACCGTGCCGAGCCATCCCTGACGCACGACACGGACTTTCACGCCTTTCTTACGGTCAATGCCCATTGGATCAACGACCTGGCCTTTTTCCTGGCCTGCAAGGAAGCGCACAACGGCGCGGCATGGTACGATTGGCCCACCCCCCTGCGCGACCGCCACGACAGCGCCCTGCGCGAACACGGCACCCGGCTGGCCCGGGAAATCCTGTTTCACAAATTCTGCCAGCACCGCTTTTTCAAGCAATGGGGACGGCTGCGCTCCCACATCAATGACCTCGGCATCGACCTGGTGGGCGACGTCCCCATCTATGTAACGCACGACAGCCCGGACGTTTGGTGCCACAGGCGGCTGTTCAAACTCGATCCCCAGGGCCACCGAACCGTGGTGGCGGGCGTCCCCCCGGACTATTTTTCCAAAACAGGCCAACGCTGGGGCAACCCGGTGTTTGACTGGCAGGCCAACAAGGAAACAGACTTCTCCTGGTGGTGCGCCCGGCTCCTGCATCATTTCGGCCTGCATTCCCAAATCCGGCTGGACCATTTCCGCGGCTTTGCCGCCTATTGGGAAATTCCGGCCAGTGAGCGCACCGCGTCCAACGGCCGCTGGATGCCGGGGCTGGGGCGCGACCTGCTCCACACACTGCAACGTCGCACCGGAGGGGACCAAGAACTCCCCATTCTGGCAGAGAATCTCGGCATCATCACCCCGGATGTGGAAGCCCTGCGCCGGGAATTTCATCTGCCGGGAATGCATGTGCTGCAATTCGGCTTCGGTCCCGGGGCCGAACGCACGCCCAACGCGCCCTTCCGACATGAACCGCTCGGCGCGGTCTACACCGGAACCCATGACAACAACACCACACGCGGCTGGTTCGAAACCGAACTGGATTCCAAGGCCAAGACGCGACTCGAACGATTCACGGGTCCGCTTCCCGACCCGGCCGGGGTTCCCCGGGCCTTGATTCGACTGGCCATGGCCAGCCCTGCAAGCCAGGCGTTTATTCCGGCACAGGATCTACTCGGCCTGGGAACGGACGGACGACTCAACATACCCGGCCGCTCCACCGGCAACTGGAGTTGGCGGCTGCTTCCTGGAGAGCTGCATCCCCTGGACTCCCCCGCCCTGGCCGATGAACTCGCCGAATTGAACGAATTTTACGGCCGCACCGGCGACGATCTGCTCTACGGCGACTATGAGGAACACCTCCGAGCGCCGAGCCGCGGCTAGGCACGGATTGTACCAAGCCCCTGCCGGATGGACCCGGAATTTTCGTCTTGCCTGACGAGCGGTTGCTTTCCGTAAAAAAAATCGCCTTCCCTCGCTTGACAGGGTAGGCTTCGTGTTTATTTGTCATGCAGCGCCGGGTCCGCGAGGATCGGCACGCCTTCAGTGCGTTCGGCGCAAGCAACACTACAAATCACATCTAGTTGGAGGAGTAATAGCATGAAGCTGAAGCCCTTGAGCGACCGAGTGCTGGTGAAGCGCCTCGAGATGGAAGAAAAAACCGCAGGCGGCATCATCATTCCTGATTCTGCCAAGGAAAAGCCCATGCGCGGCGAGGTTGTCGCTGTCGGCCCCGGCAAGGCCGGTGACGACGGGAAAGTGGTCCCCATGACCGTCAAGGCCGGGGACGTGGTTCTTTTCGCCAAGTACGCTGGCACAGAAATCAAGCTGGATGGCGAAGAGCATCTGGTGATGCGCGAGGACGACATCCTCGCCGTCGTCGACTAAGCAGACCGTAGCGACATCAACACCCCAAAGCACGTAAGGAGACCATTATCATGGCCAAAGAGATTCTTTTCGACGCCAAAGCCCGCGAACGCCTCAAGGCGGGTGTGGACAAGCTCGCCAATGCCGTTAAAGTGACCCTCGGACCCAAGGGCCGGAACGTGGTCATTGAGAAATCCTTCGGTTCCCCCATCATCACCAAGGACGGCGTTACCGTCGCCAAGGAAGTGGAGCTGGAAGACAAGTTCGAGAACATGGGCGCCCAGATGGTCAAGGAAGTGGCTTCCAAGACTTCCGACATCGCTGGTGACGGCACCACCACCGCCACCATCCTGGCCCAGGCCGTGTTCACCGAAGGTGTGAAGCTCGTGGCCGCAGGCCGCAACCCCATGGCCATCAAGCGCGGCATCGACAAGGCCGTGGAAGCCATCACCAAAGAACTGAACGACGTGGCCAAGCCCACCCGTGACCAGAAGGAAATCGCCCAGGTCGGCACCATTTCCGCCAACAACGACGCCACCATCGGCAACATCATTGCCGAGGCCATGAACAAGGTCGGCAAGGAAGGCGTCATCACCGTGGAAGAGGCCAAGGGTCTGGAAACCACGCTGGACGTTGTGGAAGGCATGCAGTTCGACCGCGGTTACCTCTCCCCCTACTTCGTGACCAACCCTGAAAAGATGGTCTGCGAGTTCGAGGATCCGTTCATTCTCCTGCACGAGAAAAAGATCTCCAACATGAAGGATCTGCTGCCCGTGCTGGAGCAGACCGCCAAGATGAGCAAGCCCCTGCTGATCATCGCTGAGGACATTGAGGGCGAAGCCCTGGCCACCCTCGTGGTCAACAAGCTGCGCGGCACCTTGAACGTGGCCGCTGTCAAGGCTCCCGGCTTCGGCGAACGCCGTAAGGCCATGCTCCAGGATATCGCCATCCTCACCGGCGGCCAGGTCGTCACCGAAGACCTGGGCATCAAGCTGGAGAACGTTACCGTGGCTGACCTCGGCACCGCCAAGCGCGTCGTGCTCGACAAGGAAAACACCACCATCGTGGGCGGCGCCGGCAAGACCGACGACATCAAAGCCCGCGTGCAGCAGCTCCAGAACGAGATCAAGGAAAGCACTTCCGACTACGATCGTGAGAAGCTGCAGGAGCGTCTCGCCAAGCTGGTGGGCGGCGTCGCCGTCATCAATGTTGGCGCGGCCACCGAGACCGAGATGAAGGAAAAGAAAGCGCGCGTGGAAGACGCTCTGAACGCCACCCGCGCTGCTGTGGAAGAAGGCATCGTGCCTGGCGGCGGCGTGCCCCTGGCCCGTGCTTCCCAGATCCTGGACGGCCTGAAGCTCTCCGACGACGATGAGGCCGCTGGTGTGGCCATCATCTCCCGCGCTGTGGAAGAGCCTCTGCGTCAGATCTCGGCCAACGCCGGGTTCGAAGGCTCCGTGGTCGTGGAAAAGGTCAAGGGCGGCAAGGACGGCTTCGGCTTCAACGCCGCCAACGGCGAGTACGAAGACCTGCTCAAGGCCGGTGTCATCGACCCGAAAAAGGTCACCCGCATCGCCCTGCAGAACGCCGCTTCCGTGGCCGGCCTGCTGCTGACCACCGAATGCGCCATTGCCGACAAGCCCGAGTCCAAGGACGCCGCGGCTCCGGCCATGCCCGGCGGCATGGGTGGCATGGGCGGCATGGGCGGCATGTACTAAGCCGGTCCATCACCCCAACGCCTCAATTGTGATTCAAGGCTCCCTGCTTCGGCGGGGAGCCTTTTTCCATGGGGGAGGCTTCCCCCTCTTCACCATGCTATTTCAGCTCCTGTTCCTGTCCCGCGTCCAAGCCCATGCACCAAACCAGCCGCGTTCAACCGATCAGGACACAGGGTGCCTGCTCAACGGTTGACGGCAATCCCTTTGCCTTTCATACTCTTTCACTACATCTTCACCAATGGTTGCAAGCAATCGTAGTCCCACCTGTTCAACCAAGGAGTCAGCAGCATGGAGAGCAAACGTTTCGGCAACCGGATTCTGATCCGGCTGAATCCGGGCGACGAAGTGATCGGCTCGGTCATGGCGGTCTGTCGCGAGGAAGCGGTCAAGCTCGGCACGGTCAGCGGCATCGGCGCTGTGAACCGGGCCGTGATCGGTCTTTTTCGCACGGACACCAAGGAATATGTGAAAAGCGAGTTACGCAAGGAGTTTGAGATCACGGCTTTGATCGGCAACGTGAGCACGATGGATGGAGAAACCTATCTCCATTTGCATGCCACCCTTGCGGACGAGGAACATCATGCCTTTGGTGGCCATCTCAACGAGGCCGATGTAAGCGCCACCGCGGAAATCGTCGTGGACGTCATGGAGGGAGAAGTGGACCGCGCCTTTGATGCAAATGTCGGGTTGAACCTGATCAAATTCTGACCCCGCAGGGAGATCCACACAGAAACAAGCCCCCGGGGACGGAGTGTCCACGGGGGCTTGTATTGTGCATCTCGGCAAAAATCAGAGTCGAACCGGCCAGCGCCGTTCGAGGTACTTCATGATCCGGGAGAAGCTCACGGTCAGGGTCAGATAAATGAGGGCGGCTCCGAGCAGGAAAGGGACATAATTGTAATATTTGGAGCCGAGCAGCTTTGCCGAGAACATGAGGTCCGCCACCCCGATGGTGGAGATGAGCGAGGAATCCTTGAGCAGCACGATGAGTTCGTTGAACAAAGGCGGAATCATGCGTCGCAAGGCCTGGGGCAGAATGATGTAGATCATGGTCTGCCGCTTGTTCAACCCGGAGGAGAGCGCCGCTTCGGTCTGCCCCGTACCGATGGACTGGATTCCGGCACGGATGATCTCGGCGGTGTAGCCGCCGCTGTTCACGCCCAGGGCCAGGATGCCCGTGATGAGCGGATCAGGGGAGATGGTGTCGCCGGTAATGGCCCGGTAAACTTGGGGACCGCCCAGGTAGAAGAAAAAGATTTGCAGCAGCAGCGGGGTGCCGCGAATAACCTGCACGTAGATGTCCGAAATCCAACGGTACAGCCGTTTGTCCGAGATGACGCCGATACCGGCGACGATACCCAGGATGAGACCAAGGGAGATGGCCCCGGAAGTACACTCCAGGGTCGTGACCATGCCCTTGAGCATCAGGGCGTGATGTTTCCAAACGAGCGAAAAATCCACCGTGCCTCCAGAGTACGGGGGTGACGGGCCGGGGACGAATCCCCGGCCCGGTTCCTAGCAGCGTGGGGCTACTTCAGACCCCATTTTTTCATCATGGCGTCCAGTTCGCCGGAAGCCTTCAGCTCCGCCATGGCCTTGTTCATGGCCTCGATAAGCTCAGGGTTGTCCTTGTTGGCGATCATGGCCATTTCCTCATAGGAAAGCGGATCGCCCACGAGGCTCAGGCCGCCCTGCTTGAGGTATTCCTGGGCCACGGGGATGTCGAACACCGCGGCATCGGCACCGCCGCCCTTGAGCAGGGCAAAGGACATGTTGTAGTCCTCGGGCGCAGTCAGGTCGATACCTTCGAGCTTTTCCGCAGCGGCGTAGCTGGTGGTGCCCACGGGTGCGGCAACACGCTTGCCCTTAAGATCGTCCAGCGTCTTGATTCCGGTCTCGTCGCGGGTGATCACGACCTGACCGGCGATGACGTACGGATCTGTAAAATTCACGTACTGCTTGCGCTCCTCGGTGATGCTCAGGCCGGAAACACCGACATCCACCTGGCCGCTCTGCACGGCCGTGACGATGACTTCAAAACCGAGGGTCACGAATTTGACTTCCAGGCCCAGACGCTCAGCCACGGCGCGAATCAGATCAATATCAAAACCGATACGTTCGCCGTTGTCGTCAATGGACTCGAACGGGGGGTAATCCGGGGCGTTGCCCACGGTGATGACGCCTTTTTCCTGAATTTCCGCCCAGGTATTGGCGGACGCAAGTCCGGCGGAAAGCACCAGACAGATGGCCAAAATGGCGGATACGACCTTGTTCATCTACTTCCTCCTAGTGAGCAAAGGGTACACGGTTGCGAAATGTGAACGACTCGCTTCCGCGTTCAAAATCCGTGAACATGACTCCGAAGCGTTTGATTCCGGCATGGTTCGGAGCGGAACACGGCTCAACGCGGAATGGACGATGGGGTGGTTCCACGCCGGACGAACCGATAGCCCCTCATAGCCTTTGAAACAGCTTTGTGACAATAGACGGCAGGCTGGAAACACTGGCGACCGAGATTCAGCAATGCGGCCCCCTTATGAAGTCGTAAGGCCTCCTCCCTGTATGGCGTTCAGCTTTTACACCTCATTTTTGCACCACACAAGGGAATTCTCAAACAATCGTTCAGTCAGGAAGAAAGTAAGAATTTTTGGAGATTTCCTCCGGGCGTGCCGAATTATGTCGAAATCGGAAACACGGTGATCCGGATGAACAGCGATACCCGAGCTACATGTCAAGATTGTAAGATTTTCCTTTGCGCGCCGAAGCGGTCGCCCCAGCGGGCTTGGTGGACGCGGAGGTGGGTGATCCATTGCCGTACACCTTGGGACGCGCCTTGGCGCGAATCTTCCGAGCCTCGACATTTAGGGGATTTTTCTTCAGCACGGCCTCGGCAACGTTCAGAGCCGTGGACCAATTTCGGCGTTGGAGCGCCACCTTGCCCAGCCGCAGATACAAATCCTCACGGGGACCAAGCTGACGAATGGCGTTCTTGATGGCTTCCTCCACCTTTTCGGCCATGCCCAGCACTTCGTAACACATGATCAGGGAAGAATGCCCCCGCTCGTCCCGCGCATTCTGCTCCAATCCCCTGCGCAGGTATTCCACGGCCTCCTGGACCAGTCCGCCCATGAGCATACGCGTGCCGATGTCCGAGAGCAGCCCGGGCTGATCCGGAAAATGGTCCGCAGCGCGCCGAAACAATTTCCGCGCCTCCAGGTAATCCTTATTCTTCAACTGCTCCTGAGCGGCCAGCAGGGTTTCGTCCAGAGTAAGCATGCGTTGTCGCATTTTTTCCAGGCAGGCGCGGTCAATGGCTTCCTTGAGCTTTGCATACAGATGCGCCAGCTTGGAATGCAGACGGGCTTCCTTTCCCCGCACGTAGTGCACGCCTTGCGGCAGCACACGCTGCATGGTCCGCATGCGGTTCAGGTCGCGCAAGGCCTCCACGAGCAATGATTCGATCTCGAATTTTTCCCGCCCAAAGACCTTGTTGTCCACCAACCCGGCCGAGGCGTTCCGCAAGCATTTGAGACAACGCAGCAGATCCCCCTTTTGACCGGCGGCTCTGGCGCGGGCTATGTGTTCCCGAATTTCCTTAGCTGTCACGGACATGCGTTGTGCGCCCTCCTCCGAACGTATCAGAAATGAATAATATACGCCGCCGCGTTAATCAAGGCGATCCGGGATTTCCCGCGCATCCGCCACCCCGAGCGACACATAGCGCTCCCACATGGACCGCTGATGCGAACCGGGCCAGAACAAACGGTCGCATTCCGGACAAATGCTAAACCGATCATAATAGCGTTTCGTGCGGGGTTCCAAGCGATGCCGGATCCGCTCCTTTGCCACGGGCTGCAAGAGGCAATTGCATCGCAGGCAACGCGTAAAAGGAATCGCATCTCCCGGGCGGGGATACAGGGCCAGCACTTCCACCAGCTGTTCATCGGGCTGTTGCGAACGTACCAGCCGCCCATGCTGCACGCAGGACCGCTTGAGCAAGGCCCGGTCACGACTGAGCAACACCCGCGCTTCCCGGAAAGCCGTTTCCGCGATGTGGGCATCCGACCAGGTACGGTCATACACCGTGTCCAGCCCCAACCCACGCAGCAACGGTACCAACCCGGCCACGTTTTCATCCACCAGGAAGCGCCCCGCACGGGCCAGAGCCGACCGAAGCCGCGTTTCCCGGGTCACATCCACCGGCACGGACGCAGGCCACAGGTCCATGGTATCGTCCTGACCGGGAAGGTAGGAAAAATCCACCTCCTGTTCCCCAATGCGCATTCGGTATAGTTCCGTATGGGGTATGCCCAAACTTTCGATCATGTCTTTAATTGACGCTCTCCGGCCCACTGGATATCGTACGATTCCCTCGGTAGTATTCGTTCGCAACAGGTCCGCGAGTTCCCCATGAAACCGCAACACCGCTGTGGCCGAACCTCCAACAAGACTACGGAACGCCATGACAACACCCTTGATTCTGCTTCTGATCTGCATTCTTTCGGCCTGGGCGGTCTCCACCCTGGCCGAGCTGCTCAACGCCTTGCGCCGATCCCCTACCCCCCCGGCCGGACTGGAGGATATCCACGCTCCCGAAGCGTACGCGCGTTCGCAGGATTATGCCAGTGCCAACACTAGGCTGCGTGTCCGATCCGACGCGGTGTTGACCCTGGCCACGGTGCTACTTCTGCTGTTCAACGGCCTGCCCCTGGCAGACGGACTGGCTCAAAACGCGGCCGCGTCCCTGGGCTTCGGCCCACTCGGAACCGACCTTGTTGCAGGACTGCTCTTCATCGGCGGGCTGCTATTGCTGAGCCAGCTTCTACAACTGCCCTTTTCCCTCTACCAGACCTTTGTGCTGGAAGAACGCTTCGGCTTCAACCGGACCACCCCGGCCACCTTTATTCTGGACCGCATCAAGGGACTGCTCCTCGGCGCGGTTATCGGCGGTACGTTGCTCAGCGGCATCCTTTGGCTGCTGCACGCCTATGGCCCGGGAGCCTGGATCGGCTGCTGGGCGCTCGCGGCCGTGGTCATGTTCACTCTTCAGTTGCTGGCTCCGGTGATGCTGCCCTTGTTCTTCCGCTTTGAGCCGCTGGAACAGGGTCCGTTACGCCGGGACATCGAACAACTGGCGCAACGCGTGGGATTCTCCCTTACCGGCTTGTTTACGGTTGACGGCTCCCGCCGCAGCGCCAAAGGGAACGCCTTTTTCACAGGACTGGGCAACAAACGACGTATCGCCCTGTTCGATACGCTGCTGAACGATCTCAGCCGACAGGAAATCGTAGCGGTTCTCGGGCATGAACTGGGCCACTGGAAGCTCGGGCATATTCGGCGAACCACCCTGGTGGGCGTACTCAAAATCGGCGCGCTCCTCTGGCTCTTTTCCTTGCTCCTGCGCTGGGAGAGCCTCTTTACCGGACTGGGACTGCAACCCAGCCCGCATGCGGGGTTGTTGCTGTTCGGCCTGCTCATGGCTCCTTTGTCCCTGGTGCTCGATACCCTGCACAATCTTCTTTCCCGCCGCCATGAGTTCCAGGCGGACCGCTACGCCGCCGAGGTCACGAAACAGCCCGAGGCACTGGCATCGGCCCTGCGCAAACTGGCCCGCCAGCATCTGGCCAACCTCACGCCGCATCCTCTGTATGTGGCCCTGAACCACAGCCACCCGCCCCTGGCGCAACGTCTGGCGGCCCTGGAATCCCTTGCAGCCCAAACCAGACATTCCGGGTCGGGCTAGCGCCTTGCGCGATCGGAGTAAACGCGACCCGCAGGCCTGGCCGGTCGCCAGACCGGCACGACATGGGATGAAGCGGCAAGAGCATCTGCGATGCACATTGTGCGAAAATTCTCCCGGATAAAATGACGCCGGACCTTGCCGCTCCCTCGCATTTGGGCCATATTGGGGAATAAAACCACATTGGACCAACGGGGCACACATGATTGAGAAAGAATTGGACCACTCCAACATGGAGATCATCGGCCGACTCCGGCAAATGCCGGTCTTTGACAGCCTGAACTCCGCACAACTGCGCGAAATTCTCCGCGTTTCCAGACTCAGGAAATATGACCCCGGGGAAGTAGTGATCGAGGAAGGCGCCTATGATCAGCACATTTTCTTCCTCATCGGCGGGGATTTGAGCATTGACCGAAAAGGCGCGCGCGTCGGCCGCATCCGCCGGCTTGGCGACGTATTCGGTGAAATGGGCATTATCGACGGCAAACCCCGATCCGCCAGCATTACGGCACTGACTCCCAGCCTCTGCGTGGTGGTGGACGGAGCATTTTTGAACCGGCTCTCCGGTGCGGACAAACTCATTGCCCAGGCACTCTTTTATCGAATTTTCTCCGAAATTCTGGCGGAACGACTGCGCGACACCAACCAACGCGTTGCAGATCTGGAACAGCGGCTTACGGAACACGGGATTGCCTTTGAGGATTGACCACGGCGGCCGCCCGCCGTATCAAGCATCACACAACCCCACCAGTAAAACAGAGGATTCTGCTCCATGACCGATCCGCAACCCCGTCCGGGAACCCCGGCCCCCGCGTCCATGCTCGTGGACCCCGAGGCATTGATCCAGGCCTATTATACGCTCTCTCCCCACCCGGACATCCCGGGCCAGGCGGTTTCCTTCGGCACATCCGGCCATCGGGGACGCGCTCTGGAGGGCGGATTCAACGAAGGGCATATCCTGGCCGTGACCCAAGCCCTTTGCGAACATCGCGCCCGGGCAGGCGTGAACGGTCCCCTGTTTCTCGGCATGGACACCCACGCCCTCTCCGAACCGGCCCAACGGACAGCCATTGAGGTGCTGGCGGGCAACGGCGTACACGTGTTCATCCAGCAGGACAACGGCCACACTCCCACCCCGGTGATCTCTCACGCCATTTTATCGTGGAACAGAGGCGGCAAAGGCAGCCTGGCCGACGGCGTGGTGGTCACGCCCTCGCACAACCCGCCTTCCGACGGGGGATTCAAGTACAACCCACCCTCGGGCGGTCCGGCCGGACCGAACATCACTGGCCCGGTGCAGGAACGCGCCAACCAGATCCTGCGTGACGGCCTGCACGAGGTTCGCCGCCTGCCGTATGAACGTGCGATTCAATCCGAGCTTGTCCACCTGCACGACTATGTGCGCCCGTACGTGTTGGATTTGGAAAACGTGGTGGACATGGAGACCATTCGTTCGGCCGGGCTGAAAATCGGCGCCGACCCGTTGGGCGGATCCGGTCTGGCCTACTTCGACCCTATCGCGGATCTCTATGGGCTGGATATCGAGGTGGTCAATCGCTCCACGGACCCGCGATTCGCGTTCATGCCGCTGGATCACGACCTGAAAATCCGTATGGACTGCTCTTCCGCCCACGCCATGGCAGGATTGATCCGGCTCAAGGACCAATTTGACGTGGCCTTCGGCAATGATCCGGACTTTGACCGGCACGGCATCGTCACATCGCAAGGACTCATGAATCCGAATCATTTTCTGGCCGTGGCCTGCGAACATCTGTTCCAGACGCGCACGGGCTGGAGCCGCGCCGCCGGGCTGGGCAAAACCCTGGTTTCCTCATCCATGCTCGATCGCGTTGCCGCCCATCTGGACCGCACCCTGTATGAAGTCCCCGTGGGCTTCAAATGGTTCGTGGACGGTCTTCTGGACGGCTCGCTGGGCTTTGGCGGTGAGGAGTCCGCGGGCGCAAGCTTTCTGCGCAAGGACGGCACAGCCTGGAGCACGGACAAGGACGGCATCATCATGGACCTGCTGGCCTGCGAAATCACGGCCACGGGAAACAATCCGGCCCAACGGTATACGTCGCTGACGGAACGCTTCGGCGAACCGGTCTATGCCCGCATCGACGCCCCGGCCAGTCCGGATCAAAAAGCCGCGTTCAAACAGCTCACCCCGGACATGGTCACTGCCGAACACCTGGCCGGAGAACCGATTCTCGCAAGACTGACCCGCGCCCCGGGCAACAACGCGCCCATCGGCGGGCTGAAAGTGACCACAAAAAACGGCTGGTTCGCGGCACGCCCCTCGGGAACCGAGGACATCTACAAAATCTATGCGGAAAGCTTTCTTGGCGCAGAGCACCTTGCCGATATACAAGACGAGGCAAAGGCCATTGTGAACGCGGCCTTCCAAGCCACCGGCGCATAGCCGCTCCTGCGCGGACAAAAATCCCAACCGGCTCGGAAATGAACACAAAAAATCCGCTCGCTGCATGCGTTCCTGTTGCAGAGAGCGGATTTTTCATGAGCCGCCTGAGACTTCCAGGGGACGAAACCGACGCTATCCCCGCAACTTCCGGGCATCGGCCATGCGGGCTTCTTCGGTTTTGCCCTGTTCGTTCAACGTACGGATGAACAAATCCCAATATTCGCTCTTTTCCGGAGCCAAAGCCGAGCATTGGCGGGCCAGCACTTCCGCGATCTGCGGATCTTCGCCGGAGTCCAGATAAAGCCGGGCCAGAAGGAACATGGCGTAATGGTCGTTGTGGTTGGCGTTGAGCGCCAAATGCAGGCACTCCCTGGCCCGCTCCTTGTCCTCCCGCTCCACGGCCAGTCGCGCCAGATGCCGCATGGTCAACGGCTCCCCTCCGGGCAGCGCTGAAGCGCGTAAATACCATTTTTCCGCAACGTCCTTATCCCCACGCTGCTCCGCCAAGGCTCCAAGGCGCAGCATGCTGTAGATGTGGGACGGATCCAATTCAAGACAACGGGAAAAATATTCAGCGGCCCGGTCCGTATCTGCCATGCGCTGGCTGATCCAGCCCAGGTTGTATACGGCCATGATATCGTCGGGTGCGTGGCGCAACGCCTCGGCAAACTGGGTTCGAGCCTGCTCCGGTCTGCCGAGCTGGGCATAGCAAATCCCCAGGGAGTTGCGGGCCAGGACATTGGCCTCGTCCGCCAGCAAGGAAAGCTTGAACTCCTCCACCGCCCCGAACAGATCCCCCTGCATGAACAGCCGATCCGCAGAAATGTTCAAAGAAACCGAATCAAACACCGCGGCGCGGGGATGCTCCAAAAGCAAGGCATGGTCCAATGCCTTGCGCGCATTGTCGAGCATGTCGGCCCGTGTGAAGGACATATAAGGATACACGCCGCTTCCGGCCGCCAGTTCCAGACCGCGCCGATCCGCATCCATGACCACGTCCCGCATGAAGGCCTGCGCCCGGTCTCTGTCCACGCCCGGCAAAAACCAGACCACACCGCCCAGACCGAATTCACCGCCCACAGCGCCTTCGGGCAGGCGGGACTCCACCAGCTCGGTCAGTCCCGCCACTCTGGAACGCATGGCGCTTTCATAGCCGCGAGCAAAGCCGTCCGCCCCGGAAAGCACCCGGAAGAGCACCAGGGAGAATGTCTCCGGTCCCCGGCGCAGCACAGGCCAGCGCGCCAAGAAATCACGATGCGCATACAACCCGGTGACCCGGTCCCGATCCGCATCAACCCGCCCCGTGCCGTCGTGTTCAAAGGGAGCGCCCTCCTCGGAAACCTTGACAAGACGATCACCCGCCGAAATCGGCAGGGACGGATCCGTAGCGTGCAGCACATCGGCATAGGCCATGTCGTTCTGCACCTCAATGAGCACGGCTTCGCCCTTGTGCGTCACATTCCCGGCCGCTTCCACTCCCTGCCGATGGCCTTTTGCGTCCGCTGCCCGGTGTCCCCCGCCTGAAGGTAAAATCAAAAACCGCTGGCCCACCCGGGCATCCACGTCCCGGCCAAGCGTCACGCTGAGCCGCCCCATGGGTAAAACATCCAGAATTTTACCCCCCTTGGCCAATATGTCCGCAAATCCAAAGACCCGGTTGCGGCCATGCTGTTTGGCCGTGGACACGGCCTTGGTGGCCTTGCGCAGCAGGATGCGGGCGCGTTCCGGCGTGGAGCGTCCCAATTGCGGGCCGGTCATTCCCTGGGGATAGCAGACGTGTCCCACGCTGGCCGTCACGGAAATGGCGTCGCCGGTGACGGGGTCCGTATGTGTCAGACGGGAAATGCCCGACCGGATCAGTTCGGCGAGTTGAAAACAGGCCCGGGGACGGGCATCCGGCAAAAACACGGCAAAACGGTCATGAATCAGCCGCGCAGCCACGGCGTGCTGTGGGCAAATACGCAGCAGGGCATTGCCCGCCGCCTGGGAAATGGCATCCCCCACGCCGTAGCCGTACCGCTCATTGATGAGCATGAATCGATCCAGATCCAAAGAAATAACGCCCAGACCGCCGGAAAAACCGCTTCCCCGCCCGGCCGCGTCCAAGGCCACCGCGTCCCCGGCCATGAGCGCGGCATCCACCAACTCGATCTCCCGCTCCAGGACGTCCAAAAAATGATCGCGGTTGAACAGGCCGGTAAGCCGATCCGTAATGCTGCTTTTATAAAGCGCAAATTTTTCCAGCTCGCCCCGCGCCAACGCTGCCAGATAGGCCGGAGCACTGCGCGGCGCCTTGAGCCGCACTCCCCGGGCCACGAACCAGCCCAAGAGATGATCCTCCAGCACCAGGGGCAACAGCAACTCCCGGCTGGAGGAACGATAGGACGCCTTGGGTTCCCCCTGCCCCTGATTCATGGACTCCGGGAAAAAGAGGCTGTAGGACTCGAACGGCACATGAAGACGCAACGCATCCTTGAGCGCATGTTCAAATTCCACGAGATCCCTGCCGGTAAGCGGGGGAACCCCCCGCAGCAAATCATTACGCTTCACACTCATATTCTGGAACCTTATCCTTGCAGCACATATTTCTCAAGCGTTACGCTGGACAACCCGTACAAAATGACATAGCCCTGATTGCCTTGCCGGAGGCCAAGCCAATGATTACCATCACCGACCCCAACGAATTGCAGACCACCTGCCGCCACTGGCGCGACCAGGGGCTGCGGACGGCCCTGGTTCCCACCATGGGCTATTTTCACGCAGGCCACCTCTCGCTCATGGACCGGGCCAGCCCCCAGGCCGACAAGCTGGTGGTTTCCCTGTTCGTGAACCCGACCCAATTCGGACCCAACGAAGATCTGGACAGCTACCCACGGGATCATGATCGTGATGCCGCCCTGGCCGAAGCACACGGCGTGGACGCCCTGTTCATGCCCGAGCCGGGCAGCATGTACGCCCCGGATCACGCCACATGGATCGAAGTGCCGGAACTGGCACGCGGCTTATGCGGCGCGACCCGCCCCACACACTTTCGCGGGGTCTGCACCGTGGTCTGCAAGCTGCTCCACCTGGTGCAGCCGGAGCTGGCGGTGTTCGGCCAAAAGGACTGGCAGCAACTGGCCATCATCCGGCGCATGGTGCGTGACCTGAACATGCCCGTACAGATCCAAGCCGGACCCATCGTCCGCGAAGAGGACGGGCTTGCCCTCAGCTCCCGCAACGTGCGGCTCTCCCCCGAGGAACGCGCCCAGGCGCCCGCCATCCGCCAGGGGCTTCTGACCGTGCAAACCGCGCTGCACGACGGAGAACGCTCCGCTCCCCGCCTGCTGCAAACATTGCACGAATATTACGACGCCGCACTCCCCCTGGGAGAGGCCGACTACCTGAGCATTGTGGATCCGGACGATCTGCACCCGCTGGAAACAGTGGAACAACGCGCCCTGCTGGCCGTTGCCATACGGATGAAAAACGCCCGGTTGATAGACAATCTTCTTCTGGAGGTGTAATGAGGATGCCCGGCAGGTGCTTCCTGAACGCCAAGGTGCATGGCGCGACCATCACCAGGGCCAACCCCGACTACCACGGCAGCCTGTCCGTGGATACCAGACTGCTTGAGGCCGCGGGCATACTGCCCTATGAACAGGTGGACGTATACAACCTGGGCAACGGCGAACGCCTGACCACCTACGCCATTCCCGGCGGTCCGGGTGAGATCTGCCTCAACGGGGCCGCCGCCTTGCGCGGCGAAGCGGGACAAAAAGTTATTGTAGCGGCCTATGCCTGGCTGGACCAGGATGAAATCAAAAACCACGCGGCCCATGTGGTGCTCGTGGACGAAGACAACAACATCGAACAGGTATTGGAACAGCGTCCCTGCGGCTGACCACTTTGTAAGGAGGATACTGCATGTTTTTTTCGCCCAAAGGGAAATACATTTTCACCTCGGAATCCGTAACCGAAGGACACCCGGACAAGGTGGCCGACCAGATTTCCGATGCGGTGCTCGACGCCCTCATCGGCCAGGATCCCGCCTCCCGCGTTGCCTGCGAAACGCTCGTCACAACGGGCATGGCCTTCATCGCCGGTGAAATCACCACCTCGGCCTACGCCGATCTGCCCGAGATCGTGCGGGACACCATCAAAAGCATCGGCTACAATTCCTCCGACACCATGGGCTTTGACTGGCAGACCTGCGCCGTCATCTCCTCCATTGACAAACAGTCCCCGGACATCGCCCAGGGCGTAGACCGCCAGAAGCCCGAAGAAATGGGCGCGGGCGACCAGGGCATGATGTTCGGCTTCGCCACCCGCGAGACCGAACCCTTGATGCCCACTTCCATCTACATGGCCCACAAGCTGTCCCGCCGCCTGACCTACGTTCGCAAGGAAGGAATACTCGACTTCCTGCGGCCCGACGGCAAGACCCAGGTGGCCGTGCAGTATGAAGACGGCAAGCCCGTGCGCATCGACAACGTGGTGGTCTCCTCCCAGCATGATGAACACATCGCCCATGCCGACCTCGTGGAAGCCATCAAAAAGGAAGTGATCTTCCACAGCCTGCCCCAGGATCTGCTGGACGACGACCTCAAGGTCTACGTGAACCCCACCGGCCGGTTCGTCATCGGCGGTCCCGTGGGTGACTGCGGCCTGACCGGACGCAAAATCATCCAGGACACCTATGGTGGAGCCGGCGCCCACGGCGGTGGCGCATTCTCCGGCAAGGATCCGTCCAAGGTGGACCGTTCCGGTGCCTACATGGCCCGCTACGTTGCCAAAAACGTGGTCGCCGCAGGCCTGGCCCGCGAGTGCGAAGTCCAAATCGCCTACGCCATCGGCGTGGCCGAGCCTGTTTCCGTGGTGGTCACCTCCCACGGCACCGGCGAGTGCAGCGACGAAACCCTGACCAAGGCCGTGCGCGAAGTCTTTGACCTGCGCCCGTACTTCATCCAGGAGCGCTTGAACCTGCGCCGCCCCATTTTCCGCAAGACCACCAACTACGGTCACTTCGGCCGGGAACTCCCCGAATTCACCTGGGAACAGACCGATGCCGCAGATGATCTGAAAACCGCCTGCAAGCTGTAGATACGGCTTCATCTCGACCCTTCAGGGCGGTGGCTTCGGCCACCGCCTTTTTTATTTCGGGCCTGTCGCCATCGTCACGGAACATCTTTTTCCATTAAAAATCATCACGATATGGAAATGTCATTGTTATTTTTCACCTCGCTTGACAGATAATAGTTGCGCGGCTATCAGTTGCCTCTCTAATAATTAGCCAGCTAACTTTCTTGGCAACCAATATCCAACAACGGAAGGAACCGTGACCACGATCCACACCACCATCCATCGTCTGGGCCTGCTGCTGCTTGTCGTTTTTGCCCTGGCCCTGTCCGGCTGCGGCAACGAGGAACAACAAGGACAGATGCCGCCGCCCATGGTCAAAGCCATGACCATTAAGCGCGCGAACCAGCCCATCACGTTCGAATATATGGGGCAGACCGCGGGAGCGCGGGAAATCGACATAACCGCCCGTACCGGCGGCATTCTCCTGGAACGCAAATACGTGGAAGGGTCATATGTGGATGAGAACGACCTGCTCTTCACCATTGACCCGGAAAAATCCGACGCCAATCTCGCCCAATACGTGAGCACCCTGGCTCGGGAACGGGCCACTCTGGAAAACGCCCGACGTGAGCGCAACCGTATCGTCAAACTCTACAAGGACGGAGCTGTAAGCGCCCAGGAACGCGACAACGCGGTCACCGCCTACGAATCCGCCCTGGCCAGCGTACAGGAAGCCGAAGCCAAGGTCCGCGACGCCCGCATCAGCGTGGATTACAATGAGGTGCGTGCGCCCATTTCCGGCATGACCAGCAAGGAAACCATGAGTGAAGGCAGCCTGGTGATTTCCAACAGCAGCGTGCTCACCACCATCACTCAGCTGGATCCGTTCTACGTGAACTTTTCCGTACCCAGCGCCGTGGCCCTGCGTAACCGCCGCTGGCTGGCTGAGGGCAAAATGTTCCTGGAAAACGACGAGTACACGTTGGGACTGCGGCTGGTGGACGGCAGTATCTATCCCATCTCCGGCTTCATCAACTTTTCCGATAAACGCGTGGATCCCCAAACCGGTTCCATCCGTGTACGCGGAGAGTTCTCCAACCCGGACAAGCTCGTTTTGCCTGGGCAGTACGTCCGCATCTTCGTCAAGGGCGCCGTGCTCAAGGACGCCCTGCTCATCCCGCAGCGCGCCGTGCTCTTCACCCAGCAGGGACCAATAGCCTATGTCCTCGACGAACAGAACATGCCCACTCCCCGCCCGCTCAAGCTCGGCATTGAAATTGAGGATTCCTTTGTGGTGGAATCCGGCCTGGAAGCCGGGGACCGCATCGTCAGTGAGGGCGTGATCAAAGTACGGCCCGGCGCTCCGGTGAACGTGGCGCAGCCGCAACCGCCTGAAGGACAGGCTCCCGGCGACGGCTCGGCCCCGGACGGCCAAACCCCTGACGGAGAGGAGCAATAGGATGTTCTCCCGCTTTTTCGTCAACCGCCCGGTTTTCGCCACGGTCATTTCCCTGGTGATCTGCCTGGCAGGGGCTATCTCCCTGTTCAATCTGCCCATTGCGGAATTCCCGGAGATCGTGCCACCGCAGGTGGAAGTCTCGGCCAACTACCCCGGCGCCAGCGCCGAAGTCATCGCCGACACCGTGGCCGCTCCCCTGGAGCAGCAAATCAACGGTGTGGACGACATGCTCTACGTCAACTCCGCCAGCTCGGACAGCGGCACCCTGAGCATCACCGTGACCTTTGCCGTTGGCTCGGACCCGGACCAGAACACCATCAACGTGAACAACCGCGTGCAGGCGGCCCTAAACAGTCTGCCCGAGGAGGTGCGCCGCCTCGGCGTCACCGTTCGCAAGCGCTCTTCCAGCATGCTCCAGGTGGTCAACCTCATGTCCGAAGGCGGACGCTACGACACCACCTACATGAGCAACTACGCCCTGGTGAACATCGTGGACGAACTCAAACGTCTCGAAGGCGTGGGCGACGCCACGATTTTCGGATCCAGGGACTACTCCATGCGCGTCTGGCTGCAACCGGACAGACTGGCACAGCTGGGCCTGACTCCAGCGGATGTGGCCGAAGCCATCAAGGAACAAAACGCCCAGTTCGCGGCCGGTTCCGTTGGTTCACGTCCTACCGGCCAAGTGGAGCTGAAATATACGGTCACCACCCTGGGCCGACTTACGGACATCGACGAATTCGGCGACATCATCCTGCGCGCTAATCCGGACGGCACCATTTTGCGTCTGCGGGACGTGGCCCGCATTGAGCTGGGTTCCAAGGCCTATCGAGTGGACTCCAAAATCACGGGTGATCCGTCCGTGGCCATGGGCATTTACCTCGCGCCCGGCGCCAACGCCCTGGACACGGCGGAACGGGTCCATGACAAAATGGAAGAGCTTTCGCAGAACTTCCCGGAAAGCATCATCTATTCCCTGCCATACGACACCACAACCTTTGTGCGCATTTCCGTGGAAGAAGTGCGGCAAACCTTGATCGAAGCTTTCCTGCTCGTCTCGCTGATCATCTTCCTCTTTCTGCAGGACTGGCGCGCCACGGTCATCCCGGTTCTGGCGGTTCCGGTCTCCATCATCGGCGCGTTCGCCGGCATGCAGGCCTTGGGCTTTTCCATCAACACCCTGACCATGTTCGGCCTGGTGCTGGCCATCGGCACCGTGGTGGACGACGCCATTCTGGTCATCGAGAACGTGGAGCGCGTCATGCGGGAGCACAAACTCCCGCCCAAGCAGGCGACCATCAAGGCCATGGACGAAGTGTCCGGTGCTCTGGTGGCCACAGTGCTGGTGCTCTGCGCCGTGTTCGTCCCTGTTGCTTTCATGGGCGGCCTAGCCGGTGAAATGTATAAACAATTTGCCGTGACCATCGCCGTGTCCGTGGTCATCTCCGGCGTCGTGGCCCTGACCCTGACCCCGGCCCTGTGCGCGCTGCTGCTGCGCGAAAAGCACGGCAGCGCGATCCGGCCGCTGCAATGGTTCAACAAGTTCTTTGACCGCGTTACCAACGGGTACACCTCGGGCGTACGCTTCATGCTCAAACGCGGCTTTTTGGCGCTGCTGCTCTTTGCCGCGCTCGTTGCCTGCACCTGGGGGCTGTTCAACAAGGTGCCGGGCGGCCTCGTGCCCAATGAAGACAAGGGCTATGCTATGGCCGTGACCATGTTGCCGGACGGTGCGTCCATGGACCGCACCGAAGCCGCCATGGACCAACTGGACCAAAGCCTGAAGGCCCAGCCCGAGGTGGATTCCTTCATCTCCCTCACCGGCCTGGACATACTCTCCGGCACCCGAAAGTCCAACTCCGGCACCACCTTCATCAAACTCAAGCCCTGGAGCGAACGCACAGGAGAAGGGCAAGACGCGGACAGCTTCGTGAAACGCGTTTTCGGTCTGGCCTATCCCATCACGGACGCCTTTGTGCTCTGCTTTGGCATGCCTCCCATTCAGGGCATGAGCAACACCGGCGGCTTTGAAGGCTACATCCAGAGCCGGGCGGGCGGAAGCGCCACGGAATTGGCGGCAGTGACGCAAAAGGTCATCGCCGCCGCAGGAAAACGCCCTGAACTGGGCCGCGTGTCCACCACCTACTCCGCCAACTGGCCACAACTGCGCGTGAACCTGGACCGGGAACGGGCCATGGCCATGGGGGTTCCCGTGGACCGTGTGTTCTCCACCATGCAGGCCACCTTCGGATCGTACTACATCAACGACTTCAACATGCTGGGGCGCACGTTCCAGGTGAACATGCAATCCGAGGCCGAGTACCGCGACAATCCCGGTGATCTCTCCAATGTATACGTCCGCTCTGACGACGGCGACATGATCCCGCTCACGGCGTTGGTGAATGTGGAGCAGACCACCGGACCGGTAACCGTGGAACGCTTCAACGTGTTCCCCGCGGCCAAGCTGGTGGGCGGTCCTGCTCCAGGCTACAGCTCGGGACAGGCGCTCCAGGCCATGCAGGAAATCGCCGACGAAGTGCTCGGCCATGAATACGCCCTGGCCTGGACAGGCTCCGCCTACCAGGAAACCACCTCGGGCGACAGCGCGACCTTTGTATTCCTGCTCGGCCTGCTCATGGTCTTCCTGATCCTGGCGGCCCAGTATGAACAGTGGACCCTGCCACTGGCGGTCATCATGGTGGTTCCGTTCGCCCTGTTCGGTGCCATTGCCGCCACCTGGCTGCGCGGTCTGTCCAATGACGTCTATTTACAGATTGCGCTGCTGACGCTCATCGGACTGTCCGCCAAGAACTCCATTCTCATTGTGGAATTTGCTGTGCAGTTACGCCGGCAGGGGCTTTCTCTGCTCGAATCCGCAGCCCAGGCCGCCCATTTGCGCTTCCGGCCCATCATCATGACATCCATGGCCTTTGTGCTCGGCGTTGTCCCGCTGGCCATCAGCTCCGGCGCAGGTGCGGCCTCGCGCCACGCTATCGGAACAGGCGTTATCGGCGGCATGCTCGCCGCAACCTACATCGCCACGTTCTTCATTCCCACGTTCTACCGCATGATCATGGGAGCCACGGAATGGGTGCGCGGCAAGCGAGGCAAGGAGCAACAGGCATGAGTACGCCCCAATACCCCCCTCAATTGGAGAACGAGTGCATCCAATGGGGGTTGCGGCAAGGCTCCAACCTGCTCGGATTGACCTTGTACGAAGTGTCCCGCGAATGGCGCTACGCCCTGGACCAGCGGCTCAAGCCGCTGGGTCTGAGCAACAGCCGCTGGATGGCCTTGAAAACCGTCCAGTTCCTGGGGTCGCCGGTTTCCCAGCGGGAAATCGCCGAGGCCATGGGGGTGGAAAGTCCCACCCTGGCGCGCGCCCTGGACCAATTGGAAAAAGGCGGCTGGGTGCGGCGCGAAGTTTCGGACCAGGACAGACGCGTCAAGTTCGTGGAGCTGCAACCCAAGGCCATTCGGCTTCTGGAGGAGATCACCAGGGTCTGTTTCACCTTGGAAAAAGAACTCCTCAACGGCTTTCCGCCCAGTGAACTGGAGCAGTGTCATGAGGTGCTGCTCAAAATGCGCACCAAACTCTACAGCATCAACGGTAAGGAAGCCTGATCGCACGATACACAAAGAGTACGCCTCAAACGTACCGTGAACGTTCCAGACCGGCCGCATCGTGCTTGCGTGTCGGCTGGAACGTTTTTTCGCATCCGGCCCCGCGTATCCGGTTCCCGCGGCTTCATTTTCAACGCGCCAATGCTGGAAAAGCCCGTCAGGTTCGTGTACGGTGTCATCATATATAGATTCCGATTTCCGGGTCACGGGGCAATCGCAAGGGGAAGTACATGAATGAAGGCCTGTTCGTTCTGCTGATCATTGTGGCGCTGGTATGGTGGAGCATGCGCTCCAAAAAGCGCCGTCGCTCCAGGAACAACACCTACTACAACGACCAATATTACAATCGGGGAGCCGATACCGACCGGGACAATGACGGCATCCCGGACAGCCAGGATTCCGATTCCGGCGGATCGGACGACGATTAGACTCCGCTCGACCAAACGCTCATGATTTTGGCCGTAGATGTGGGACTGCGCACCGGACTGGCCCTGTTCGGTACGGATGGACGTCTGCACTGGTGCCGCTCCCACAACCTCGGGCAGGCGTCTCGGCTGCGCCGGGCCGCAAACAATCTCCTGCACCGCCACTCTCCGGACTTGCTCATTTTGGAGGGCGGAGGCAGGCTGGCGGACATCTGGCTGGCCACGGCAAAAAAACAGGACATTGCCACCCTTCAAATCCAGGCTGAAGAATGGCGCAAGAAACTTCTGCCCCTCCGCCAACGCACCAGCGGCAAGCTGGCCAAACAGGAGGCGTACGCACTGGCCCGAAAAATAGTGGAATGGTCCGGGGCCAAGCGCCCCACGTCGCTGCGGCACGATGCGGCCGAAGCCGTGCTGGCCGGAGTATACGGTTTGCTCAAAACAGGTATCCTGCTGCACAATCCACTGGCTTCCGGCATACCCCCAACCCAACATTGAACCGGAGTTGACGACCTGTGCTCCCCCTTCCGCTCCCCCGCCTCGTGGCGCGCTTCTCCCTGGTCTTGCTCGGGTCCATTCTGGCTACGGCGGCACTGGTCTCCTTTATTTCTCTGGATCAGATCAATGCCCTGGGTGAATTTTCCGCGGAACAAAACGAACGCTCCATTCGCGCTCTGGCCCGAAGCAGCCTGGCCTCTGCCGTTCAGGAACGTGCTCTGCACTATCAATCCATTTTTTATCAGGCAGAAAAAACCGTCAGGTATACGGCATCGAGCCTGGGACGCTTCCTAAGCCAGGAAGCGTTTTACGGGCAGCGCAATTTCAATCCCAAGGAACGGCTTATCCGGCGCAGCGCAAATGGCGTCTTTACCAACGATCTCGAGAGTCTGGCATCGGGAGCCTATTGGGATTTCGACACTCCGACTCCGAAAATCCGCCAACGCATCAACGCCCTTTCCCACGTCGATCCGCTCCTGCGGCATTGTCAGCAGGCCACAGCCGGTTCCGTAGCGGCCTGGGTCATCACCGCGGACGCCTTGTCGCGCTATTATCCCAACATTCACCACGCCCAGTTCATGCCCAGTCCTGAAGAACTGGACTACCGGGACGATGTCTGCTTTGCCAGCGTCACGCCCGAGGCCAACCCCAAAGGCGGCCCGCTTTGGAATGAAATTTATCAGGACTCCATGGGGCAGGGTCTGGTGGTGACCCTGAGCATGCCCGTACATGACGACCAAGGCAAATTTGTGGCGGCCACAGGCGTGGATATCTCGGTACAACGGCTGATACGACATGTGCTGGACGGCAATTCCCAGCAGGGGTTCAGTTTCTTGATCACGGATCAAGGCGGGCTGATCGCCTTTCCCACGGGGAAACTGCACCTTTTCGGCCTGAACGCGGCCGACCACCTGCGGCCGGGTGAGCTGCTCCGCATCGGCCTGACCGACTCCCAGGATCCGGCCATACGCACCGCCGCGCAAGCCATGCGTGACGAACCACAGGGCGTGCTCTCCCTTCGTCTGGAACAAACCCCATACCTGCTCGCCTTCGAACGATTACCGTCCACCAACTGGCGATTGGGCTACGTCATTTCCGAATCCAATCTGCTTTCCTCGGTGCGCCGGACACGGGAAGCTCTGGACCAGGCCCGGGTGGACACCACCCGCAGCATTCTGCTGATCACCCTGCTGATCCTGCCGGTCTGCTTCATCACCACGCTGTACTTCTTCATGCGCAACCTGTTCAGCCCGGTGCGGCGCATTCTCGATGTCATCCGCCGGGTGGCGGGCGGG
Organism: Paucidesulfovibrio gracilis DSM 16080; assembly: GCF_900167125.1. Lineage (NCBI taxonomy): Bacteria > Pseudomonadati > Thermodesulfobacteriota > Desulfovibrionia > Desulfovibrionales > Desulfovibrionaceae > Paucidesulfovibrio > Paucidesulfovibrio gracilis. The sequence goes on from NZ_FUYC01000001.1 coordinate 252,463, forward strand.
GAGATGCAAGCCAGGGTTCACCTGCGGCAAAACGACGAGCTGGCCGAATTGGCCGAAGCCGTCAACGACATGACCGAACGGCTGGAAGAAAAACAAACCTTCCTTACCCAGGCGGAAACCAAATACCGGACCCTGTTTGAAAACGCCACGGTGGGCCTGTTCCGGTCCACCCCGGATGGACGGCTGCTCTCGGCCAACACGACCCTGGCCGCCATGCTCGGATATAACACGCCGGCCCAATGCGTGGCCGAACTTGAGGACATTGCCGAACAAACCTATGCAACGCCCTCGGTACGCAAAAAATTCCGTGAGCATGTGGAAGGACACCCCCGCCCGGATCCCTTCATCTACCAGCTGCGCCGACGCAACGGAGAGCTTATCTGGGTAGAATGCACGGCCCGTGCGGTCCGCGGCTCGGGCAACACGGTTCTGTTTTACGAAGGCTCGGTCATGGACATCACGGACCGCAAACGCGCCGAGGAGTACCGGAACATTTTGTCCCGGGAAATACTGCGTATCCAGGAATTTGAACGTCGCCGCGTGGCCCTTGACCTGCACGACAACGTGGCCCAGGATCTCTCCGCCTTGAAAATCGCCTTTGAAACCCTATTCGACGACGAGGCCGACCTGCCGCCCCAAACCCGTGAACGCGCTCTGCGGTGTGCGGAAATACTCGGCAAATCCATTGCCTCGGTCCGCGATATGGCCCATGATCTGCGCCCGTCGGGCCTGGATCAGATCGGACTGGACAAGACCATTGCCGACTACTGCCGGAGCGTGGCCTCGGTCACCGGGCTACAGGTGGATTTTTCCTCGGCGGGCATGGATTATGTACGACTGGACGGGGATGCGGGCATCCACGTTTTTCGCATCGTGCAGGAGGCGCTAAGCAACGTGCGCAAACATTCCGGCGCGGATACGGCCACGGTCCGGCTCGTGGCCTCGCACCCCAACGTCATTCTTCGTGTGGAGGACAATGGCGCGGGATTCGACTATCCTAGGCGTTCGCACGAAGCCATCCTGGAAAAACGCATGGGCCTGCCCGGACTCATGGAACGGGCCAACATGCTCGGCGGCAAACTGGATATCCAATCAAAGCCCGGCCGGGGTACACGGCTGCGGCTGGAATTTCCCATTGCTCCGGACAGCCGCAATCAACATTCACCCCCGTCCGGCTCCACGCACCGTTGACCCTGACTCCGCACCGGTCAAGGCCGATGCCTGAATCCCTCCTCTTCAGCGCGTCCCGGTCCGAAAACTTCACTCCGTGAAGGCATCTCCGAGCAGCAACACGGTCCGGTTCTGCTGCGGATCATAACGAATAGAAAACACCGCGCAATTGTCCGTGGCGTGTTCACACAGCACCCAGCGCACGCCCGATCCTCGGCGAGACCAGTCTTCCTCGCAATACCGATCCCACTGGGAACCGTACAGCAGCACCCGCCGATTCTCGGTTCCGTATTGCCGGGAATAATATTTGCGCAAAGAATGATACGCGGCCTCGCCTGCGGCTTCCCCACGGATGGAGCAGACGTATCCATCGCAAAAGCCGAATTCCAGACGATCCAGCACCACGCCGCCGATGGGGGCGGGCGGCTCCGACCGAACATAATATCGGATCAGGGAGTCTCCGGCCACTTCGTCATGCAGGGTCATGTCCCGGGAAAAGGCCAACCCTTCAAGATCACTCAGGAACGCGCCCATGCGAATGCCGTCCACGCTGTCGGGGATGGTGTTGCCCGCTTCGGCCCATACCGGGAGAACTCCCAGAGCCAATGCGGTCATGAATGAAAAAACAATTTTGTACAGGATGGAACCAATGGAGATACTCGACACCCCGGCCTCCTCGGAAAATGCTCCGAGAAAAGCTGTATCACATATTCGATCCAACGGCACCCCTTGCCTTGTACATGGCCGCAGCGTTTATTCAGCCGGTCTTCTCCTCCCCGGCGGAGCGCACCCGCAATTCAACGTGGCCGTTGTCGAGCAGGCATTCCTCCTCCACACGGGCACGCGCATGGCGCAGCAACCGTCCCAAATTCTCCCGCTGGTCCGGTAAGATCTCCACACGGTACGGGGTGTCGGCCCCAGCGGCACGGAGCTTCAAACTAAGCTCCCGAAAGCCGCTTCAACAGTCGCGCCAGCAGTCCACGCGATCGGCGTCATGCCAGATCATTTTTGCTCCTTGCGTGCCTGGTCCAGTGTATGTTCCCGCAATGCTCCCAAAACATTGCGCACGAGCAAACGCACGCATTGCACGCGGTGGCTGTCCTCATCCAAGGGCGGCCCCTCCGGAAACTGCTGCAAAACCAATGAAAGCGTGGTGATGCACTCCTCCACGGGGTCGCCCCCGGTCCGCACCAGATCCTGCAGGGTCTGGGCATAGGCGTACATGTTGTTCCAGCGGCTGTCGGAATAAAACGGATTGGACTCGTCCATCGGCATCTCCGGGATTTTGGGACCAAGATACATGCTCCAGCCCCGACGTTCTTGATAGGTCGCCCCGGCTTGAAGCGTCAAGACACCCTTTGCACACAGTCCAAGGGAAATCATACACCGGGTCTTGTCCCTGTTCCCACGACTGTGCTATGCGTCCAAAGTAGGTTTCCCCTCTCATCCGCAACAGGAGGCCCGGCCAGAAAATGCAGACCATCAATGTGGACGAACTCGCCCCGGACATGATCCTGGCCAAGGACATCCACGGCCCGGACGGACGGTTGCTGCTCGCCGGGAACACCATCCTTGAAACACATCATCTACGGGTACTGCGCATCTGGGGCATCACTGAAGCCGTCATCCTCGGCAATGGCACCGAACCAATCCGCCAGGAAGACGATTTCCCTCCGGAGATTCTACACCGCGCCGAACAGCGGGTCAGCGTGCTCTTTGACGCCTGCTCCGAGGATCACCCCGCGACCACGGAACTCCGCCGACAATGCTTACTCTTCCGTGCCAGAGCGCTGATGGAAAATCAGGAGCCTCACCGGGTACGTCATTGCCCCCTGGTCGATCCCCCCAAGTCTTCCCCGCCCTCCCTGGAGGAGATGCTCAAACAGGGCGACGTGTTCATTTCCTTTCCCGAAACATTTTTCCGCATCCTGGAAGTGATTGACGACCCCACGAGCACGGCCCGGCATCTCGCGGACGTGGTGGGAAAAGACCCGGGCATGACCGCCAAGCTGCTTCGCCTGGTGAACAGCCCTTTTTATGGCTTTTCACGGCCCGTGGAACAAATCGAACGGGCCGTTACCCTGGTTGGGACGCGGGAGCTTTCCCAGCTGGCCCTGGGGGTTACCATCATCCAATCCTTTTCCGGCATTTCCACCCCCGCCCCCACCACAAAAGCCATCTGGACGCACTCTCTGGCCTGCGGCGTTTTCGCCCGAGTACTTGCTTCTCATCTGCCAGAAATATCTGGTGAAGCACTTTTTGTCGCTGGTATCCTCCACGATACGGGCCGTCTTGTCATGCTCAGCCGCCTGCCGGAAATCGTGGCCCAGGCCATCATCATTTCCCACCAGGAGTGCCTTCCGCTCTATCTGGCCGAGCAACGCCTGCTCGGATGGGACCACACGACCCTGGCCAGAGAACTCTTCCAGCGCTGGAACCTGCCACCCACGCTGTTGGAAACGGCGGCCGGACATCACGCCCCTACGCTCTGCGCCGAGCCGCGCGGCGCCTCCCTGCTGCACATGGCGGACATGATGACCATTGCCCTGGAATACGGATTCAACGGTAGTGCGCTCGTCCCGAATCCCGAACCAGGTGCCTGGGAATGCCTGGACGCCCCTCTGAGCATCATAGGACCGACCATCCGCACTGGAGCACGGCAGCTCGAAGATATTTTAACCCTTTTTCTCTCATGACAAACAGCACAGAAAAACGCATTCAGCGGCTGGAGCAACGCGTCGAAAACCTTACCCGCGAAAAAAACGCCGCCATGGAAGCCCTGGGACTGGCCTCCTCTCTCGGAGCCTTTGATTCCGGACAAGGCTGCGCCGAATCCACTGAAATTTTTCGCGAACTCACCAGCCGCATCCAGGATCTCATGAACGTTTCCCAGGCCGGAGTGTTTCTCATCAACGACGACACCAACGATATCGAACTCGTCTTTGCCCATCCCCAGGAGCAGGAAAAAAGTCTGGAGTGCGAAATAGAGCGACTCATTCAGGACAACTCCTTTTCCTGGGCCTTGCGGCAACACGGCCCGGTTTTTTTCCTCACCACGGACCGAAAGCAGGAAATCCTGCTGCATGTCATGGCGACGCGCACCCGCATCCAGGGGATGTTCGCCGCCCTGCTCGACGGAGACCGATCCGGCATACCCGATACCGCACTGGCCCTGCTCTCCGTGGTGCTCTCCTCCGCGGCCCACGCCCTGGACAATTGTCAGCTGCAGCAGCGGCTCTCCGAAATCAACCGGCACCTGGAACAACGCATTGAGCAACGCACCCGCGACCTCCAGGAAGCCAACACCCAATTGAGCACCATTATCCAAGCTGTACCCGCGGGCATCGTGCTCGTCGACGCGGACAATCACAGCATCGCCCAGGTCAATAAAACCGCTTTGGACATGCTCGGCGAATCGCTTGAAAATCTCATGGGACGCCCCTGCAAGGAGCGCTTTTGCGAGGAAAAGCAGCACTGTTGCCCCTGCCTGGACGGGACATGCTGCCCCAAAAAAACCGACAACAAATGTGAAGGAACGCTCCGCACCGCAGACGGAGACATCCGCCACGTGATGCGCTCCACAGCGCCCATCAGCCTCGGAGGACACCGCTACCTGCTGGACAGCTTTGTGGACATCACCGAACAAAAAAAACTGATAAAACTTCGCGAGGACGTGGACCAGATCACCCGGCACGATCTCAAGACCCCGCTCAACGGCATCATTGCCCTGCCTGACATCATTCTCAGCCGAATGGACGGGGAGGACGAAGAAGTCCGGTCCACACTATACATGATCAAGGAAGCCGGCCTGAAGATGCTCCGCATGATCAACCTTTCGCTCGACATCTTCAAAATGGAGACCGGGAAATACGAATACCACCCGGAAAACGTCAACATCGGTCCCATCCTGCGCTCCATTCTCACCGAGCTACAAGACTTGTCCCAGTCCAAATGGATCACGGTCCACATCCTGGTCAACGGAGAGAAGCAGGAGAATGCCGACGCATTCATCCTTCGGGGGGAGGAACTGCTCGTCTATTCGCTCCTTTCCAACCTGATAAAAAACGCCCTGGAAGCCGCCCCGCGTGAAAGCACCGTGCAAATCAACCTGCACCAGAACGCGCATACGGATATCACCATCCACAACATGGGCGTGGTGCCGCAAAGCATCCGCGATACGTTCTTTGAAAAATTTGCCACCCTGGGGAAAAAAGGCGGCAGCGGACTCGGCACCTATTCTGCCCTGCTCATCGCCAAAACCATGGGCGGCGACATTTCCTTCACTTCCTCTGAAGACCACGGAACCAGTATCCGGGTGCGTCTGCCGCTCCGACCGGAGACCCCCGGTTCATCGGCAACCAATCAACCTGTTGACCAATAGGCCACGAAATACTACCGATTCTGTACCAAGTACCGTTGGATACCTCTGCGCCCAACCGCAACAACAAGGGAGCTGACGCATGATCAACGTGAAAAAAATCCTTCTGCCCGTGGACGACTCCGAATACTCCACACGCGCCGCAGAAATGACGGCACGCGTGGCCCAAAACTTCGCGGCCCAGGTGGTGGTCCTCTCCTGCTACCGTATCTACAAGGTGCCGCAGTTCGACGACGACACCCTGGGACGCGCCATGGACGAACTCATTAAGGAACGCGCCGCCATTATCGAACGGCAAACCGCGCCCCTGCGTCAGTTTGAGGTGGAATATGAAACGCGCATCGAAGGCGGACGTCCCAGCAACATCGTCCCCCGATTCGCCCAGGAGGAAGGCGTGGACCTCGTGATTATGGGATCCAAAGGACGCGGCGACCTGGAGGGACTGCTGCTCGGCAGCGTGACCCACAAGGTCATGCAGAGCGTCCAATGCCCCGTGCTTGTGGTGAAATAACAAAAAGCATGCCTGCGCACCCCGCGAAAGACCGAAGGCAAAGTCCTTCCGCAGCGGGTGGACGCAGCTCTGAAAAATCAACTTCCATAAAACAAAAGGAACGGCACGCGCCGTTCCTTTTCTCTTGCATGGCAAAACCTGATACGCGGTCCCCGATCAACTCTTGTCTCCCGCTTGCTGCGGCGCACCGTGCGGATCGGACGTAACCGCGGTCTCGTGGTCAGTCCTCTCCCCGATCATCCTGCACGCGCTTGGTTTTGGCGAAGCTGCGTGGCAACGCTCCGGGCCGCTGCACTTCCACCTCGGTCCGTACCAAAATCTGTTTGCGGATTTCATCGGATACAGCTTTGGCAAGCCGAACGTCATCCACCTGCTGCCCGCCCTCCGGCAGACGTTCCACACGCACGAGCATATGGTCCAATCCTTCCCGCCGGGAAAGCATGATCTGGTATTCCGAAGCCAGTTCCGGGAACAGTTCCAACACCGAGGCAATCTGGCCGGGATAGATGTTCACACCCCGGAAGATAAACATATCGTCGGACCGGCCCATGATTTTGTCATGCCGGGGCATGCAGCAGCCGCATGCACAGGGTCCGGGCAATACGCGGGTCAGGTCGCGAGTGCGGTAGCGCACCAGAGGGGAGGCCTCCTTACACAGCGTGGTGACCACCAATTCGCCCACCTCGCCCGGCTCCACGGGCTGGAGTGTGGCCGGATCCAGAATTTCCACGATATAGATGTCGCCCCAGTAGTGAATGCCGTTGCGGGCCTCGCATTCCAAGCCCGCGCCTGGCCCGTAGAGTTCGGTCATGCCGGAAATGTCGAAACTGCTTTCCAGGCCGAGCGCCTGCTCGAACTGACGTCGCATCTTGGGCGTATGCGCCTCGGAACCGAAAATTGCGGTCCGCAAGTTGATCTTGTCGGCCAGGCCGCGTTTCTGGACTTCCTCCCCCATGAGCAAAGCCATGGACGCGGTGGAGCACAGAGCCGTTGACCCAAGATCCTGTAACATTTGCAATTGGATGTCGATAAGCCCGGGTCCGACGGGCAAGGCCATTGCGCCGAAATGCTCACAACCGAGCTGAAACCCGGCCCCGGCGGTCCACAGGCCGTAGCCCACGCAAATTTGCACGCGGTCCATGGGCGTGAGTCCGGCCAGCTCGTAACAGCGGGCAAACATATTCTTCCAAACGTCCACGTCTTTTTGCGTGTAGGAAAGCACCTTGCGCTTTCCCGTGGTGCCGCTGGAGGCATGCACGCGGACAATGTCCTGCTCGGGGACGGATAGCAGCGGAAGCGGATACCCTTCCTTGAGATCATCCGCCGTGGTCAGCGGCAAGGAGCGCAAATCATCCAGGCTGCGAATCCCCTCCGGGTCCACGCCCGCCTCACGGATTCGCTCGCGGTAAAAAGGGCTGCCCTCACAGACATGTTTCACGGTCCATTGCAGCCCGCTGAGCTGGGTTGCGGCAATCTGTTCCTCGTCCATCTGCGGAATAAAGCGGTATTGGCCCGCCATGCGCTTTCTCCTTCTGGGTCTCGGCTTGTGGCTCCCGGCGAAATCGGCTAGGCCGGGGGGTGCGATTAGTCATGCAGTAAATTACGCTTTTCTTCAAGTCAGGGAGCGACTCTCCATGCCATTGAATCCTTTTGATTTCGCAGCGTTGGTCCTTGGTTTGATCATGGGCAGCTTTTCCACAGCCTGCGTGCATCGCTGGCTGAACCGCATCTCCCTGGTGGATCCGGCCCGGTCCTTTTGTCCCCATTGCCAGACCACGCTCCCCTGGTGGCAAAACATCCCCCTGTTGAGCTTTGTCCTGCTACGGGGACGTTGCGCCCATTGCAAGGAACGCATCAGCTGGCGATACCCCGCCCTGGAGCTGCTTTCCGGTCTTTGGGGATTGGCCCTGGCCATGGTCTACGGTCCGGGCTGGCCCTTTGCCGCCCTGTTCGTGCTGGGAGGCATGCTGCTCACCGCAAGCTTCATCGACCTGGAATCCTTTCTGCTCCCGGATGTGATCACGCTCCCGGGCGCGGTTCTGGCCCTGCTCACCGCAACCTTTCTGCTCGGTCCCGGTTCCGGTCCCGACGCGTGGATCGCCAGCGGCACCACGGCGCTTTGGGGCGCAGGACTCGGCGGCGGCGGATTCTGGCTCCTGCGCCTGGGGTATCGCGCCTTGCGCGGCGGCGAGGGGCTGGGCCTTGGCGACGTGAAACTTATGCTGCTCATCGGCGCGCTCGTCGGTCCACAGGGACTGCCGTTGCTGCTGCTCCTGGCAGGCGTCACGGCGCTGCTGGCGGCCATCATTTATATGATCCGCACGGGGCAGGGAGGGCAAGCGCCCATCCCTTTCGGTCCCTTTCTTTCCCTTGCCTGCATGGTCCACCTGCTTTGGGGACCGCAAATCCAACACTGGTGGCTGAACCTGCTGCGCTGATTTTGCCCGGCATGGTCCACTATCGGACCGGCCAGTTGCCGCTGCCTGCCCCCCTTTATCTCCAGCGATCCATAAACTCGCCCACGGTGCCGCCATCGTCCAGGTGTTCAATGAGTGCGGAACCGAACACGGCCGCATCCACCAACCCGGTAAGTTCCGCAAGCTGCTCGGGACGGCGAAGCCCGAAGCCAAGGGCCAGGGGAACATCAAAGGCCGCTTTGGCCAGTTCCAGCCGGGCGCGCACCTGGGCGGGCAGGCTCTCCCGCGCGCCCGTGGTGCCGAGTACGGATACGAAATACGCAAATCCGCGAGCATGCTTCGCATACAGCGCCATGCGTTCGGCATCGGTGTTCAGCCCCACCAGCGGAATCAAGGCCACGCCCTGCTCCTCCAAAACCGAACGCACCTCGTCAGCCTCCTCATAGGGCAAATCCGCCAGGATCACGCCGCCCACGTCAGCCCGCGCCGCATCCCGCGCAAACCGTTCCAGGCCGTACTGCAATACGGGATTGAGGTATCCCATGAGCACCAGTCCGGCCCGGAATTCACGTTTTTGCAATTCGGATAAAATCCATTCCAAATTCACGCCATTTTCCAATGCCTTGAGCGAGGCCCGCTCCACAACCGGCCCATCCGCCACGGGGTCGGAAAACGGCATGCCGATCTCAATCACGGCCGCGCCCTTGGTATCCAGCCCCACCAGGGTCTGCCAAAAGGTTTCCCGGTGCGGATACCCGGCGGGCAAAAACGGTACCAGGGCGGGACGGCCCTTGGCTGTGGCCTCTTCAATGCGTTGCGTCAGTTTTTCGCTTGGCGCGCTCATTACAAATACTCCTCCACGATTCCCATATCCTTATCGCCCCGGCCCGAAAGGCAGACCAGCACCGATTGTCCCTGCAACTCCCCGGCGTGCTCCATGACCCAGCCCACGGCGTGGGAACTTTCCAGCGCCGGAATAATCCCCTCGGTGCGCGAAAGGGTTTGAAACGCCTTCAACGCCTGGGCATCGTCGCATGTGCCGTACCGGACGCGCCCCGAGGCGTGGTACATGGCGTGCTCCGGTCCGACGCCAGGATAATCCAGCCCGGCGGAAACCGAGTGGGAAGGAAGAATCTGGCCTTCCCCGGTTTGCAACAGCTTGGTCTTCATGCCGTGCAACACCCCGTCCGTCCCCAGGTTCAGCGGCGCGGAATTGTAGCACCCGGGTTCCCCGGTGCCTGCGGCCTCCACGCCCACCAGTTGCACGGACTCGTCCGGCACAAAATGATGGAACATGCCGATGGCGTTGGATCCGCCGCCCACGCAGGCGGAAACCACGTCCGGCAGGACGCCGTTCTTCTCCAGAAACTGCTTTCGCGCCTCATGCGAAATCACGGCCTGGAAATCACGCACCAGCAGAGGAAACGGATGCGGCCCGGCCGCCGTGCCGAAACAATAGTGCGTGTCGGCCTGATCCGCGATCCAACGGCGCAAGGCCTCGTTGATGGCGTCCTTAAGCGTTCTGGTGCCGGATTGCACGGCCACCACCTCGGCCCCGAGCAATTCCATGCGGCGCACGTTCACGTTTTGCCGTTCCACGTCCACTGCGCCCATGTAGACCACGCAGTTCAACCCCAGCAACGCCGCGGCCGTGGCCGTGGCCACACCGTGCATGCCCGCCCCGGTCTCGGCCAGCAGGGTGGTCTTGCCCATGCGTTTGGTCAGCAGCGCCTGGCCAATGGTATTGTTCACCTTGTGCGCGCCCGTATGATTCAAATCCTCCCGCTTGAGCCAGAGATCCAGGCCCAGTTGCGCGGAAAGATTGCGGCAGTGGGTGATGGGCGAGGGGCGGCCCACATACTCCTGAAGATACCCCATCAGCTCATCCTGAAACGCCGGAGTCTGCACAATGCTCTCCAGGGCTTCCTCCAGTTCCAGCAAAGGCGGCATCAACAATTCCGGTACGAATTGGCCGCCAAATGATCCAAAATAGCCTTTTTTCATCTCCGCTTCACTCCTCACGTTCCACGACGCTCCGCTCCGGTGCGCCGCTGTATATGATCCGCATGACCTGTTTTACTTCTTCCAGATTCTTTTTTCCCGGCGCGGTTTCCACGCCCGAACTCATGTCCACTCCGTGCGGCCGCGGCAGGCCCGGTTCTTCCAAGGCCGTCAGAACAGCGGGCAGCGTGGTCGGTCCCAGCCCCCCGGCAAGCAGCCAGGGACGCGGAGACCGCACCCCGGACAGCAAGCCGGGATCAAATCCTCGTCCATGCCCGCCGCCGCCCTTTCCCGCATCCAGCAGCATCCATCCGCACACCGGAGCAAAGCGCTCCAGATCATCCTGCAATGCCCGGGAAGAGGCGTATCGTTCCGGCCAGAACACCTTGATGATCCGTTCCCGGCCCAAGGCGCTGACCAGCTGGCCGCACACTTCAAATCCATGGTTTCCGTCGCGCCCATGCCCGCCGTGCAGCTGGACCATGTCCAGACCACAACGGTGCGTCAGGGCAACGACATCGGACACGCCCTGCTTGACGAACACTCCGACCTTGCGCGCCCCGCCGGATCGAACCAGCGACACCATGGCCGGATCCGCACAACGGCGGCTTGATGCATGGAAAATGAACCCGAGCAGGTCCGCGCCAAGCTCCATGCAAGCCCGGGCCTCCTGCTCCGAGGTCAGACCGCAAATCTTCACCAGGGGCCGCCTCATGAGACCTCCGGTCCCCCGGCCCGGGCCAGGGATCGGACCACGGACCCGGGATCAGGATCCGCCATGATGGCGGTCCCCACCAGCACGGCATCGTACCCCATGGCCGCAGCGGACCGGACCTGGGATGGCTCGGAAACACCGCTCGCCGCGATCCAGACCTCCCCGGCCCCCCGCCGGGCCGCAAGCCGTTCAATATTTCCCCGGTCCACTTCCAACGTGTCCAGATCCCGAGCATTCACCTGAATGATCCCGGCCCCGGCCAGGCGTGCTGATGCAAGATCCTGTTCATCAAAGATCTCCACCACGGCCTCCAATTCCAACGCCGTGGCACGCTGGATCATTGCAGCCAGGGCATCCACGTCCGGAAACATACGCACGATCAACAGCAGGGCCGAAGCCGGGCTGGAGGCCGTGGCATCCACCTGGAGCGGATCAAACAGGAAATCCTTGCGCAGCAGGGGCAATCCATGCCCGGCACAGGCACCCAGGAACGCGAAATCTCCTTTGAAAAATGTCTCCTCCGTGAGCACACTCATGGCAGCGGCTCCATTTTCCTCAAACAACGACGCGGCATCGCGGGGCAGCAATGTGCCGTTGATATGCCCCATGCTGGGCGAGGCTCGCTTATATTCCGCGATAAGCGCCCCTGGACCGCGACCGCGCAACCGCGCTGAAAAGGACGGACGATGCCCGTACCAGGGCCGCGGCATGGCGCCGCGTTCCGCCAGTTCCCGAAGTTGCGCGATTTCCATCGCCTTGGCCTCGCGAAAACGATTCAGCATGCCACCTCCCCGCGTCGCAAGCCGCCCTTGACGTAATCCCGGGCCACCTCGGAACACGATTCCATGTCCCCCTCACCCAGAATATGCAGGCAAGCCGCCAGATTCAGGGCCACCATCTGCATCATGGGTTCCGGTCCCCGGCCCTTGAGGATATCCCGCAGCACGGCCACGGCGTGTTCCTTGCCTTCCACTTCCACAGCCTCGGGCGAAAAACGCCGGAATCCGAGCCGCACAGGATCCACCACCGTCTTGTCCATACGGCCTTTTTCAATGTAATACCCACGGGCCGGGCCAAAGGTGGTCAGCTCGTCGTAGCCGCCTGCACCGTGGATGAGCAGTGCCCGCTCCACGCCCGTAAGCAGCAGAGTCTCGCCCATGAGGTTGAGCATGTCCGGATCGCTGACGCCCAGCAGCTGGTGCGTTGGCCGCGCCGGATTGAGCAGCGGTCCCATGAAGTTGAACAGCGTGCGGATGCCCATACCCTGGCGTACCGGAGCGATATGCTTGAAGGCGGGGTGGTAGGCCGGAGCAAAAAGGAAGACGAAATGATTCCGGTCCAGTTCGGCGGCCACCTGCTCCGGTTCGGTATTCAACTCGCAGCCCAGCGCCTCCAGTGCGTCCGCACTGCCGCAGGAGGAGGACACAGCGCGATTGCCGTGCTTGACCACCTGGTGTCCCATGTCGGCCAGAAACAACGCTGTGGCCGTGGAGCAATTGAAGCTGTTCTTGCCGTCCCCACCTGTGCCGCAGGTGTCGATGCGCGGCCCGGAAAGACCGGTGATCTGCCGGGCATGTTTGAGTCCGGCGCGCACCCCGGCGGCCAGGTCCGTGGAATCCTCGCCCTTGGCCCGCAAGCCCATGAGGAACGCCCCGGCAGCGGCCTGCCCCAAATTCCCGGAAAGCAATTCTTCAAACATACCATCCGCTTGGTCGTCACTGAGTGCCTTGCCTTCCAACAACAACTCCAACACCTGGGCTGAATTCACGGCAGTGGTCATCGTGGTCATGATCCTTCTCTCCTATCTTTCCTGAATATTTAAAAAATTATGCAACAGTTTCGGTCCGTCCGGCGTTAATATGGATTCGGGATGGAACTGCACCCCATGCCAGGGCCGATCCCCATACTCCAACCCCATGACTTCGCCGCGCTCGGTCCGCGCTGTGATCCGCAGCAGCTCCGCTCCTTCCGGCCGCACCACCAGGGAGTGATACCGGCAAACTTCCAGGGGCTGGGGCAGGCCAGCGAACACGCCCTGGCCCTCATGCCGCACCGCCGAAGTCTTGCCGTGCATGATGCGTTCGTTGCGGTTCACTTCCGCACCTGCGAACCGTCCCAGGATCTGATGTCCCAGACAGACGCCCAACAGCGGCACCTCATGGGGCAACAGCGACAAAAACCGCAGGCAATGTCCGGCATTGTCCGGGTGGCTTGGTCCGGGCGAAAGGCAGACCCGCCGCACCCCGGCCACGAACTCCCGGTCCAGCAACTCTTCCCGGTTATTGCGCAGCACCACGGGATCAGCTCCCAGTTGCTGGAAGGCCTGCACCAGGTTGAAGGTGAAGGAATCAAAATTATCGATCAGCAAAAACATCGCCGTCCTCCCTGCCGCGCACCACTTCCCGCAGCACCCGCGCCTTGTTGTTGCATTCCTGCCATTCCTTTTCCGGATCGGAATCGAACACAATGCCCGCCCCGGCCTGCCAGTGGATCTGCTCCCCGCGAATCCACAACGAACGGATGGTGATGCCCGTGTCCAGGCTCACCGGTCCGGCTCCCAGCCCCAGCCAGCCGATGCAGCCCGCATACGGCCCGCGCGGTCGGGATTCCCCGTGCTCCGCTTCCAAATCCGCAATAATCTCCATGGCCCGGATCTTGGGTGCGCCCGAGACCGTCCCGGCCGGAAACGTGGCCGCCAGCACGTCCAGGGCATCCAGCCCGTCCCGCAGTTGCGCATCCACGTAGGACGTCAGGTGCATGACGTGGGAAAAACGCTCCACCTGCATGAACCGCCGCACGTTCACGCTGCCGGGCGCGGCAATACGGCCCAGGTCGTTGCGGCCCAAATCCACCAGCATGACGTGCTCGGCCCGTTCCTTGGGATCCGCCAACAACTCTTCGGCAAGAGACTGGTCCTCGGCCTCGTCCGCGCCCCGGGGCCGCGTTCCCGCAATGGGACGCACTTCCAAATGTCCCCGGTCGCACCGCACCAGCATTTCCGGGGATGATCCCAGCAGGGTCATGTCCTCGCCGGAACCGTCGGGCAGGTGCATGTAAAACATGAACGGCGAAGGGTTGGCCTGACGAAGCCGCCGGTAGATGCGGAACGGCGCATCCGTGAGCGGGGCGGTAAACCGTGTGGAAAGCACCACCTGGATGCATTCCCCGTCACGAATCAATTCCTTGGCCCGTTCTACCGCGGCCTTGTATCCCGCCCGCTCGGGAGTGGATTCCGGCTCTGCCTCGGCAGCGCGTGGCGCTGCAATATCCTGAAAACTCGGCACAGGTTTGGGCAGAGGCTTGTCGTCCCGATCCAAACTCAGGAAGCAGCAACGATGCCGGAGGTGGTCAAAAAGCACCATGCGTCCGGGCAGGGCCAGGGCCAGGTCGGCGTCTTCCGCCGGTAAAGCCGTTTCCAGCTCCGGTTCCAGCAATCCGGCTACCCCGTATCCGAGATACCCGATCAGACTCCGTGTAATGGGCGGCAAATCCTCCCGATCCGATGCCGGGGATCCGTCCTGCTTAGGAAGGGACTGACGGACGTCGATCATGGCCAAGGCCCGCCGCAGCCCCTCCACACAGGGCATGCCGTTCAATTCCGCCAACGGTCGCAAGCGCTGATCCAACACATCCACGGCCAAACGGCCCTGCCGCTGGGTGAACAAACACCGAAAATCCCAGGCCATCAGACTATAGCGACCCAATCGGCCGTCCACTTCCGCGCTTTCAAGCAGAATACCCGGCGCATCGCCCACGAGTCCCAGATAGAGACTGATGGGGGTCTGCACGTCCGCAGGCAACCATTGTCCAAATTGCGTCAACGTCAGTCGCATGCTGCGTCCTCCCCGGTACCGTTCGTCATGTCGTCGTTGTAAACAGTGTTCACCATGTTGTTCAAAGCCTCCTTGCGCCTGGCGCGTGGCTGTCCGGTTATCGGACCCAGCTACCGCTTCGCTTGGTTTTCGCTGCCCCCTGACCGGCGAGGCGGCGCAATATGGGATGGTTCGGAGAGGGGGCTGCCGCAGGACGGCGAGCCCCCGGCGTGAATCAGGACTCGGAACGCCACCACCATCGGGCGTGCTCGGACAAGAGGTCCAGGTCGCCGCCCGCGGCGATGTTCAGAAAGCCCGTGAACTGACGCACGGTTTCCTGGAGGTGTGGATTGGATTCGGAAATGGTCTCAAACAGGTCGGTATCTTCGGTGAGCATCTTGCGCGCCGAGTCCAGCCGACGTTGAAAGGAAGGCGTCAAATATTTTTCAATGCCCGACACCTGCCGCATGGCCGCAAGGTGGGCCACCGTGGAGATAAAGTTCAGCCCCTGCACGTAGGCCACGGCGCGGTCATGTTCTTCGGGGGTGGACAGGAAGGGTTCAAACCCCATGTCCGTAAACAGTGCGTTCACCAACGCCGGGTCCGCGCCCGGTCCCGGGGTTACGGCCACACGGGGAGCGAATCCCTCCGGGATGACCGGCCCGAACAAAGGATGCGTGCCCACCACGGAACCCTTCCAGGCCCGGCGCATGCGGCGCATGGGCAAGACCTTCACGGAGCAGATGTCCGCCAGGATCGCGTCTTCGGCCAGATGCGGCACAACATCCGCGAGCACCGTGTCCAGCGCGGGTACGGGAACACAGAGCAGGACCACGCCGCAGTCCCGAAGCCGGGGCAGTTCTTCCGGGGCGAGCCGGTCGCTGCCCGAAGCCAGATCCAGGCCCACGACCCGCCGGCCGGCCGCCACAGCGCGGCCCGCCAGCAGCGTTCCCATACGCCCCCGCGCCCCCACAAGCCCGAGGCAGGCCGACGCGTTGATCTCGTTTTCTTCCTGCGTGGTCATGACCGTTGTAACTCCAGATTCGCAGGTGACACCTTGGCCCAATCCTCCCAAAAGCCGGGATAGGACTTGGACACGCACAGCACATCGTCCAGCACGGGACGCACCCCGGCAAAGGCCAGCAAGGAAAGGCTCATGGCAATGCGGTGATCCCCGAAGCATTGCAGTTCCACGGATTCTCCGTCCCGCAAGCCTTCGGGTCCGCGACCATGCACAAGCAGCCCGTCCGACGTCTCCTCCACGGGACATCCGGCCCGGGCCAGCTGCGTCTGCATGGCCGCCAGCCGGTCGCACTCCTTCAGGCGCAGATGCGGCACGCCGCGGATCACGGTCTCGCCTCGGGCAAACGCCGCGGTCACGGCCACCGTGGGTACGAGGTCCGGGCAGCGGCCCATGTCCACATCCACGCCCCGCAGGGAGGACGGGTATGCGGTCACCCCGGTGTAGTCCGTGGCAAACCGTGCGCCCATTTGGGCTAAAATTTCCAGCACGGCCCGATCGCCCTGAAGCGAATCCGCGTGCAGGCCTTCCACCCGCACGGGGCGGGAACCCACGATACCGGCCGCCAGCAGATATGAGCCGTTGCTCCAATCCCCTTCCACCCGGTAATCAGCGCCTTCATATTCTCCGGGCTGGATTTCGAACCGGGTCCGGCCGGGTTCGGCACGTTTCAGAGAGCGCCACGGCACGGAGTTCCATTCTCCGCTGTCGTCCCTGGTCTGCACGGAAAATTCAATACCGAAATCCTGCATCACACGAAGTGTCAGCGCCACATAAGGCCAGGAAAGGCTTTTGGAGCCAGTCAAAACAATGCTCATGGGCTTACGGGCCAGGGGCGCGGCCAGAAGCAGGCCGGAAAGATACTGGCTGGATTCCTCCAGGCTGATTTCCACCCGCCCGCCGGACAGCCCCTCGGCGTGCAGCACAAAAGGTGGGCAGCCCTCATTGCCGAGCCAGTCAAATTTCGCGCCCAACCGTTCCAGAGCCGTGGTCAGTTCCCCAATGGGCCGTTCGTGCATGCGGTCCGCCCCATGCACCTTGAACGCGCCGTGACCGGCAGCCAGCACAGCGGTAAGCAATCGACAGCTCGTTCCCGATTCATTCACAAAGATGTCAACGGGTTTTCCCAGGCCCGAGGGATCCGCGCCCTGGCCTCCGCCCAGCGGCCCTTCCTTGAATCCGTCCACACGCAGCAAGGCGTCCTGTTGCGCCATGACTGCGCCGGCCGCTTCCAGGCATTGGCGGGTCACGTCCAGGTCCACGCTTTGCAGGACATTTTCCAGGTCGCACCTTCTGGCTGCCAGACTGGCCGCGATCAGGGCGCGGTGGGAAAGAGACTTGGACGCCGGAGCCGTGATGGTCACCATTTCAGCACTCGTGGACATATCAGCAATTCTCCAGATGCGGTCCGGCCGGGTAGGAACCCAGGAACCGCAGGGTATGGCAATGGTCTCGCAATTCGTCGGTCAACGGCTTGAACGCGGGGTCGGCAAGGTCGCATTCCAAATCCGCGAAGAACACGTATTTCCACCGTTCCCCGCGGGAAGGACGCGATTCCAGCTTGCTCAAGTTCACGCCCCGACGGGAAAAAATCTCCAGCACCGTCCCCAGTGCGCCGGGCCTGTCCGGCGTGGTGAAAAGGATGGAGCTTTTGTCCCGTTCCTTTTCCTGGCCCGGAGCCGGAGCAATGACCAGAAAACGGGTCCAGTTGTCGGGCAGATCCTCCAGATGTTCGGCCAGGACGTTGAGTCCGAAAAGTTCGGCCAGACGCACATGCCCCACCACAGCGGAGCCGTCCCCGGCATCCCGGGCCAGCCGTGCGGCAGCGGCCGTGCTGGACATGGGCAGTCGCGGCGCCTCGGGCAGGTTCGCCTCCAACCATTCCCCACACTGGCCCAGGGCTTTGGAATGGGAATACACGCGGGTGACGTGGCCCAGGCCGGGTACCGCGGCCAACAGCGCATGGCTGATGCGCGAATAGAGTTCCGCCTGCACGAACACGGGATAGCGCATGAACAGGTCCACGGTCTGGCCCACGGTACCCTGGAGCGAATTTTCCAGAGGAACGATGCCCAGCTCGGCACCGCCTTCGGCCACAGCGCGGAAGACCTCCCCCAGGTTCGACTTGGGGGTCAGCTCGGCCATGTGTCCCATGAACTCGATGCCCGCAAAATAGGAGAACGTGCCTTCCGGACCAAGATAGACCACGCGCTCGGGCCGTTGCAGACGGCGGGACGAGGACATGATCTCGCGATAGATGGAATAGAGGTGGCGATCCGGCAGAGGACCGGGGTTGAGCACCTGCAACCGGGTAATGACTTCCTTTTCCCGGCGTGGCTTGAAGATGGGTTCAGCTGATCCGGCCTTGTGCCGCCCCACTTCCAGGCTCACTTCCGCCCGCTGGTTGAGCAGGTCCAAAATGGCTTCGTCCAGGGCGTCGATGCGTTCGCGCATTCCGGTCAGCCCGGTATCGTCGGGCAGCGTGTCCTTCCTGTTCCCGTGCATGGGCCTAGCCTTCCTTGATGTCCTCTTGAATGCGCATTCCGAAATGGCGGCCCGCCTCGTCCGTCCGGCAGAGAATTTCATCCCCTTCCCGCAGGGAGACCACGCTCACGGGTTCGCCGTCCGGACGCACCACGCGGATGGTTTCGGCGTTCTGCAAAAACACCTGCCCCTGTTTCGGTCCGTCCGGCGTGTCCACCCGGGCCTCGATGAGCAGCATGGGCCGCACCTCCACCTTGACCCGGCCGACCGTGCTCAGATTGGTGTTGCCCTGGGCGTCCACCACCAGCACCTGTGATCCGGCGCAAAGCTCTTCCAGATACGAAGTACGGTCCCCGGGCATCTGGGCGTAGGCGTGGACGGCACCAGCATTGATCCGGAACGGACGCGCCGCCACATAGGGATTGGATTCGGTTTCGGCATGCACCAGAAACGTAAAGGCCGAAGAATTGCCCACCAGCATGCCCTGGCCCCGACGCAACATGGAGATGGTGTCCACGCAGACGCGATGCCCCAGCCCGGCGGGACGAATGGCGGTGACCACCGCAGTGGAAAGATCCATGACACCCTGCGAAAGTTTGAGTTCGGAAACAATGGCCTTCAGTTCCGCGGCGGCCTCGGGCAGCACCACCACCCCGGCGACGCCCCGCTCCAAAACACCGGCGGCCAGGCGCGCCCGCTCCAGGGAGCCGACCTCCACCACCACGTCGTCCTGCTGCGCCAGGATGTTTTCCAGGGGGATGATTTCCCACCCCTCGGCCAGGACCACGGCTTCCCCGCCGCGCATCCGGTCCACGGCCTCCTCTTCAGCGGTTTTATCCGTGATGGAGACCACCGGCATGGCCGACTCGGACACGACTTCCACCCGGCCCAGGGACAACACGTCGTCCACGCGCTCCGGTTCGGTAAGGACCGCGTCCACGCCCGATTCGAGCGCCAGGGTCACCAGGTGTTTGTCAAACGGCACAGCCTTGAAAATGATACGTTTCATGAATCCCGCTCGCTTTACTTTCCGTCCACCAAGGCCACGGCCTCGTCCACCTGCATGTCCTCATGTACCACCATGGACAACGCCTGCACCAGCTTGGTCACCCGGGGGTGCTGGAACACGTTGCGCCCCACGGAAAGACCAGCTCCGCCGGCCATCAGAGAATCACGAACCATCTGTAAGAATTCTCCGGTGCTGTCCATTTTCGGACCGCCCGCAATAACCACGGGGATGCAGCATGCGCCCGTCACCCGGGAGAAGCTGTCGGGATCCCCGGTGTAATTCACTTTGACCACATCCGCGCCCAGTTCCGTTCCCACGCGTGCGCAATGCGCCACAACGGCTGGATCGTACTCGTCCTTCACCTTGGGTCCGCGGGCGTAGACCATGGCCAGAAGCGGCATGCCCCAGCGGGCCGCGTCCGTGGCCACCCGGCCCACATCGCGAAGCATGTCGGTTTCGTTGTCGTCCCCCAGGTTCAGATGCACGCTTACGGCATCCGCCCCCAGGCAGACCGCATCCTCCACCGAGGCCACCAGTCCCTTGTAGTTGGGCCGGGGGGAAAGACAGGTGGAGGCGGACAAGTGGACGATCAGTCCCACATCACGCCCTTCGGCACGGTGGCCGCAGCGCACGTTGCCCTTGTGCTCCAGCACGGCATTGGCTCCGCCTTCCACCACGCGGCTCACGGCCTCGCGCATGTCCTCAATGCCCTCAATGGGTCCCACCGTGACGCCATGGTCCATGGGAACCACGATGGTTCGGTGGGTGTTGCGGTTGAAGATCCGCTCCAGCCGGATGGCTTTTCCAATATGCATAATCCTGCTCCGTAGTGTTGCGGACCGAGGCACCGGGACCATGAAACAAACAAAGGGCCACCGGCATTTTGCCAGCGGCCCTTTGAAGAGATTCACCTGATGATACTGTACGTTAGGCTACAACTCTCCCGTGACCGCTGACGCGGGTAAACCAATACCAAAAATAAAAGGAGGCGAACACGCCGAGGTCTTTGTGAGAGTTCATGCTTTTTGGCTACTGAAGCTCCTTAAAGCTGTCAACCATTTTTTTTCGTTCATCACATACAGTATGTGTGGGAACATTTTTTTCTTCGGCGGACTGGAGCACCGTGCGCCCATTCCGACATATTCAGAACACGTCCTTCAAGATCCCACGGGTCCGTGGGAACGTAAACCACCCCACGCGCACCCCACACCCCACGTTTTGTCATCGGTTCTTTTTTGAGGGCAAAAAAAAGGACGATACCGCCTACTTTTGTATCCACCTTCCATGCACCTACCCCGATTGTCACGCTGGGAGGAAAATAGTTCAAATTAACTTTTTTGTAAATTTACAAGTTTTATAGACTAAATTTCTACGTAAATTTGACAATTTTGAAATATTTTGTCTTGACGTAAAACCTGTTTCTTCAATAATTCCAGAGAGGTGCCAACTTTGGCACGGTCACTGCTTATCTCGATCCGTCTACAACGCAATTTTCAACAGAAGGAGCTTTTCATGTCAACCGAGTATCCCGATTCCCGCAAGCGCCGCATCACCGCGCTCCCGGGCATGCTGGCCCTGGCGCTGACCCTCGTCCCCGGCCTCGCCCTGGCACAGGACGCGCCTGAGCTGCTCACCCAGGACAATGCCAACATCCTCTGGACCCTCATCGCGGCCATCCTGGTCATGTTCATGCAGGCCGGGTTCGCCTGCGTGGAATGCGGCTTCACGCGCGCCAAAAGCGCCGGCAACATCATCATGAAAAACTTTTTGGACTTCGGTGCCGGACAGATCGTCTTCTACTTTCTCGGATTCGGTCTCATGTTCGGCACCGGCTCCAGCCTGCTCGGACTCTCCAATTTCGGACTGAGCGGCGTGGCCGATGCGGACCTGCCCTGGTCATACACTTTCTGGTTCTTCCAGTCCGTGTTTGCGGCCACTGCGGCCACCATCGTTTCCGGCGGCATTGCCGAGCGCACCAAGTTCGGAACCTACGTACTGGTCTCCCTGGTGGTTACGGGCGTGATCTACCCCATTTCCGGACACTGGGCCTGGGGCAGCCTTTACGGTGACGCGGGCTGGCTCGAATCCACCTTCTCCGTGGCCTTCTGCGACTTTGCCGGTTCCTCCGTGGTTCACTCCGTAGGCGGCTGGCTCGCCCTGGCCGGCGCCCTGGTCGTGGGACCGCGCATCGGTAAGTACGACAACGACGGCAAGGCCCGCGCCATCCCCGGCCACAACATCCCCCTGGCCGCCCTTGGCGTGTTCATCCTCTGGTTCGGCTGGTTCGGCTTCAACCCCGGCTCCACCACCACGGCGGATTCGAGCATCGGTCTCATCGCCATGAACACATCCCTGGCCGCTGCGGCCGGATCCCTGGCTGCCCTGGCTGTGTCCTGGCTGCGCTTCGGCAAGCCCGACATGTCCATGACCATGAACGGCTCCCTGGCGGGTCTGGTGGGCATTACCGCTCCCTGCGCCACGGTGCTTCCCGGTTCCGCGATCCTCATCGGTCTGGTGGCCGGCGCCCTGGTGGTGCTCTCCATCGAATTCATCGACAAAGTGCTGCGGATCGACGATCCGGTCGGCGCGGTTTCCGTGCACGGCGTGTGCGGTGCCTGGGGAACCCTGGCCTGTGGGTTGTTCAACACGGACGGCGGCCTCTTCTTCGGCGGCGGTCTGGCCCAGCTCGGCGTCCAGGTCGTGGGTGTGGCAGTGTTCTTTGTCTGGGCCTTTGGAACCGGTCTGATCACCTTCACCGTACTCAAGAAGCTCATGGGCCTGCGCGTGAGCGAGGAAGAGGAACGCAAGGGGCTGGACATCTCCGAACACGGCTCCGAAGCCTACAGCGGCTTCCAGATCTTCACCGTGGAATAGCCCGCTCCAGAAAAGACAACCCGTCCAACCAGCAAGGAGGACACAGCTCATGAAACTCGTGATCGCTTATATCCGCCCAGAGCAGCTCACCCAGGTGAAGCAGGCGCTCTACGCCGAAGGATTCTATTCCATCTCCGTGACCAACATCCTCGGGTCCGGTCGGCAAAAGGGCTTCACCGAAACCTATCGCGGCGTGCCCATGGAAGTGAACCTGCTCAAAAAGGTACGAATCGAACTTGGACTGCCCGCGGATCGCGCCGACGTAGCCCTGGCCCTGATTCGCGAATCCGCCCAGACCGGCAAAGAGGGCGACGGCGTCCTCTTCGTCCTCGATGTAGCCAAGGCCGTGCGCATCCGCACCGGCGAACAGGACATCCTGGCCTGAGCCAACGACCAGTAAGGGAGGTCGGGGGATTCCCCCGGCCCCCTTCCATCCACGGAGCCTCTCCCATGCCCCACTCCATCCTGGCCCACCGCCCACGTTCCGCCCACATCCCGCCCCTGGAAATCCACTTCCAGCCTCTGGTTTCCCTGCGGCGTGGAACGGTCCTCGGCGTGGAGGCGCTGGCCCGGGGGAAAGACCCCGAAACAGGCGCCCTGATCACGCCGGATCACCTCTTCGGCAAAACCCGCAGCCAGGAAGCGCGCCTGGAGCTGGACCGACGCTGCCGTCAGGCCGCGCTGGAAGCGTTCCGCCCCCTGCACAAGGCCGATCCGAATCTGTTGCTCTCCATCAATGTGGACGCCTCCATCATTGATGCGTCCAGCGTCCATTCCAAGGTACTGGAAGAACAGGTGGCGGCCTCGGGCATTCCCCCGGAAAACATCATTGTGGAAATTGTGGAGTCCAAGGCGGGCGGCACGCTCGCACTCATGGAATTCGTTGCCGAATACAAACGGCTCGGGTTTGTGCTGGCCCTGGACGACTTTGGGGCGGGCCATTCCAATCTGGACCGCATCCACCTGCTCAAGCCGGACCTGGTCAAGCTTGACCGCTGCCTGATCAGCCGTATTCATCGGCATTTTCACAAGCAGGAGGTGGTCAAGAGTTTTGTCCGGCTGGCCGGACGCACCGGCTGCCTTGTGCTGGGGGAAGGCGTGGAACGCCTGGACGAAGCCTTGACGTTGCTGGAATGCGGTGTGGATGTTTTTCAGGGATTTTATTTCGGCCGCCCGGTTCCCGGATTCCCGGACTGGGCCGCTTCCGAGGTATCGGTCGCTCAGGTGGCCGAAGCGCACAAGACCTCGAGCATTCGGCACTACAATTCTGAGAAAATCCGTTTTTCAGGATACAACGCCTTGGTGGACCGCATCAGCGCGACCCTTGGCGCGACCACGGCCCAGGGCAACGCCCCCACAAACACGCAGCTCGAAGAACGACTGCGGCAGTGCCTGGATGCCGACGCACGCATTGAGTGCCTCTATCTGCTGGATTCCCAGGGCATACAGTCAACGGATACAGTCCGGCGTCCCGAATGGGTGCGCAAAAGCCGCCGCCTGCTCTATGAACCGGCGCGGCGCGGCGCGGACCACTCCTGCAAGGAATACTTTCTGCCCCTACGTTCCGGTCTGACCCGGTTCACCACGGAACCATACATCTCGCAGGCCTCGGGTCGCCGCTGCCTAACCATCTCCAGCATGTTTCTGGATCCGGACGGCACGGCACGCATCCTCTGCATTGACCTGAACGAGGAATAGCCCCTGGGATCAAGCGTTCCGCAGGGTGCCGTACTGAGCATAATACGCGCACTGGCCCGCCATATCTCCCTCATGCGGGCCGATCAGGACGTTGATTCCCCGTCCGCACTTCATCCAGCCGCCCCGCCGCAGAAACACGGCTTCGGGGTGCAGTCCCGTCAACAACTCGAGTCGCACGGGCATGCGGCCAAACTCGGTAACCAGCTCCAAAGGGGCTGTCCGGTCCAGCCGCGCCAGCTCCGGACAGTCAGGCGAAAGATACACGGTGCTTGGCCCGCGCCGTTGCTCGGCCTCGGGTATCTGCGAGAGCAGGTGCGCCTTGTCCACCAGACTGAGGATGCGGAGCGGAAACTCGGGACCGGGAGCAGGTTCCGGATGCAACTCCACGGGCAAACGGGCCTTGCCGTCCGCATGATGAAACCGCCCATGGACAAACGGCGGCTCCCGCCGTGGGGACGGCAGATAGGTACACCGCCGCAATTCCTCCAATGACGTGGTTGCGTTGGGCGCTTGCAAGGCCTCCTGCAACACGGTTTCGGCATCCGGGAAGGGAACCGGCGGATCCAGCCGGGCCGCCACCTCTTGGGAAATCGTAAAGTTGGACAAGCAGCCCTCGGGCGGCTCCAGCACCTTGGCGGAATGATGTATCCACCCATGGGACGAGCAACGGGTCACATCCTCCCACTCCCACATCAATGCCGGAGGAAGCACCAGATCGGCCACCTCCGCCGTATCATTGGGAAACGCCTCCACCGCAATGACAAACGGCTTACGCATGGCATTGGCCAGGCGCTCACTGTCCGGGCTTTGTGTGACAACGTTGGTGCCTTCCACCCAGATCAGTTCCACAGGATCGCCGTCCTTGTCCGCCTGCTCCAGGGCCGCGCCCAGGTCATGCGTGGGCAGGCTGCGCGGCGCAGGTTCAGGCCGCCGAAACCAGGAATAATCGATATGCCCCCGCTCACCGGAAGCAAAATACGTCCCGCCGCCACGCACCCCCATGTTGCCGGACAGCAGGGCCAGGGCGTCGATGAACCGCACGTTCTCACCACCGTAGCGATAGCGTTGTACCCCCCGTCCCAGAATGGAGGCGCAAGGGCGCGACGCATAGGCCCGGACCAATGCCCGGGCATCCTCCGGAGACACGTCACAGGCCGCCAAAAGATCGGCCACAGAGGATTCCCGAAGCAGGCGCTTGAATTCGGTCCAACCATGAGCCGCACGGCAGCTGTCCGGACACAACCCGCCCTGCTCGTCCAGCATACGCAACACTGCCAAGGCCAGGAACCGGTCCGTGCCGGGACGAATGGTGATGACCCGATGCGCCGAGGATGTGTACCCCGGATCTCCGGGCGTGACCGCCAACACCTCGACGCCGCGACGCATGGCCGCACGCACGTGCCGACCGGGCAGCATGCCCTCGGCATCCAGATTGCGGCCCCAGTTGACGATGGCATGGCTGGCGGAAAGATCATCCAGTTCCGGCTCCAGACACTCCCCAAAATCCCGGGTCTGGGCCTCTATGCCGCCGTCCAGACAGTAATCCCCGGACATGGCCGAAGCCCCGAGCCTGCCGAAAAGGTAGGGGGAAGCCCGGAACAAAACACCGTATGAACCGACATAAAAAATATGGAGCATCCGGCGCGGGTCGTGGCGTACGGCCTGGATACGCCGGGCCGCTTCATTCAATGCGGTTTCCCAGGAGCATTCCCGAAGCTCGCCGTTCTGCCGCAGCAGAGGGCGGGTTATCCGGTCCGGGGCATGCAGACGCTCGCCGAACCGCACGGTTTTGGCGCAGCTCAAGCCCTGCGTGGCCGGATGATCGGGATCTCCCCGTACGTGCAGACGCTCACCGTCATAGCGCACAAGCAGGGCGCAGCCATTGCCGCAATGCCGGGTACAGGTGGTGCGGATCATTTTCATGCCTTCGGGTGTGACCATGGAGAGGAGAGAAGGTCAAGAGCAAACGCGGAACAAAACTTTCGGCCCGCCCATCCCGCTTTCAACACAACCGCGCCTGCGTTGCTGCATCCAACCGTTCGGGTTTGTACGCAACGCCTGCGCATTGCCAGGAAGCTTTTCGCGTCCCTGTCGCCTGCTTATACGCCGCCTTTGATGCTTCCCTTCTCGACGGCCGTCTATCCCTTGAAGGATCCGGAGTGTTCCTTGTGTTCCACCCATTTATTGATGGCCTCAAGATAGAGATAGGTTTCCGTGGAAACCACCCCGCCCAGCGCCTGAAGGTCGTCCACCAAAAACCGTTTCAGCTTGGAGCGCGACGAAACCGACAATTCCACCATCAGATCGTAGCGGCCGGTCACATTGATCACGGACTGCACCCCGCTACACCGCGAGACCCACTCCATGATCTGTTGATCCACCTTTTTTTCCAGGTTGATGCCGATCACCGCGGTGAGCGTGTTTTCAAAATATAACGGGTTGACGGAAGCGGATATACGCAGGTACCCGCAGTCCATCATCCGTTCGGTGCGCAGCCGCACCGTACCATCCGAAACACCGAGCTTGCGGGCGATGCTTTTATAGGATGCGCGGCCATCACGCTGGAGTTCCTCGATAATGGCCCGGTCGATATGATCAAGGTTCAACGGCTTTTCCATACTCTTCCCCGGTCGTTCTGCTGAGCTGGTGATTTCATCTGCGATACGATACGAGCAATTTAACTACTGTATTTTTACTTGACAAGAAAAATAATGTCGGTTTCCCTCTCAAACGAGCACACCCTACCCAAGGAGACAGACATGCGCGCATCGCTGACCGAACGCCTGGCCGAAGAAACCGCCGCACTGCAAGCCCAGGGACTATACAAGGCCGAACGGGTCATCGACTCGCCCCAGCAGGCCCGCATCACCCTGGCCGACGGAAGCGAAGTGCTCAACTTTTGCGCCAACAACTATCTCGGGCTGGCCAACCACCCGCGCCTGATCAACGCGGCCAAACACGCCCTGGATCACTACGGCTATGGCATGGCTTCGGTACGATTCATCTGCGGCACCCAATCCGTGCACAAACGGCTGGAAGAGCGCCTGACCTCCTTTCTCGGCACCGAGGACACCATTCTCTATGGTTCCTGCTTTGACGCCAACGGCGGACTATTCGAAACCCTGCTCGGTCCCGAGGACGCCATCATTTCCGACGAATTGAACCACGCCTCCATCATCGACGGTGTACGGCTCTGCAAGGCCCGCCGCCTGCGGTACAAAAATAACGACATGGCGGACCTGGAAGCCAAACTCCGCGAAGCCGCCGATTGCCGCCACGTGCTCGTGGTCACGGACGGCGTGTTCTCCATGGACGGCATTGTGGCTGATCTCGGCACACTCTGTGACCTGGCCGAACAATACGGCGCCCTGACCATGGTGGACGACTCCCACGCCACCGGATTTATGGGGGACCACGGACGCGGCAGCCACGAGCATCGCGGCGTCATGGGACGCATCGACATCCTTACCGGCACCCTTGGCAAGGCACTGGGTGGCGCATCCGGCGGCTACACCTCGGGACGCAAGGAAATCATCGAATGGCTGCGGCAGCGCTCCCGGCCCTATCTGTTTTCCAACACGCTCTGCCCGTCCATTGCGGCCGCATCCCTGGAAGCCCTGGACATGATCGAAGGACTGGACGAATTGCGCGATAATCTGCGGAAAAACAGCCGCATCTTTCGCCAGGGCATGACCGAAGCCGGGTTCGATCTGGTTCCGGGCGAGCACCCCATCATCCCCGTGATGCTTGGCGATGCGCGTGTGGCCCGGGACATGGCTGCCAGCCTGCTCAAGAAGGGCGTCTACGTCATCGGATTCAGCTATCCCGTAGTCCCGCAGGGCAAGGCCCGCATCCGCACGCAAATGAGCGCGGCGCACACGCCGGAACAGGTCCGGCAGGCCGTGGACGCCTTCATCGCCACGGGCCGTGAAATGAACCTTATTGCCTGATCCAGGGGGAAACATGAGCCGCACCTCGGACGTTCCCCGCACCATGCGGGCGCTGGTAAAACACGAAGCCAAACAAGGCATCCGGCTCCAGGAAGCGCCGGTACCGGAATTCGGACACAACGATGTGCTCGTGCAGGTGGACAAAACCGCCATCTGCGGAACGGACGTGCATATTTTCAACTGGGACGAATGGGCCGCCGCCACCATCCCCGTTCCCATGACCGTGGGCCACGAATTTTCCGGCCGCGTAGTGGCTGTGGGCAGTGAAGTCCGCGGCCTGCAACCCGGGGATCGCGTTTCCGCCGAAGGACACGTCACCTGCGGACATTGTCGCAACTGCCGAGCCGGAAAACGGCATCTGTGCCGCAACACCGTGGGCATCGGCGTGAACCGGCCCGGCTGCTTTGCCGACTATCTCAGCGTTCCGGCCTCCAACGTGTTCCATCTGCCGGACGCGGTGTCCGATGAGATGGGCGCGGTGCTCGATCCGTTGGGCAATGCCGTGCACACGGCCCTTTCCTTTGATCTCGTGGGCGAGGACGTGCTCATCACCGGAGCCGGTCCCATCGGCATGATGGCCGTGGCCGTGGCCCGGTTCGTGGGAGCGCGGCACATTGTCATCACCGACGTCAACGACTACCGCCTGGACCTGGCCGCCAAGCTCGGCGCCTCCCACACCGTCAACGTGACCCGCGAAAACCTGGCAGACACAATGGCCGGGCTGGGCATGGTGGAAGGGTTTGACGTGGGACTGGAAATGTCCGGCAATCCCTCCGCCTTCCGCCAGCTTTTGGCAAACATGAACCACGGCGGCAGCGTGGCCTTACTGGGCATCCTCCCGGAAAGCACGGCCATCGACTGGAACGAGGTGGTCTTCAAGGGGTTGCGGCTCAAAGGCATCTACGGTCGGGAAATGTTCGAAACTTGGTACAAAATGGCCTCCATGATCCAAAGCGGCCTGAACATCGCTCCGGCCATCACCCACCGCCTGGACGTGGATGACTACGCCAACGGATTCGATGTCATGCGCTCCGGCAACAGCGGCAAGGTGGTGCTGGACTGGACCAAGGGCCGCTGACAAAACATTTTCAATAGTTCAGGTAGATGGAAGAAAACCGCGCAACGGACTTCGACCATCACTCCTCCTGACACGGGCGAGTGAACGACGCCCAGACACGGACCTGGCCCGCACATGGTGTGCGGGCCTTTTCTATGGTTTGTAAAACTGTTTCCGAGGGGCAACCCTGTTTCTTGCAGAAAGAACTTTCCCCTCGGACTCCCCTTCCCAAAGACCGTTCATTACTCACGCCTGACGCCGTTCGGAATTTCCGCAAATCCAGCCAGGATCCCCTGTATGCACAAGTCCGAAAAAGCGCCCCGTCGCGCAAGGCGCTGTGTGGGTAAGTGGACATGCTCGGAACAGTTCGCTTTCGTGACTGCCCCCGTTTTTGGTGTAGACCCATTTTCTCTGCCTAAAAACCAAAAAAAGGCCTGCAGCGGCGCTGCAAGCCTTTGGAATTCATGGTGCCCCCGGCGCGATTCGAACACGCGGCCTACTGCTTAGGAGGCAGTTGCTCTATCCAACTGAGCTACGGGGGCGGTGAAATCGGGAGACGCACCCTACTGCATTCCAGGTCCGTATTCAAGGGGCCGGTTCAATGGTTTCCCGGCGCAGCCAGTTACCGTCGTTTCCGAACCGTCCCGATTGTTGCGGATCGCGCCTTTTTCCCGTCCCCGCTATTTACATCCACTGAAAACGTTTTATACTCTGGGTCATTGTTCCGCCACGCTTCGTCAACATCATGCACGCGGAAACACAAGGAGTCATCATGCACCCCAAACATCCCCTCAAACAATCCCTTTCCCTGCTTGCCCTGCTGCTGGTCCTGGCTCTCCCCGGTCAGTCCTCGGCAGGTTTCAAGCTGTTTTCGGATCAGGACCAGGTTGCCAGTCTGCCCGACTTCGCTACCCTGGCCGAACAAGCAGGCAAGGCCGTGGTGAACATCTCCATCACCAAAACCGTTCAGGGCGGCCAAGCCTTTCGTTTTGGCCCTGGCCGGGGCAATTCGCCGCTGGACGAATTTTTCGACCAGTTTTTCAATGATCCGCGACTGCCTGCCCCGTTTCGCCAGCAACCTCGGGAACAAAGCTCCCTGGGTTCCGGTTTTGTGATCACTCCGGACGGTTTCATCGTGACCAACAACCATGTGGTCCAGGGCGCGGACACCATTTCCGTCCGCCTGCAAAACGGGGACGAATACGACGCCGAGGTGGTGGGAACCGACCCGGAAACCGACCTCGCCTTAGTGAAAATCGAGGCCGAGAGCCTGGACGTGCTCGAATTTGCGGATTCCGACAAGGCCCGCGTGGGTGAATGGGTACTGGCCATCGGCAACCCCTTCGGCCTGAGCAACACGGTCACGGCTGGAATCATCTCGGCCACGGGCCGCATCATCGGTGCCGGTCCCTTTGACAACTTCATCCAGACCGACGCGAGCATCAACCCCGGCAACTCCGGCGGTCCGCTCATCGACCTGCACGGTCGCGTCGTGGGCATCAACACGGCCATTATTCCTTCGGGCCAGGGACTGGGGTTTGCCATTCCCAGCAACATGGCCCAACGGGTTATCGAACAGCTCAAGCTCGGGGAGACCGTGCACCGGGGCTGGCTCGGCATTCAGATGCAGGACATTGACGAGGACATGGCCCAGGCGCTCGGCCTGGACACGCCCGAAGGCGTACTCGTGGCCGACGTGTTCGCGGGCAACCCCGCGGACAAAGCCGGTATCCGCGCCGGGGACGTGATTGTTTCCGTGAACGACGAACCGGTCAAGGACATGCATGCCCTGGCCCGGCTCATCGGCGGCATGATGCCCGGTGATGAGGCGGAAATCGGCTTGCTGCGCAAGGGCGAACGCACCGAAGTCACGGTCACGCTGGAAGAGCGCTCCCGCAACATGGCCCAGGCCCAGCCGCAGGAACGGGAAGGCAAGGTGGAACCTGCCTCGCAGTTCGGCATCTTCCTGCGTCCCCTGAAAAAAGGCGAGGCCGAACGCATGGGACTGACCGAAACCAGAGGGCTGCTGGTCACCAATGTCCAGCCCGGATCCGCTGCCTCGGGTCAGGGACTCTCCCGAGGGGACGTCATCCTGGAAGTGAACCAGACCCGTGTGGACACGGTGAAGGACTTTGTGGAGTCCGCCGAGGACTCGGGCAACCGCCCGGCCCTGCTGCTGGTACGCCGTGGAACCCGAAACTTCTTCGTGACCCTTCCGGTCATGAAATAACAACAATTCATCGACCGGGGGGCTGCGGCCTCCCGGTCTTTCAACACCATGCCCGCACATGAAATCCAACGCACGGCCCCGGCCAAGATCAATCTGAACCTGTTCATCACCGGGGTGCGCGAGGACGGGTTTCATGAACTGGACACCCTTTTTCTCAAGCTCCGCGCTCCCGCGGACACCATTCACATAGTCCCGGCCAATCCAGGTCAGGGGCTGGTGTTGGACTGCCCCATTCCCGGACTGGTCCCGGAAAATAACATCATTTATAAAGCCTGGGAAAAACTGGGCAGTCTCACGGGATTTCGCCCGGACCTGCACATCCGCGTAACCAAACGCATCCCCCAGGGCATGGGACTGGGCGGCGGGAGCGCGGACGCGGGCGTGGTCCTGCGCGAGTTGAACCGCCTCGCCGGGGACCGTGGACTGGAGCAATCCCGGCTCATTGCCCTGGGCGCCTCCCTGGGGGCGGATGTTCCGCTCTTTCTGCTGGACGCACCTGCGGCCCACGCCACAGGCATTGGCGAAAAACTTTGTCCGGCCAGCCCGGATCTATCCGGATTCACATTGGTTCTGGCCTGCCCGCCCGTCCACGTCAACACGGCCTGGGCATATTCGGAATGGGATCGTAAAAACCCTGCCCCCACAGTCTTGACAAGTGTTCCATTGGGTACTAAAAAGTCCGCTCCCGAATCGGGTTTGTTGTTGCACAACGACTTTGAACAGGTCGTGTTCGCAGCATTTCCCCGACTGCGGGAAATCAAGGAATGTCTGCTCTCCGCCGGTGCCTCGGGCGCGGCCATGAGCGGGAGCGGAGCCGGTATTTTCGCTCTGTTTCGGGATCATACGCAGGCCCGGAACGCGGCCGCACGGCTTCGCCGAAAGGATGTTCCCTGCCATACGCAGTCTTTTGATGCTGGGGTGTAGCCAAGTTGGTAAGGCAGCGGGTTTTGGTCCCGTCACTCGTGGGTTCAAGTCCTACCACCCCAGCCATTCTTCTTTCATCCGACCGAACGCGTACAACGCGCCAGGTCACCCACACTATCCACAGGGGTGGAAGTCATGTCCCCGATGCAGGGCGAACTCAAGATCATTTCCGGCTCGGCAAACACCAAGCTGGCCGAAGACATTTGTGAACATCTCGGCACCCGCCTTTGTCCCATGCTGCGCGAGCAGTTCAGCGACGGCGAAATCCGGATTGAAATCGGCGACAACGTACGGGGCGATGACGTGTTCATTATTCAGCCCACTTGTACGCCCGTCAACTTCCACCTCATGGAACTGTGCATCATGCTTGATGCGCTCAAACGGGCCAGCGCCAACCGCGTCACCGCTGTCGTGCCCTACTACGGCTATGCCAGGCAGGACCGCAAAGTGGCTCCACGCGCGCCCATCACAGCCAAGCTCGTGGCCGACTGCCTGACCACTGCGGGCATGAACCGCATCGTCACCATCGACCTGCACGCCGGACAGATTCAGGGCTTCTTCAACTGTCCCGTGGACAACCTTTACGCCGCTCCCGCGCTGCTCGACCACCTCAAGAAATACGAGGAGGACTTGGTCATCATTTCCCCGGATGCTGGCGGCGTGGAACGCGCCCGAGCCTTTGCCAAGCACCTGGGAGCCGGGCTGGCCATCATTGACAAACGCCGCGACAAGCCCAACCAGGCCCAGGCCATGCATGTCATTGGCGACGTCAAGGACAAGGTCGCCATCATCATCGACGACATGATCGACACCGCAGGCACCATGTGCGCCGGAGCGAATGTGCTGCTGGAAAACGGAGCCAAGGAAGTCATGGCCTGCGCCACGCACCCCGTGCTTTCCGGCCCGGCCATCCAGCGTCTGGAAGAATCCGTGTTCACCAAGGTATTTGTCACGGACACCATTCCCCTGCGCGAGGAGGCCCGCTCCTGCTCCAAGATCCAGGTGGTCTCCGTGGCCAGCCTCCTGGCCAAGGCCATCAACAACGTACATACGGAAAGTTCCGTCAGCGTCCTTTTCGTCTAATACTTCTCACGGGCGCAAAACCCCGCCCGGGCCTCCCGCCACGCAGTGTCGGCGGAGGCTGCGCCGCCAGGCGAAACGGATTGCCGAACAATCCGTGCATATCAACTCGGTCCGTCCGTCAATGGGTGGCGGCCGGGACCACGAAAGGAGAAACCACATGGCTAAAAAAGCAGTTTCCACTCTCACCGTTGCTGAACGCACCGCCACGGGCAAAGGCCCGAACCGCCGTCTGCGCGCCCAGGGCATCGTTCCCGGCGTCTACTACGATCAGCACGGCACCAACATCATGGTGCAGGTGGCCGAGGTGCCGCTGCGCAAAGTGTATGAGAAGGTCGGCGGAACCCAGGTCTTCCACCTGGAAATCGACCGCAACGGCAATAAAGAGACCTTCCCCTCCCTGGTCTGGCGCCTGAAGCACGACCCGGTCCGCCCGGTGCTCACCCATGTGGACTTTTTCGGCGTTGACCTGGATAAGGATCTCAAGGTCTTCGTCAACGTGGTTACCACCGGTACCCCCAAGGGTCTCAAGCAGGGCGGCAAGCTCGACATCTTCCGCGACCAGCTGGAGATCATCTGCAAACCCCTGGACATCCCCGAACACATCGAGATCGAAGTCAGCGAACTGGATGTGAACGACAACGTCCACATCGAGGACATCACCCTGCCCGACGGCGTGACCGCCCTGTACGAAGAAAACTTCGCAGTGGTGGGTGTGACCCCGATCACTGAAACGTCCCTGGACGACGAAGAAGAAGAGGACATCGAGGAAGCCGGCGAAGAAGAGGCTGCCGAGTAGCGTCCACTGCATCGCGTTTTCCGGCCCCGGACGGAATCTCCGTCCGGGGTCTTTTGCCGTATTGTCCCTCGCCGACGCGGGCCGTGGTCCCACACTTTGCCGTCAGCCGAAAAAATAGGTATCATGCCCAGAACAGGATTGGGGAATTCCCTCCCGTCCGCCTGCGGCAACGGCCCGGCCTCCATGCACAGAGCACAGAACGGCCCACGCTCCAGTCAAAGCACCGCCAACCAACCATCGAGAAGAAGGAAACAGCCGGAATGGACTACAAAGCCCTTATCGCCTGCCTGGGCAACCCCGGGCCGGAATATGCGGCCAACCGCCACAACTTCGGCTTCATGGTGGCGGATCACCTGCTGCAACTGGGCAATGAGCGCAAAAGCATGCGTTTGCAACAGCTCGAAAACACCCCGGAAATGCAGCTTTGGTCCCTGCACCTGGCGGGCGCTCCCCATCTGTTGCTCAAGCCGCTGGCCTACATGAACCGAAGCGGCCGCGCCGTGAGCAAGGTGGCCGGTCGCCACGCTCTGACCCAGGACCAGATCATCGTGCTGCATGACGAGCTGGATCTGCCCCTGGGCCGGATCAAATTGCGCCAGGGGGGGAGCACCAACGGGCATCGGGGGCTGGAATCCATTGTCGAACACCTGGGGGGAGCGGGCTATTGGCGCGTGCGCCTGGGTATCGGCCGTCCCGCGGAATCCTGGCAGGTCCGCGACTGGGTTCTGGAGGACTTCTCCACGGCGGACATGGAAGTCGTGGACACCGTGGTGGGCCATGTGGCCAAGGGGTTGGATCTTTTTTCACGCAAAGGTTCTCGATTTGCCGTGCAATACCTGCATTCCCTCGCCACGGCAGCGCCGAACCCCGCGGTTTCGGACAATGCCACCGACGCGGACAGCTCTCCGGAGAAGGAAGAAACCGCATTGCCGCGTTCCCACGGATGAACCAACCAATATGCATCCGGGATACGGCAAACGCGCCACCACGGCAGGGCCGATTACGGCACAACACATATTTCAGGTCCGGTCAGAGGCATGGACTCCACGTCCATTTTAGCGTATATTAAACGCTGTCGCTACGTTTCTGCACGGTTCCAAGGAGTCGAATCTCGTGTTCCACATTAACGAACTGGTTGTCTACCCTTCCCAGGGCGTGGGCAGGGTGGAGCGGATTGAAAGTCAGGAAATCGGCGGTGCCACCGCTGAATTCTACATTGTCCGTATCCTCAGCAACAACGTCACGCTCATGGTCCCGGTCACCAACGCCACCAATGTCGGACTGCGATCGGTCTGCAACATGAAAACCGGCATGGAAATTTTCGAATCCCTCAAGGATCGTTCCGACTTCACCGGCTATACCGGTCAGAACTGGAACCGACGATATCGCGAGTATTCCGAAAAGCTCAAATCCGGCGACCTGGGTGATGTGGCCTATGTTCTCAAAGAACTTTTCCTCATCGGCAATGACAAGGAACTTTCCTTTGGTGAACGGCGGCTGCTGGAGCAAGCCATGAGCCTCGTATCCATGGAGCTGGCCTTTGCCCTCAGCCGCGACCAGGAGGAAATCCGCGAGGAAATCGAAGAAATGTTCGCGGACGTCATCGCTGATACGGAAAATGTCGAGAAAAGCGAGTAGTGGGTCTTGTCAACGGACAGCCTTTCGGGTAGTTCGTTTGGAACGCTTCAATCGACATTCCGACCCCATGCGGGGAAAACCAGTAACCTAGCCATCCATCCGATGTAAATGATGCCGAACGACATCGTCGCCGTGCCTGCGACGCGTACCGTTCGAAATTGCCCCTATGCAGACGCAGCCCGTCAACGCATGTCTCCCCTTGGCGGGGATACTACATAAACGCGCCCCAGGGCGTTGCCCGATCCGTTCGTCCCTTTACCAGGGCTGAACCCCCGGCAACTCCGCTCAGGCAAACCCTAACCCCACCAAACCTATGGGCCGAGAAAAAAATCACCAACCCGAAAAAATCAATCTAACGGACCTCAAGCAGAAAAGCATGAAGGAACTGATGGATATCGCCATCAGCTTCCAGGTGGAAAATCCCTCCGGCATGCGCAAGCAAGAGCTGATCTTCGGTATTCTGCAACAATGCGCCGCGCGCAACGGGCAGATCTTCGGCGAAGGCGTTCTTGAGGTTCTGCCGGACGGCTTCGGCTTTCTGCGTTCCCCCATGTACAGCTACATGCCGGGTCCGGACGACATCTACATTTCCCCCTCCCAGATCCGTCGCTTCGGCCTTCGTAAAGGTGACGTGGTCTCAGGGCAAATCCGGCCACCAAAAGAAGGTGAGCGCTATTTCGCTCTGCTCCGCGTCAGCGAAATCGGCATGCATCCGCCGGAGAAATCGAAGAACCTCGTGCTCTTCGACAACCTTACCCCGCTCTATCCGCAGGAAATGCTGCGCATGGAAAACGGGAACAAAAACTTCACCTCGCGCATCATTGATCTGCTCTCGCCCATCGGCAAGGGGCAACGCGGCCTGATCGTGGCCCCGCCCCGCACGGGCAAAACCATGATGCTCCAGTCCATTGCCAACTCCATCAACGCCAACAACCCCGACGTCTACCTCATTGTACTGCTTATCGACGAGCGGCCCGAGGAAGTCACGGACATGGAGCGTACGGTAAACGCCGAGGTGGTCAGCTCCACCTTTGACGAGCCGCCCCAGCGCCATGTGCAGGTTGCCGAAATGGTGATCGAAAAAGCCAAACGTCTGGTGGAGCGCAAGCGGGACGTGGTCATTTTGCTGGATTCCATCACTCGCCTGGGCCGGGCCTATAATGCTGTGACGCCCTCCTCCGGGCGCGTGCTTTCGGGCGGCCTGGACGCCAACGCCATGCAGCGGCCCAAACGCTTCTTCGGCGCGGCGCGCAACGTGGAGGAAGGCGGTAGCCTGACCATCATCGCCACCGCCCTCATCGACACCGGCTCCCGCATGGACGAGGTCATTTTCGAAGAATTCAAGGGAACCGGCAACCTGGACCTGTATCTGGATCGCCACCTGGCGGAAAAACGCGTGTTCCCGGCCATTGACCTGAACCGCTCCGGCACGCGCAAGGAAGAGTTGCTCCTGGCTGACGACGTGCTCAACCGTGTCTGGATCCTGCGTAAGCTTCTGGCGCCCATGAACTCCATTGACTCCATGGAATTCATCGTGGACCGCATGAAAGGCACCAAGGACAACCGGGAATTTTTGGACATGATGAACAAATAAGCGCGGACGTTCCACGCTCCACGACTTTTATCCGGGAACGCCGCGTGCGTTCCCTTTTTTTTGGTCTTCACCATGTTTCGTTCCCTGCATTGACCTCGGCCCGTTCAAGCACTACCTTCCTAAGCAAGGAGAGCTATCGGATGCACAGTCCCATGACCAGACACCTGACCCTGACCGCAGCCTTCCTGGCACTCGTACTCGGCCTGGCCACTCCGGCCATGGCTCTTTTCACGGAGGTGACCGTTGCGGACGAAGCGGAAATGGGCCGGGAGTTTCACCAACAAATCGTCAAATCCATGCCTTTGGTCGAAGATCCCATGATCACAGGCTATGTGGAAGACGTGGTGCAACGGGTCGTGGATGCCATGCCGCCCCAGCCCTACCGCGTGACCTCCACCGTGATCCGCAACGGCTCCATGAACGCCTTTGCCGTTCCGGGTGGCTATGTCTATGTGCTCACGGGCCTGATGCTGAACCTCAAGACCGAGGACCAGCTCGCTGCGGTTATCTGCCACGAAATGGGCCATGTTTCGCAGCGGCACGTGGCCAAGCGCATGGAAGACATGGAACTTGCCAGCATCGGATCCTATGTCGGGCTTATTGCCGGGGCGTTCCTCGGTGCCACGGGCGGGGAGAACAACCGCAACCTGGGTCAGGCGCTGATGATGACCTCCCAGGCAGGCGCGGCCACAGCGTTTCTGGTCTATACCAAGGCCAACGAGGTGGAGGCCGACCACGTGGGCCTGACCTACCTGGTAGACGCGGGCTACCGGCCACAGGCTTTGGCCGAAACATTTCAAATCATGCTGGACAAACGATGGGGCATGACCGGAAACAAATCCCTGCCTTCGTATCTCTCCACTCACCCGGCCATGTCCGAACGCATGGCGTATCTGCGGTTGCGCACCAAGGAACTGCCCCCCAAGGCCTTGGCCCAGCGTGCGGACAACTCGCGTTTTTTGCGGGTGCAGGCCGTAATCCGCGGCAATCTCTCGGACCCCACGGCCAGTCTCGCCCATTTCAACAGCATGGCGCCGGGGGATTTCACCTGCCTGGATTACATGTCCCACGGCATGGTCCTGGCCCGCGTAAACAAACAGGCCGAGGCAACACACGCCTTTGAACGCGCCCTGGAGTGCGGCGGCAACGATCCGCTCGTACTGCGGGAGGCCGGCGGGTTCTTTTTCCGCTCCGGCCAGTTCGACAAGGCCGAGCCATTGCTGAAAAAAGCGCTTGTGCGCGACCCCACGGACGCCCTGACCCTGTTCTACAACGCCCGCCTGCTGGGTGAAAAGAAACAATTTCCCCAGGCCATCAAGACCATGCGCCTTGTGCTCAAGGAAGTCCCACGCGATGCCGAGGTACACTATCACCTCGGTCGGCTGCTCGGTGAATCGGGCGACCTCTTTGCCGCACATCTGCATCTGGCCTATTCCGCCCTGTACGGCCACGACATTGGGCAGGCAAAATTTCACGGCAAACGAGCCGAAGGCCTGGCACGCACGCCCGACCAAAAAGAACGTATGGAAGAGCTGAAGGAAGAGATGAAGCTCTATGCCGACGCCTGAGCCTTTTGGCCCGGCACTTGCGAGTCCCACTATTTTGGTGTACTCATTCCGGCTTTGAAAAAACATCCCCGAATCACGGAACAAGGCGATGATCGTCGCAACATCCATCCATGAACTCCGGGACGCGATTGCCGAATCCGTGGTGACCATCGGCAACTTTGACGGCGTCCATCTCGGCCACCAAAAACTCATCGGCATGACCTGCGCCAAGGCCAAAACCCGTGGTGCATCCAGCGTCGTGGTCACCTTTGACCCGCACCCCCTGCGTGTGTTGGTCGGGCCGCAAACGCCCCCCTTCATCACGCTCACGGATCAAAAGTTGGAACTCATCCGACAGCATGGCGCCGAAGCCGCGTTGGTGATTCCCTTCACCCGCGAACTGGCTGCACTCAGCCCCGAGGAATTCGTCAAGACCTACCTTGTGGACGCACTCCATGTGCGTGAACTGGTCATCGGTTACGACTACCACATGGGCAAGGGGCGCACCGGGGACTACAAAACGCTGCAAGGCCTGGGCGAAAAATTTGATTTTCAGGTCTTTCGGCTGGATCCGGTCACCCATGACGGCGCCGTGGTCAGTTCCACCCGCATTCGCGACATGGTCCAGGCCGGACGCGTATGGGAGGCCAGACCGCTTCTCTCCCGCTTTTACCAGGTTTCCGGCGAGGTGGTGCACGGTATGAAACGGGGCGGCGATCTGCTGGGCTTTCCCACCGCCAACCTCAAGCTGGTGGACGAGCTCGTGCCCAAGCGGGGCGTATACGCAGTCTGGGTGGAGCTGGACGGGCATTGCCTGCCCGGGGTGGCCAACATCGGCACCAACCCCACCTTCGGCAACGATGCCGTGTCCGTGGAGCCGCACATCCTCGACTATTCCGGCGACCTCTACGGCCGCAGAATCCGTGTCCACTTTGTGCAGCGTCTGCGTGACGAAAAGAAATTTTCCGGGCTGGACGAACTCAAGGCACGCATTGCCGAGGATGTCCGCCTGGGGCGAACCATTCTTCGCTCCCCCGAGGCCCAGCCCGAGCGTCCCTGCACCTGCCCCGGTCCGGCCACGGCCGCTTCGCCCGACGGTCCGGAGGTACGGGCGTGAACCTGCTGCTTCAACTGCTGCACCCCTGGCGGGAGTTTCTGCGCACCTATCGGCACGTCAGCTCGGTTCGCTGGCTTTTGCTCGGTGTGGTGGTGGGCATTTTGTCCGGTTTTGCCGCCGTTCTTTTCTTTGGTGCCGTGGAACTGGGTAAATTTCTCATCCTGCACAAACTCGCGGGACTATCCCTTCCTGCCCCGGCAGGTGAGGAAATCTTTCACGGCCCGGCCGGAGAACTTCGGCCCTGGGTCATCCCCATCGGCACCACCCTTGTCGGCCTGATCACGGGCTGGCTGGTGACCCGTTTCATCCCAGACAGCGTCAACAGCGGCACCGACGGCACCGACGCCATGATCAAGGCCTTTCACAACCAGGGCGGCGTACTCCGCGCCCGGGCCTGGCTGATCAAAGGTCTGACGGCAGTGGGAACCATTGCCACGGGAGGCAGCGCGGGCCGCGAGGGTCCGATCTCCCAGATCGGTGCTGGCGTGGGCTGCTGGCTTTCCCAACGCCTCAAACTCACGGTCAAAGAACGGCGTATTTTACTGCTTTCCGGAGCAGCGGGCGGTCTGGGGGCCATTTTCCGCGCCCCTCTGGGCGGCGCGCTCACTGCCATTGAGGTCATCTACCGCGAAGATTTCGAGGCCGAAGCCGTGCTCCCGGCCGTGCTCTCCTCGGTGGTGTCCTACAGCCTGTTCACGCTGTTTTACGGCACGGAACCCATTTTCGGCATTCCGCATTTTTCCTTCCATGATGCTCGGGAACTCATTTTTTACGCCCTGCTTGCCGTTGCCTGCGCCGCTTCGGGCTGGTTTTACGTTCGTACCTTTTATTTCGTCAAATATTCCATCTTCGGCCGATTGCAGGAAAAAGTAGGTCTCATGTGGGCCACGGCCGTGGGCGGGCTGCTCATGGGTCTCATGGGCATGCAGTTTCCCGAGCTGCTGTCGGGCGGCTACGGCTGGCTCGAAGGCGCCATCATGGGCCAAATGACCATCGGCATGATGTTGGCCATTATTCTGGGCAAAACCCTGGCTACCTCCATGACCATCGGCTCGGGCATGAGCGGCGGCATGTTTGCCCCGGCCTTGTTCGTCGGCGGCATGACCGGCGGTCTCGTGGGACAAGTGGCCCACCGCTTTTATCCCGGCATCGCCCAGGAACCCGGCGGATACGTGCTCGTGGGCATGGCCGCGTTTTTTGCGGGCGTGGCCAATGCACCCATTGGTCCGCTGGTCATGGTCACGGAACTGACTCAGGGGTATGGCCTGCTGGCACCGCTCATGCTGGCCTCGGCCCTCTGCATCGTGCTGGGCCACCGGTTTTCCCTCTACGAAAACCAGGTGGACAACAAATTCGACTCCCCGGCCCATGTGGTGGACGCCACCATCAATATCCTTGAGGAACTCAAAGTCCAGGACCACTACCGCCCGCGTCTGGTCATCACCCTGGAAGAATGCACCACCCTCAAGGCGCTTACGGACGTCATCGCCAACTCGAACCAGCTCGTCTTCCCGGTGCGCAACGTGGAGGGGGAATTCACCTCCATGCTCTCCCTGTCCAGCGCGCGCAAGGTCATCTTCGAACGCACCCTGTTCGACCTGCTCGTGGTGCGGGATCTGGCCGGCAAGCCCGCGTATCTGCGACCGGACTACGACCTCTATACCGCCCTGCTCAAATTCGTGGACACGGATTACGACCAGATTCCCGTGGTTGCCGAGAACGACACCAACACCATCCTCGGGCTGATCGACCGCGAATCCGTCTTCAAGGCCTATGCTGACGCCATCCGCGAAGTGCGCGGCATGGAAGCCTGATCCCGCTTTTTTCGCGCTCTTGCATTTCCCGGTTTCGGGGGGTAATCAGAAGTATTCGGAATTTGATGCCAACCAGGAGCCATGTCCATGACGCGCATCCTGCTTTACTTGGGACTGTCCCTTTTTCTCCTGACCACGCTTAGCCCGCAGGCCAGCCACGCCGAGCAGCAACTCCGCCTGGACACGGGCAACGGACTTGGGTTGCGGGATGCCTTTGACGGAGAACCCATTCCCGGCACCCTGCCACCTGGATCCCCGGCCACTTCCCCGGACCACCCGGCCCTGGAAGGTTCCGAAACAATGTCCGCCGCCCCGGGTTCCGACTCGTTTCTGGACACCTCCTTGGAAGACATGATCGGCGATTTTAGTGTGCAAAGCCAGATGATCTACATCCTTTCCGATCAATCCGAAGCA
This sequence comes from Paucidesulfovibrio gracilis DSM 16080, assembly GCF_900167125.1. Classification (NCBI taxonomy): domain Bacteria; kingdom Pseudomonadati; phylum Thermodesulfobacteriota; class Desulfovibrionia; order Desulfovibrionales; family Desulfovibrionaceae; genus Paucidesulfovibrio; species Paucidesulfovibrio gracilis. The sequence goes on from NZ_FUYC01000001.1 coordinate 294,717, forward strand.
GCGCTCCAATCGCCCGCTTCCCTGCTCAACGCCACTTCCAGCGTTGCCAACGTGTTTCTCGGCCTACGCCTCCTGCACCTGGACCCTGAGACCGAGCAACCCAGCCCCTGGAACGCCTACATGGGGTTCAGCTACGGACTGAACGGCTCCGATGCCGACCTTTCCCCCTTTCATCAGGATCCCTCCCGGCCGGACAGCGGCCTGACCACACGCTTTGGAGTGAACATCACATTCTGACCTCCGCGCAAGTCCCGGCACCGAGCATATCCGCCCCCGTTTGCCGGGTTTCTCATCCGCGCCCCCTTGCCAAGCCGTGATTCGGCATTACACTCATTGCCCATGCAAACCTGGACATTTTCCGGCAACTCCCTGCACATTCTGGAAGGCGACATCACCCGCGCCGACACCCGGGCCATCGTGAATGCGGCCAATCCTCGCCTGGCCGGAGGCGGCGGCGTGGACGGCGCCATCCAGCGTGCGGCCGGACCAAAGCTTCTGCTTACAGGACAAGATCTTGTGCGGGTTCACGGCATGGTCAGCCCGGGCGATGCGGTCATCACCCCCGCCTTTGACCTGCCGCACGACTACGTCATCCATGCCGTCGGTCCCATTTGGAACGGCGGAGAGAACAACGAAGCGCGGCTTCTGGAATCCGCCTACACCGTGAGTCTGCTCCTGGCACGCGCCCATAACATTCCATCGCTGGCCTTCCCCGCCATTTCCTGCGGGGCGTACGGCTATCCCGTGGAACAGGCCGCGCCCATTGCCCTGCGCACCCTGGCCGAAGGGCTGGAAGAGGGACTCGTCCAGTCCGTCCAACTGATTCTTCACGGGGCGGACGCCTGTCACCACTGGCAGGAACAGGCCAGAAAACTTTTGTAAACGATGCATCCCGCTTCGGTCGGCAATCAGTGCCCGACCGGAACGCAAACCACCGCCCCCAAAGGAGCGCCCATGGAACTGAGAGGAACCACCATCCTGGCGGTCAAGGACGAAAACGGCACCGCCGTGGCCGGAGACGGCCAGGTCACCTTCGGGCAGGCCATGGTCATGAAGCACGGCGCCCGTAAAGTGCGGACCATCTATAAGGACAAGGTCACCGTCGGGTTCGCCGGTGCCACGGCCGACGCCTTTACGCTGTTTGAACGCTTTGAAAAAAAGCTGGAATCCTTTTCCGGCAACCTTATCCGCGCCGCCGTGGAACTGGCCAAGGACTGGCGCACCGACAAGTACCTCCGCAAACTCGAGGCCATGCTTCTGGCTGCGGATGCGGAAAACATCCTGATCATCACCGGCAACGGCGACGTGATCGAACCGGATGACGATGTGGCCGCCATCGGATCGGGCGGCTCCTTCGCCCTGGCCGCGGCCCGGGCCATGAAAAGCGAGACCGACCTCCCCGCACGGGAAATCGCGGAAAAGGCCATGCGCATCGCCTCGGACATCTGCGTCTACACCAACGACCACATCCTCATCCAGACCCAAGAGAAAACATCATGAGCAATCTGACGCCCCGTGAAATCGTCTCGGAACTGGACCGCTACATCATCGGCCAGGAAGCCGCCAAACGCATCGTGGCCATTGCCATGCGCAACCGTTGGCGCCGCCAGCAGATCGACCCGGAACTGCGCGACGAGATCGCGCCCAAAAACATCATCCTCATGGGACCGACGGGCGTGGGAAAAACCGAAGTCGCCCGACGCCTGGCCAATCTCGCGGGCTGCCCCTTCTTCAAGGTGGAGGCCACCAAATTCACGGAAGTGGGCTACGTGGGCCGCGACGTGGAATCCATGATCCGCGACCTGATGGAAATCGGCGTGGGCATGGTGCGCAACGAGGAAATCGAGCGTGTGCGCATCAAAGCGGAGAAATCCGCGGAGGACCGGCTCCTGGATCTGCTGTTGCCCGGATCCCGCGAAAAGCAGTCCAAAAGCCCGGGCTTTTTCATGTCCGGCGGGGAGGAATCCAAAGAACCCACCCCTGCGAAACCCGATGACGGCACCCGCGAAAAATTCCGCGCCATGTGGCGCAAGGGGCAGCTCGACGAGAAGGAAGTGGAGCTGGAAGTGTCCAGCCAGGCGGATCCGTCCGTGAGCATTATGGCCATTCCCGGCATGGAGGACATGGGCATGCAGATGCAGGACGCCCTGGGCCGCTTCTTCCCGAACAAGAAAAAGCGCCGGAAAATGAAGGTCAAGGACGCGTACGAGGTGCTCATTCAGGAAGAGTCCGACAAACTCATCGACATGGACAAGGTCATGGAGCTGGCCCGCGAACGCGTGGAGCAGACCGGTATTCTGTTCATCGACGAGTTGGACAAAGTGGCCGCCCGCCAGGACCAGGGCAGCGGGACCGACGTATCCCGCGAAGGCGTACAGCGGGATCTGCTCCCCGTGGTGGAAGGGTGCGTGGTGAACACCAAGTACGGCATGATCAAAACCGACCACATTCTTTTCATTGCGGCGGGTGCCTTCCATTATGCCAAGCCTTCGGACCTGATCCCCGAACTCCAGGGCCGCTTCCCCCTGCGCGAGGAGTTGCAGGCTCTGGGCAAGGACGAATTCTACCGCATCCTCACGGAACCGCAGAACGCCCTTACGGTCCAGTACAAAGCCCTGCTGGAAACCGAAGGCATCACCCTGGACTTCACCCGGGAAGCCCTGGAGGAAATGGCCGCTACTGCGGAAAAAATCAACGAGGATACCGAGAACATCGGAGCGCGGCGGCTTTATACGATCATGGAAAAACTTCTGGCCGAGCTTTCCTTTGAAGCGCCGGACAAGTCCGGCTCCACCGTGGTGGTGGACCGCGAGTATGTGCGCGGACAGCTGGCCGAGGTAGTGGAAGACCGGGACATGTCCCGCTACATTCTCTAGTTGGAATCGTTTTGAACAATCGGCAGCGCCGCGGCGCTGTTTCCGCCGGGGGAAGAGCCTTTTTCACGAGGCTCCTCCCCCGGACTTTTTTCAAGGGCGATGTGCAGAACCGGTTCCAAGGCCGATAACGACGCCGAACCGGAAGCAAAGGCGTTGCTCAGGCACCAATGGTTTCCTGAACAAGGGTGATGATCTGATCATGATCAAGGGGCTTGCTCACAGTGGCGAGCGCGTTTCGAATGGCCAGATGAATGCCGGGCAACCGGCTCATGACGATGACGGGCGTATCCGCCAGCTCAGGATCCTGGTTGAACTTGCGGTAAAACCGCGGTCCCCATTCATCGGGCATTTCCAGATTCAGCACCACCAGATCCGGCAGCGTGTCCTTCATGACGGCCAGGGCTTCCACGCCATCCCGCGCCGTGCAGGTGACGTATCCGTGGTCTTCAAACTCCCTGGCCAGGGCAACCACTTGGTTGAGGTCGTCATCAACGACCATGACTTGCTTGCTCATGCAATGACTCCAAATACGGTGTGGGCTGAGGACCGACGACGCATTTGCCGTGATCCCTTTCGTTGCGGGGAAATCGATGCTCCGGGCTGAGCGGCGCGGAGATCGTATCCAAACGGGACGGCGACAATGACGCAACCGGACCGATCCGTCCAGTGGACAGCAGGGGAGCAAGGCGGAACGACGTGGATGATGATTGCTTCCGCTTTTCTGAAAAGGTGTCCCGGCTCAAGACGCGACAGGCTTCGATTCCGGCAGGTTCATTGCGCTGAAACATAGTTTAGCAAAGCCGTTGCCGATACAAAAGTGTTTTTTTACCCCCTTTTTGGGAGGATATCAGCGTTCAAAGTCTTTCCTTTGTGATCTGATTTTGCTATGCGACCACGGGGGATTGATTGGGATACGCGGCATGGCGGCCCGCGAAGCAGGAGGAGAGGAATGAAGCTGACCACGAGAAGCCGCTACGGAACGCGCATGGTTTTGGACATCGCCCAACACGCGGGCGACGGGCCGGTGCGCATCGGCGACATTGCCAAACGGCAAAAGGTTTCCGTCAAGTACCTGGAAAAACTCATCCGGGAACTGCGTGATGCCGGTTTGATCAACAGCCGCCGCGGTCCCAAGGGCGGCCATATGCTCGGCAAGCCCGCCGAGGATATTTCCGTGGGCGAGGTCGTGCGCGTGCTGGAAGGGCACCGGCACCTCGTATTTTGCGTTCGCGGCAAGGATCAATGCGAACGCAGCGCCGAATGCCTCACACGGCACCTTTGGCGCATTGCCAGCGAAGCCATGTTTGAAAAGCTGGACTCCATCAGTTTTGCCGACCTGGTACACGATCAGGCCAAATGTCTTGGTCGGGAGGAAGAGGACCAGGACATGGAGTGATGTTTATCCGTCCGCATGCACCGCATGAAGACGGCGACGCGGCATGGCTTTCTTTGAGGGCCATGCCGTTTGCCTTTCCTTGGCCGCCCCGCGTCTCCGACATCTGCCGCATGCTACCTCGCCAGGACCGGATGGCCGGACCGGGAAAATGCCCCTGCCCTACGTTCCCTTTTCCTGGCCCGCTTGATCTGACCAAAGCGCCCACGTCACGCATCTTTTTGCCCACAGTCCGCCTCTTGGCTTTTTTCCCTGTATTCCGGTAAGGTTGCCTCCCGATCACACAGCCGGACAGCCTTCGGCTTGATTTCCTTATTGCGCGGAGGGTATGAAGCATCCATGAAATCCACTTCCCGGCTGCACATCCCCTGTTTTTTGTTGTTGATCCTTTTTCTTTTTTCGGGCTGCGGACCCTCCACACGCATGCACGCCCTCCGGCCCGCCGAGGTGGCTCTGCCCGGCATCCGAAAACTGGCGGTCCCTGCATTCCGTGGCGCTCCCGCGTACCGGGCCAGAGATTGCTTTTTGCGCACGCTCAACGAGTCGGACCGTTTTACTTTGGTTCCAATGGATCAGGCCCAGGCCGTTGTCCTGGTGACCGTTCACGGCTCCGCCTTCAATGACCGCGGCGTGGACCTGCGCACCATCAAAGACACCCGGACCCGAACGGTTACCGTTCGCGACGGGGACGACAACGTGGTCCGTTCCTACACGGAGGAAGTGCCGGTAAAGCGACTCAAGCGCTACCCCTATGTGGATCGGCGTCTGGACATGCAATTGGACATGCGCGTTTGCTCCGGGAGCCGGACGCTGGCCGAGGACCATGTCCAACAGCGCTTTGCATGCAGGTATGGCGGCCGGGCCTGCCCCCGGGCGGATTCGGATTGCGAGGAAGGGCATGAACCGTTACAGGACATGCCCCCACTGGACAGGGCCATGGACGATCTGGCATGCGAGGCAGCCCGGGACTTGGCGCATCGACTGATTCCAGCGGCCTATGAAATGACCGTGGCCC